>NZ_JAMPNV010000012.1:0-190066 GCF_028479565.1 Providencia sp. PROV202 | reverse complement strand
TGACAAACTTGATGATGTAAAAGATATCGCTAAGACGACGCAAAAAGCGGCGTCTACAGGGAAAAATCAAAGCGTCAATATGGCTCGTTTAGAAGTTGGTATGAAAGGAGCGGGTGCGGGTCTTTCTGTTGCCAATGTAACAACATCCGGGGGATTACGTTTAGAAGCCGCGGCTCAGATGCGCGATATGAAAGAGATGCTAGCAGGCATGATCTTGAATAATGAAACTATTCAGGCATTAACTACATTGCTAGATGAATTAATCAAATCCTTATCAAAAAACTATGAGCAACTGGATGAAATGTTCAGAGGCATGATGACCGCTCTTAACCAATCAAACAACTCTAAAGCCGAGATGCTGAAAGCAGCTCGTTTCGCTTAAATTTTTGGAGAATATTTATATGGCGTTTTTGATTCAATCATCAAATTTACTTACACAGGCTCAACAGAATGACGCTGAATTTGCGTTTAAGCTTAAAACTCAATTGCTTACAACAAATGGAGTGCGCCGGGACGTTCAATTCCACGACATTGCAGATAATTTTGCTGAAGACATTTCAGCTAATTTTGCTGAAAGTGCTGTTGAAAAACCTATCTTACCTGTACCGACATCCACGATGACCAAGCCCCAAATACACGCTGCATTATCAAAGTTGGGGGAAGTGGAAAAAAATACGTTATTAAGTGATTTATCCGGCTTTATTCAAATCACACCAGAGCAAGCTCAACACGCAGTAGAGAAAGTCTTTACCGAAGAGAGCAAAACGCTCAATCAGGTGTTAGCAAATAATCAGCAACTTGATGAGACTGATTACAAACAAATCGCTCTAGCCATTCAAGTGATAATAGGCAGTAGTTTCTTCAATACATTGCTACAAAACTCAAATGTGATTGACTCAGATAAAAAGTCGGTTAAATCAATTGAGGGAGTGAAAGAGCAACAATTCGTTGGCATTATCAGCAGTGATATTATGCTGGAATTACTCAAGATTGTACGCAAAGTAGTTGCCGAGCTAAATATATCGGATCGTCGTATCAGTGCTGATTTCTTAACGCTGAATGCGAAAATGGTTGAAGCGGCAGCTGACTCGACCATTAAAGAAGGCAAGGAGATGTTCAATGGTGCACTGACTGGCTTTTTCACGTCTTTAGCCATTACCGCGGCAGGAACGGCTTTTCAAGCTCGAGGACTGCATAAACAGAATCAGTCAATTAAGCACAATTTAGTCAAAGCAAACCAAAATGGCTCCGCCGCGGATCGTTTAAATGAGCTCAATGCAAGTGCACTGTCATCTCCTAAAAATAATTCCCTTGAATTAAAAACTAAAGACGGCGTAAAAGTGGAGCTGGCGGACCAAGCGACACCTGCGCAGCAAGCACTGGCTAATCAGCGAGGTACTGAAGCGGCCCAGCGTACCAATAAATTAGGATTAGCTGAGCGTGATGAGCATGAGCGCGTCATGAACAAAACTCGTACTCAGATAGGGATTGCAGAGCAAGGCTCCCGCATGTCCGATAATGCAGGTCAAATGGTGACGTCGGCGAATCAGGTGAATGTAAAATCAGAAGAAGCTAACAAAATGACTCAGCAATCTGTTGCTGATATGGCGCGTACCGTCTCTGCGGACAAGGATAAGCAAGTGGATAAAAGCCTAGACTTGGTTAAACAGATGATTGAGTACCTGCGTGAAATCCGTGAAAGTCAATTGCGCACCTTCCAAAGTATGGTAAGAGGCTAAGTCACGATGGAAATCATCACACCAATACATTTAAATCCGCGGGCGTCAGTTAATGCGCCAGCTACTAAGCATGTAGATGTTCAGAACACCTCTCCCGTTATTGAGAAAGGTTTGGTATTAGACCCATCTTTAGATGTTTACCAGCAAGGTGCTCAGTTGGCGCTACAGTTGGGGGCGCCAGTGGATGAAGCCCCATTTAGTCCAAATGTCATTTCGGGTAATTTTGATGATGTCAAAGAGCAATACCGCTTAATGATGATGGCGATGAAACGTTCATCTGATCAGTTTCGGCGGATCCCCCAACCAGTTGAAGATGGTCGTAGTCATATTGAGGCAACACAAGGCTTAATTGAAAAAATCCACGGGGATTACCAGAAAACATATGGTGAAATCGTTAAAGCCTCTACGAAATATATGCAAGATGTGAATACCGCATTAGGTAAGTTGAGCGACAGTATTAAATCCGGTAGTGATGGTAAAATACATTTCACCCCAAAAAAGTTCATGATGGAGTTTGATTTAGCCATATCAAAATATTCAGGTATTTCATATTCTGATTACGAATCCTTTTATACGTCATCTTCATATACTGAAAGTCAATTATTAACAGAATATTGCGAAATGTGGGGTGAAGATCTTGGTAAGAAAAACCCAACGGATCAGAATACCCACAGTAAAAATAAGATGAGAGATTATCTTAGTACTCTAGATTCTAGCGAGTATGGTACGAAAACTCCGCCTTTATATACAATTAAAGCGGGTTCGGACATCAATGTTGAATTTAGTTTTTGGGAAAAAAAATTATCAGGACAAGGATTCACGGTTAAAAAAAGTGGGAATGAGATACAAGTTTATCCAGATTTTAAGCCAATCAGAGAAATTTTATTAGCTATCAAAAACTCTCCTGCTGGATGGAGTGGCGAAGATGTTATGGCACAACAGTTCCAAAGTCTCCAAACTGCGATTGATGCCCAAAAAAACTCGGTGAATAGCAGTGTTTCTCGTTTATTAGAGACTTTTCGTCAGGATAATAGCCATTTTGATACTCTGGTTCAGTTACTTATTCAGTTAATAAAAGATTTAAATCAGAATAATAATGGCCTGATCAATATGTAATTTAAGTTATTTATCTTATTTAATTTTAATCATAAGAAATTATGAGGAGTTTTTATGACTATTATTGGAAGCACTAATTCAGAGATTAGGCGTTCGTCAGATATATCATAAAATGCCACATCGCGGGTAGGTAATAAACCTATCAGTTCACAAATTTCGACTGTTAACTCGATAGGGGGACAAAGCCGTTTCCCTGGAAATTCAATAACAAATGATCAAGTTTCGATTGCCGGAGATCGTAATGAATTACACCGAGCTAATCATAGTAAACAAGCTACGGCTATTTATCAGATGTTAAATGAAACATTTCCAAAAATTTCAGAGGAAATGATCTTATCGGTACTATGTGCGGGTGCGAGTGGTAATTTGATTCAACAAGAGGTTAATTATCGTCCAGAGAATAGTTTAATTCTTTTAAGCTTATTAACGCAGGATGAAATCAATCGTGAACCTGGACTTTTGAAGTCTGCGGCAGATTTAATTAAATCGCTAAATACGCAAGAAAATAAATATTCGCAACTTAAAAATATTTTAAATAATGAAGAACGCGCTTTTGATAAAAAAATGGCATCCGTATTTAAAAGTCTTGGTGAGAACAGATGGCAAACTATTTCTGACCGTTTTGTTGAGAAGTATGTGAACCCTGCACTTAAAGACAAGTTAGCGGAAGTTTTTGATAGAGCCGATGTTGATAGCTGTGATGTGAATAATGCCCTCGTGAGCATGCTAGAACATCAAAGCAAGCTGAAAATGGAAGGCTATATTCAAGAATATAAACAGCATGGAGAAACATCTTTTGCGGATAAATCGCTTCAGCTATATAACGTATTTTTAGAATTAGAAAGCAAAATTGAGCACATTCGTTCATTCAACGATATGAATAATGCAAGTGAGTCGGCACATCAAAAACCTGCATCAAATCCGCATGATTTGGCGGGGGATGAAATTGACGCCGGGCATACGCATCCTGTGTTATCGCCCGCTTTAGCGCCGAATGCAGCTAATACTACCAATTATAGAAATGTCGGTAATACTTACAATATCAACCACTATCATAACGGGGCATCCAGCGGCAGCACGACAAAATCACAAAATAATTTTGGGGAAAGGGTATTGCCACCACCACTGTCCCAAGGGATAAATGCGGTCATCAATACGCCTAAGCATGATCCATCGGAATGGACTCAATACAGAGCGCCAGTTCCCGTGTCGACTACTGTTTTGAAAGACGAAATTGACGGAGGTTCAATGAAAAAGAACCGCCCTGAGTTAAGAGCGCCATCGGAGAATGCAAACAGCGTTCGCCCTCAACCTGCTAAGGAAGAGATTAAGCTCGAGATTGAGTTAGAAAGCCCAGAGGTAAAAGAGCTGGCTGAGCAACCTCGAAAATATATTGCGGATATTCAATGGCTATTGCCGAAAAATCCAGGTTTTCAGAATCGCTATATTCGAACTGAGTCGGGCTGGACATCGAGCAATGGATCAGAGAATGAAGCGAAACCCGTTGTCACGACAGTCGGAGGGTTAAACCATAGCCAAGCAGATAAAGAAATTTATCAAGGGTTACGTGCAGCTCCACAAACGGTACCTGTGGAGCAAATGTTTGCAGGTTCTACCGCGAAAGCCAATAAGCTTTTCACAGGTACAGAGCGCGGCGCTTTAAGCGCAAACCAAGCAGATAAAGAAATTTATCAAGGGTTACGTGCAGCTCCACAAACGGTACCTGCGGAGAAAATGTTTGCAGATTCTACCGCCGATAAGCTTTTCACAGGTACGGAGCGTGGCGCTTTAAGAGCAAACCAAGCGGAAGTCGAGCGGTATTATAACGATGACGCCAAACGTTTTCCATAAGGTAATGATATGACCCCACAACAGGATATGGCGCAGCAATGGTTAGAGCGCCATCTTCAGCAAATTCGTGAGTATTCAGGCATTAACAAATTTTATCCTATGGATGCTGAACTCATTGCCGATGTGCATATCGATTCTTTAGAGCTGTTGGAATTGATTGCGGCGATTGAGGAATATACCGAACAGCCATTACAGGATGAAGTGTGGATGAAGTGGCAACGCTTACAAGATATTGTGGATTACCTTGTTAGTGCCACCACAGACAGTTAAGTTGTCTAGCCAGTTTTTATCGATAATAACTCGGTTTCGTGCTTTTGGGCAGGAAACCGATTTTTTTATGGCTCGGATGTTGCGATTTCCAATGCTTTCTTGATGGCATCGGGAATGACGCTACCATGGGTTTTGCCCGCAAATAAGGTGAAATCACAAACCCGTTGAGGGCGGTTTATGGCTTCACACACTTCACGCGGAGAAATCCAACTTTTGCGCGTTTGATAATTCTGCTTTTGCTCATCGGTTAAACGGCTTAAATCTGGCGTCTCCTCTAACTCCCCGAGGGTGATATCTAGCGGCGATGCTTTCGACGGGCGCGTTAACTTATCTAAATTCACCATTTTTCCTTCTCCCCACCATAATGACGGGCTTGCTGCGACAAAATGCTGGAAATCCGCAGGGTGGTCTTGGTACGCCATCAGGGTAAATAAACCGCCAAATGAATGCCCAAATAAGGTTTCGCGTTGAGTATCTATCGGGAACTGTTGCTCAGCCCATGGGCGAATGGTGAAGGTGAGAAACTGGTACAGAGATTCTGCACCACCACCGTGTTGGAATGCGTCTCCAGCAACTTTCGGCGTATAGTCGTACGTGCGTTCTTTCTTAGGGAACGCTTCAGGGCTGGGGTAGCCGATACCAATAATAATCGGTAATTTTTCTGGGGAAAATTGCTGAGCAGCCTGATTGACCGCGAGCGGGTACAGACCATTCCCATCTAACATAAACAGCACGGGGCGCTTTTCTAAGATATTCTGTGGAACGGCGCTGTAGATGCGCAGCTCGCGCTGGCCATTGCGCATATCATGGTGCTGCACCGTGTATACGTCCGCCACACGTGCATCAAATTCGGGAATATTCGGGTTGGGGCGTGCCCAAGTATTGCTTGCGATACACATCAATAGGCTCGCCATAAACAGTTTTTTTATCATTGGGATTGCCATCGAACGAAAAAGAATCAGCGGGTAATCAGCGATAAGCGTCATACCCGCAATCAGCGATTAGAATGTCACGTTGACATTCGCCCAGTAACGGCGACCGTCTTCAACATCCCAGTTTCCACCATTCTCAGCATCAATTTTAGAGCCTTTCTCGTTAGCGATGTTTAAGACAGCAAAGTTCAGTTTGGTATTTTTCAGCAACTGATACGTCGCGCCTACGTCCATGGTGGTATAGCCTTTACGGTAACGTGGAACGGAAGAGCCATTACGTTGTGCTGCCCAAACTTGTTCACCTTCGTAATGCGCACGAGTGTACAGGTTGAGATCAGGACTATATTGCCAATCCAGTTTGGCATTGGCTAAGTGTTTTGGCGTTTTATCCAATGGGTAGCCTTTGAGGGATTCGCCACTCGTTAGCTTTTCATCATTACTTTTACGTTCTGAATCGGTGTAAGTGTAGTTCAGGCTAAGGTTCCAATCTTCGGCAAATGGAATGCCAGCCGCCACTTCAACCCCTTTAATATTCGCCTCACCCACGTTGTCATAGGTATACAGGTTTAAACCTGTTACAGGGTCTTTGTCGCCGGTGTAGTAGCTGGTGAGTTTATTTTTGAAATCAGTATTAAAGAACATGACGCTGGCATTGAAACCAGATTCATGGTCATAGGCGATCCCAATCTCTTGGTTAAAGCTTTTTTCCGGTTTCAGATTGTCGTTACCGTAAATGATCCCTTTACCTTTCTCTGTCGATGTTTTGTAGTTCGGGCTAATTTCACGCAGTGTTGGTGCGCGGAAAGCTTGTGATACTCCACCCTTGATGGTGATTTCATCGGTCAGATGGTAAATGGCATAACCGCGCGGGTTCCAGTGGTCACCATAGAATTCATGATGATCTAAACGGATACCACCGGTTAAAATCAGATTTTCAGTGGCAGTAAACTCATCTTCTAAAAACAGAGCGTATTGATCCGCAGTCAGAGAGACATTCTCAGTAGTTTTTGCGCCTGTCGCTGACGTATCTTTCAGCTTCGCATGCTGGTATTGGGTTCCCGCCGTCAAAATATTGTCCGGTAGGAAAGCAACCACTTTACCATCCACGACGGTATTCGTGATTTCAGGCATGCGAGCCTCATAAGCGTAATTATACAACCCTGTTTTTGCGTCTTTGGTTTCGGCTTTGGTTTTACGTTTGGTTTGTTCTTGATAAACACTCACTTCTGTTTGAATCACATCCCAGTCGCCTTTGTACGTCAGCGCCATATGATTACGGTTATTATGAGTTTCTGATTTGGTGTTATCCCGTTTTACACCATTAAACATGGAGTATTCAGCGAGGGATTTACCCGGTTCAGCATAGCGTTCTTGGGTTGTTCTACCCGCTTCAAATAAGAAGGTTTGGTTTTCCATTGGCGTGAAAGTTAATTTTGCTGTCAGGCTTTTATTATCTTTCTTATCATGACCATCCGGAATTTTATCTTCCTTACGGTAATCGCCGCCACCATACAGTTGCAGACCTAGTTTATCTTTAATCAGCGGACCAGACAGGTAGAAATTACCGTCCATGGAGTCGCCGCTTTCGCTATTTTCTTGAATAATTGCGCCCGTGGTGACGCTACCGTGCCACTCATTGGTCACTTTCTTGGTGATGATGTTAATGACGCCGCCCATGGCATCAGAGCCATACAAGGAGGACATTGGGCCACGGATCACTTCGATACGCTCGATAGCTTCAACAGGCGGCATAAAGCCTGCTTCAAAGCCGCCGCTACCATTTGGGCGAGATTCACGGCTATTTTGGCGACGACCATCCACCAGAATCAGAGTGTATTCGCCGGATAACCCGCGAATATTAATATCTTGTTTATTGGCGCTGCCGACGACACTGACACCTTCAACATCTTTGACGGCATCAGCTAAGTCGCGAACAGGTTTATTTTGTAACTGCTCGGCAGTAATGACGGTAACGCTGGCAGGGGCATCGCGTAATTGCTGGGAATAACCCGATGCGGTAACAATCATTTTGTCTGAATTTTCTTCTGCTGTGGTGCTAAATGAAGCCAACGCTGCGCAAACACCTGCAGCGATTAAAGAGTAGTGATAGTGCGTTTTCATGTTTTTCCCTAGCAAAACTAAATGATAATGATAATCATAATGTTTGCGAATACTAACACCGATACAGATAGAAAATAAATAATTAGCGAGCTATTTTTTGGGCAAAGTTTGATCACGGTTAACATTTTGTGCGAGGGAACGAGAGAGCGTAAAAAACCGTACAAAAAGTAGGAAATAGACTGAAAAATGAGAGAATAGCTATTTGGGAATGAAAGAAATAAATGCCGATTATTATTTAACGACTCACAATTATCTTATTTAGAATGTTTTTATTATCTTTAAATAACTTCATCTTTTTTTGATTATATTTAAATTTTCTAATTTTAAAAAAGGTTGAATATTGATTTAAAACAGAAAATAAAAATTAAAATGGATATTTAGTTAATATAAAACAGTTGCCTATTGCATTATCACGATGAGTTCGTAAAGATAGGTTATATTGCTAGAATAAAGTTTATTTCCCTTGAGAGTTATTATGGAACAACCGACAAATTCAATTGAAGAGCATCAAAAAACGAAACAAGAAAATAAAAGAACACTGTGGATGATCATCGCTACGGTTATTATTGTTTTGTTGTTTGTTGCCTATGGCGCGTATTGGTTTTTGGTTCTGCGTTTTCAAGAATATACCGATGATGCCTATGTGTCGGGTTTGCAAATTCCTATCGTTGCGCAAACCACCGGAAATGTCACTCAAGTGAACTTTGAGAATACTGACTTGGTGAAAGCGGGTGATGTGCTGGTGGTGCTGGATAAAACGAATGCGCAACTGGCCTATGAACAGGCCAAACATGATTTAGCGTCCACTGTGCGCAAAACCAAAGAGTTGTATATCAATGGGGACCAGTACCAAGCCCAAATCCAACAAAATCGAGTTTCGCTTGCGCAAGCGCAAAAAGATTATCAGCGCCGTGCAGCATTAGGTCGCAGTGGGACGATTTCAAAAGAGGATTTGCAGCACTCTCAAGAAGCGGTGCAACTGGCGCAAGCAGCGCTGGATATTTCGATTCAACAATACAATGCCAACCGTGCGTTGTTGCGTAATACGGCACTGAAAAACCAGCCAGCGGTGCAACAAGCGGCGGATAGCGTGCGCAGTGCGTGGATCAATCTACAGCGGACAGAAATCAAAAGCCCGATGACGGGATATGTCTCTCGCCGTAATGTGCAAGTGGGTTCCCAAGTCAGCCCGCAAAGCTCGTTAATGGCGATTGTGCCGGTTCAACCCGTTTGGGTCGACGCTAACTTTAAAGAGACGCAACTTGAAAATGTGCGTATCGGTCAGCCGGTCACGATTAACAGTGATTTTTATGGTAGCAATGTGAGTTACAAAGGTACGGTAGTGGGGCTGGATATGGGGACGGGCAGTGCGTTCTCATTGCTGCCTGCGCAAAATGCCACAGGGAACTGGATTAAAGTGGTGCAGCGTCTACCCGTTCGCGTGGAGTTAGACCCTGAGCAAGTGGCGAAATACCCGCTACGTATCGGTTTATCCATGAATGTGACCATCGATATTAAAGACCAAAATGGTCCTGTATTGTCGGAAGTGCAACGTACAATTCCCGCGTTTGAAAGTGATGTTTTGGTGCTGAAGTTAAACGATGTGGATCAGGTGATCGATACCATTATCAGCGATAACGCGGATTAGTCCCATGGCTGATATTCAACCGCTAAAAGGGGCTAAACTCGTCTGGGCGACTATCGCCCTGTCTCTGGCGACATTTATGCAGGTGTTGGACTCCACGATTGCCAACGTGGCTATCCCGACGATTGCGGGAAACCTTGGGGTGTCCGTCTCTCAAGGGACGTGGGTGATCACCTCATTTGGGGTATCGAATGCCATTTCTATCGCGATTTCGGGTTTTCTAGCCAAACGGTTCGGGGAAATAAGAGTCTTTCTGTGGGCAACGGCACTGTTTACGCTGTTTTCATTACTATGTGGTTTTTCCGACAGCCTTGGTATGTTGATTTTGTTCCGTGTGCTACAAGGGGCGGTTGCTGGGCCTGTTATCCCGTTGTCACAAAGTCTCATCATGCGGTGTTATCCACCGAAAATGCAGAATATGGCGTTGGCATTTTGGTCGATGACCATTATTTTAGCCCCTGTTTTTGGGCCTATTTTCGGCGGCTATATCAGCGATAACTTCCATTGGAGTTGGATCTTCTTTATGAATATCCCGCTGGGGATCTTCGTGATCATTGTTGGCTCGATCATTCTGAAAGGAATGGAATCGACAGTGGTGAAAGTGCCATTCAATGTGATCGGCTTAGCACTGTTATCCGTCGGCGTGGGCTGCTTGCAGGTACTGTTGGATAAAGGAAAAGAGCTCGGTTGGTTAGCGTCCAATGAGATTGTGATTCTTGCAGTGATCTCCGCAATTGCGCTGGTCTTCATGGTTATCTGGGAACTGACCTCCAAAAACCCGATCGTCGAATTATCGCTGTTTAAATCCCGTAATTTTACCATTGGTACCATTTCGGTTAGTTTGGCCTATATGGCGTATTTTGGGGCGATCGTACTTTTGCCGCAGCTACTGCAAGAAGTGTACGGCTATACCGCAACATGGGCAGGGTTAGCGCTCGCACCAATAGGTCTTTTGCCCGTATTGTTCTCAGCACCTGTCGCGAAACTCTCGGATTTCTTAGATATTCGCTGGATAGTCACTTTTAGTTTCGTGTTTTATGCCATTTGCTTCTTCTGGCGAGCCTATACTTTTGAGCCATCCATGGGGTTCGATGCCGTTGTCTGGCCGCAGTTGGTGCAGGGAATGGCAGTAGCCTGTTTCTTTATGCCGTTGACCACCTTGACGCTGTCGGGGCTGCCCCCTGAAAAATTAGCTTCGGCTTCCAGCTTGGCGAACTTTTTCCGTACGTTGGCGGGCTCAATTGGAACATCGATCACCACCACGCTGTGGAGCGATAGGGAGGCAGTGCATCATAGCCAGCTCACTGAATTTATTACGGATTACAACCCAGAATCCCTTGATATGTACCAAGGGATGGCGGCGCATGGCATGACCACGGAGCAAACCTCCGGCTTTATTGCTCAGCAGATCACCAGTCAAGGGTTGATTATTGCGGCGAATGAGATTTTCTGGTTATGTGGCTGGGTGTTTATTGCGTTGATTGTGACGGTATGGTTTGCGAAGCCGCCGTTTGGCAGCAAAGCGAATAAACACTAACAGGATAGGGCGCGTGAGTTGTTGGCACGTGCCCTATCTTTTACGGAATAGTTTTATAATCTGGATTTTGGAATGATATCGTCAAATACCAGTTTTGGACGGTTCGGCTCTTCTTCCGCAAGTGGTGTCACTTCTTGGAAAGTATTTAGGCAGCGGGTAACTAACGCTTGGTAATCCAGTGTACCTTTACTTTTCCATTCAATTTCTTGCTCTGAAAGGTTGCGCAGCACTTTGGCTGGCGTGCCCACAATTAAACTGTTATCAGGAAATTGCGCATCAGCCTTGATAAACGCGCAAGCCCCAACAATTGAATTTTCGCCAACAACCGCACCATCCATGATGACACTGTTCATGCCGACGAGCGCATTACGTTTGATATGGCAGCCATGCAAAATAGCACCGTGACCAATGTGCCCATCTTCTTCGATGATGGTATCGAATTGCGGAAAACCATGCATCACACAGTTATCCTGCACATTCGCTCCATCTTTAATGATCAAGCGTCCAAAATCCCCACGCAGACTGGCATTGGGTCCAATATAAACGCGCTTACCAATGATCACATCACCGATGATTACCGCGGTGGGATGGACAAAGCTTTCTGGACTGACAACAGGGGTAATTCCATCAATTTGATAAAATGGCATAAAGGTTCCTTTAGCAAAGTGATTATGCGGCTGCCAGCTCTCGAAGAATACCGCCAAAACGTCGATAATAGGCGCTGGAGGGGTGTGGTAGTTCGCCAACGGTGGTTTCACACAAGTCGGTGACGTACTGGGTGGCACCCTGGTCGATACGCTGGTAAATATTGGTGCACAAGTGGCGCGCAATATGCCCTTCCCATTGTGCTGGAAGCAGTTCATCAGGGAGCAACGGGTCTTTTAAGATCACGCGGCGATAAAAATGGATCAGTAATAGGCGCAGCTGAAAACATAATTCAGGGGAAATTGTCTGTTCCCCATGTTCTTTTAGCAATAATGCTACTGGGCGGAATAAGTTGATAAATTGATGATAATGTTCTGAAATCTCAGGGAGCGACCAGGCATCGAACACCAACTCTTTTAATTTCTTCTCAGAGCGATTAAAGGGATAGTTGGCACGGAAGTAAATCACTTGGTCAGCCGCGTTTAACTCCCCCAGTAAGGCAGGAATATCGCTTTGTGTCCGGCTTGGCGCAGCCATCAAGCCGCTATTAAATTGCCCAAACCCGAGCCAACCAAACTCTTTTTTAAGGCGAATTTTTTCGTCTTTATCCGCGCTTTCCAGCAGTAGTAAATCCCATGTGCCATCCCATTCAGGCTGTTCGCTGAGGTAAATTTTGCTTTCCGCTCGGCGAAAGCGGTTTTGTCCGCGCTCTGAAATACGGTAGTAGCTGCGGCGGCCTATTTTTTCGACATCCAGCCAGTTTTCTTTTTGTAGACGAAACACGGAGGTGCGCACAAAGCGGTCGGAAAAACCCATTGGCTCAAGCAATTTGGTCAGGCTACCTAGCCAAACTTCGCCACCACGGTGGTGCAAAGCATCTCCATATAGGGAGCTGATAAGCGACGTTCCGCTGATAGGCTGGCTCTCAATGGCGTAGTGTATAAATTGGCTGAGTTTGGTTTCCATATGATTTTATCCCTAAAATTTATGTATCAGGTGCTTGGCAAATCTTAGACAAAAACTAGTCGATTGTCTTGTTTTCGTGCCAAAGAGTGTGAGCATTATAAGGAAACCGGCCGAGAGGCGTATTCATCATGAATACACCTCATTCTCGGCAATTAGACGGCAATTCGTGTATCAATTACGCGCTGGGCTTTGCCTTGTGAACGCGGGATATCCCCACAGTTGACGATACTCACTCGGGTGCTGATCCCCACCATGGATTTAATACGGTGTTTGAGGTTGTGGCAGATATTACAGCGTTCATCAAAAGTCAGCTGCTCAGGGTGTTTGAGCTCAACGCGCACAGAGAGGTTATCCATATTGCCTTTGCGCCCAATTTCCAGTTGGTAGTGTGGCGATAACTCTTTGAATTGCATGATTTGCTCTTCAATTTGAGACGGGAAAACGTTCACACCACGGATAATCATCATGTCATCGGAGCGACCCGTGATTTTTCCGATACTGCGCATCTGGCGGTTTCCACCAGATTTTAGGTGAGTAAGGTCGCGGGTTCGGTAGCGGATCACTGGCATGGCTTCTTTTGTGAGGGTAGTGAACACTAACTCACCATGTTCCCCATGACCGAGGGTTTTTAGGCTATTTGGGCAGATAATTTCAGGGTAAAAGTGGTCTTCCCAGATGGTTGGGCCGCTTTCTTCAGAGTCTGCGCATTCCATGGCTACGCCGGGTCCCATCACTTCAGATAAACCATAAATATCTAAGGCTTTGATTCCTAGGCGAGTTTCAATTTCGGTTCTGAGGGATTCTGTCCACGGTTCTGCACCAAAGACACCAATTCTTAGTGAGCACTTACTAGCGTCTCCGTCCATGATTTTCTCAAGTTCGTCGATAATACTAAGGCAGTAAGATGGCGTCACCATGATGATATCGGGCTTAAAATCGACAATTAGCTGCGCTTGTTTCTCGGTTTGACCGCCGGACATGGGAATAACCGCCGCACCAAGACGCTCTGCCCCATAGTGCGCCCCGAGCCCACCAGTAAATAGCCCGTAACCGTAGGCAACGTGTACTTTGTCACCGCGAGTCGCACCCGCAGAGCGTAGGCTACGAGCGATTAAATCTGCCCAGTTATCAATATCTTGTTGGGTATAACCGACAACCGTTGGGCGACCTGTGGTACCCGACGAGGCGTGAATGCGGGTAATTTGATCCATTGGCACGGCAAAAGTGTCGAATGGGTAGTTTTCACGTAAATCCTGCTTAGTGGTATAGGGAAATTTTTCGATGTCGCTAAGCTGTTTAAAATCGTCAGGGTGTACGCCCGCGGCATCGAATTTTTTGCGGTACATTGGCACATTTTCGTATGCGTGAGTGAGTGTCCACTTCATTCGCGAGAATTGCAGTGCCTCGATCTCATCGCGAGAAGCAAACTCGATCGGGTCGATATTATCGTGTTGTGTCATGCTCATAATTGCCAATCCTTATTATTATTGATACTTGCCTGAGCAGGTGTAGGGGGGGGGTCAGGCAGTTTTGTTATTCAGATTCGTTCAATAATCATTGCAATACCTTGACCCACACCGATGCACATGGTGCATAACCCGTAGCGACCTTGCTTACGATGCAGTTCATTCATGGCGGAAATCACCAAGCGAGAGCCGCTCATACCCAGCGGATGCCCTAAGGAGATAGCTCCACCATTGGGGTTAACCTGCGGGGCGTCATCTGGCAGACCTAAGCCTCGCAATACCGCCAGTGCTTGAGCGGCAAAGGCTTCATTCAGTTCAATAACATCCATTTGTTCGATAGTCAGCCCTGCCATCTTTAAGACTTTTTGTGTGGCAGGTAGTGGACCAATGCCCATTAAGCGTGGTTCAACGCCGCAAGTGGCTGTGGCTATGACTCGCGCTCGCGGGGTTAATCCTTGCTGCTTGGCAACCGCTTCAGAGGCGATGATTAAGGCTGCGGCGCCATCATTAACGCCCGAAGCATTGCCCGCAGTGACGCAGCCATTTTCACGAAACGGCGCTTTCAGTTTTTGCAGTTGTTCGTGGGTGGTTTCAGGACGCGGGTGTTCATCTTCCGTCACTTGCTGCTCTGATTTACGCAATTTCACGGTGACGGGAACAATCTCTTCGGCAAAGATGCCTTTAAGGCGAGCCGCTTCGGTACGCTGTTGGCTGCGCAGAGCAAAAGCATCTTGGTCTTCGCGGCTGATTTTGTAGGTGTATGCCACGTTTTCGGCGGTTTCTGGCATGGAATCAGTGGAGAATTGCTGCTCCATTAATGGGTTGATAAATCGCCAGCCTATGGTGGTATCAAACATTTGCGCTTGGCGAGAAAAGGCAGCATCTTGTTTTCCCATCACAAACGGTGCACGGCTCATGGATTCCACTCCACCGGCAATCATCAATCCCGATTCCCCAGCTTTGATGCTGCGAGCGGCAAGGGCGATGGCATCTAAGCCAGAGCCGCACAGGCGATTGATGGTGGTGCCAGATACTGAAATCGGCAAGCCAGACAGTAGCCCCGCCATTCGTGCGACGTTGCGGTTATCTTCCCCCGCTTGATTGGCGCAGCCGAGGATAATGTCATCGGTTAGGCTCCAATCTAGCTGTGGGTTGCGTACCATTAGTGCTTTGAGCGTGATGGCTGAAAGGTCATCGGGGCGTAGTGAAGATAATGCGCCGCCATAGCGACCAATCGGGGTGCGAATACCATCGCAAATATAGGCGTCATTCATGAGGCTTCTCCAACTAAACGGTGACCTAAACGGTGGGAACGACCTTGAAACAGCGCCAGTGGTTTGCCATCTTGGTTGGTAATCTCTACTTCATATAACCCACTGCGTTTACCTTGATGCTGCATTTTGGCGGTGGCGGTCAGTAAATCCCCTTCAAAACCGGGGCGTAGAAAATCGATGGAACACATGGAGGCGACGGCAGCATAACCTTGGCTGTTGCAGGCATACGCAAACGCGGTATCTGCCAGACTAAACAACTGCCCGCCGTGACAGGTTTTGTGCCCGTTCAGCATGTTGGGGGTAACCGCCATGGTGAGTTGCGCATAGCCCTCGGCCACATCTTCAATCACCATCCCCATGGCTTTGGCGCAAGTGTCATCGCGGTACATGGCATGTGCCGCTTGCTGGGCGAGGGTGATGTTGGGCAGTGAATTCATGGCAATGTCTCCAATGAAAGTGATTGAAAACCGGCGGCAAGCTGGCGTAGTAATGGGTTGGGGCGATAACGCGTGTCCCCATAGAAATCGGTTAAATGTTCAAGGGTGTGCAAAATATGTGACCAACCGATTTGAGCGCCCCATGCTAGTGGCCCTTTCGGGTAATTTACGCCGAAACACATCGCCAAATCAGTATCTTGCGCGCTTGCGACGCCTTTATTCACCACATCCAAAGCCTCATTGCACAACATGGCAACGGTGCGCAGGGTTAATAGCGCAGGGTAGTCCGGTAGCACAATCACTTGCTTGCCGAGGGATTGAAAAAAGGCAATCGCATCTTGGTTTTGCTGGTGGCTATTTTGTACTGCGCAACTGATAGCGATAGTGGTTGCCGCAACGTAGTTGGCGGATAAATCAAACTGCACCACGGGCTTATCAAGCTTTTGCGCAAGAGTGGATGTCATTTCACCATTTGTTAACATAATAATAACCCCGTTAACAACCAGTGAGGGTGACTGGTGCGTTTTTTGTTCAGCTTCTTCGAGGCAGATCCCGTTTTGCTGTAAGAGTTGCTTAAGTTCAGGAAATATTTGCCAATTTCCATAGGCTTTGATGTCGAGCTGGTGAGACTGCACGATGGAAGGCGCAACATCGACCCGAGATGCGGATTTATTATGATCATCATGATTATCCGTGGCGTAATCATAAAATCCACGACCGGATTTGCGCCCAAAATGCCCCGCTTGCACCAACGCCAATTGCGCAAATGCGGTTTGGAAACGCGGATCATAGCCAAATGCTAGAAACATGGACTCCGTCACGGCGTAGTTAACGTCATGGCCGATTAAATCCGTCAGTTGCAAAGGCCCCATGGAAAAGCCTCCGGCATCGCGCATCACACTGTCTAATGTAGCGGGGTTGCCCACTTGTTCTTCCAGTGCTCGTAAGGTTTCCGCATAAAAAGGCCTTGCTACGCGATTAACAATAAAGCCCGGTGTGGAGCGGCAAATCACCGGAATTTTATTGAATGCCAGTGTCAGGGTTTTTAGGGTTTCAACCACGTGCTCTGCGGTTTCAAGCCCACGGATCACTTCGACTAGCTTCATCACAGGAGCAGGGTTAAAAAAGTGCAAGCCAGCCATGCGTTCAGGATGCTTGAGTACGCTAGCAATCGCCGTGATAGATAATGACGAAGTATTGCTAGCAAAAATCGTGTTTTCGCGACAAATATCTTCAAGTTCACTGAATATAGCCTGCTTAATGGTGAGTTTCTCAGCGACTGCTTCAATCACTAAATCGGCGTCAGCAAGGGCAGAAAGGCTGTCGGCAATATGGAGACGCGTAAGGGTGTCTGCGGTGCTTTTGGCGTCCGCTTTACCTTGTTCAACGCGTTTGCGTAAACGAGCGGTGAGTGCCGTTAAAGATTGCTGCAACACTTGCGTATTGACATCAAAAAGTTGCACGTACAGACCTGCACTGGCAGCGACTTGCGCAATCCCAATGCCCATGGTGCCCGCACCAATAACTGCGACCTTATTTATGGATAGACCGTGTATAGGTGGATTGTGTATCTGTAGAGAAGCGGTCATGGTTATTTCCCTTGGAACGTCGGTTTGCGTTTATTTAAAAACGCATCGACGCCTTCGCGATAATCATGGCTGCGCCCGCCTAAGCGCTGTAAATCTCGCTCTAAATTGAGCTGCTCATCAAGGGTATTAGTGGCGGCACTGTGAATGGCTTTTTTGATCAGCCCTAACCCATAAGTCGGTTGAGTCGCAAGATGCTTCGCGAGGTTGCCCACGGTGGTGGCGAGTTGGTCATTTTCCGTGACTTGCCAAATCATGCCCCACTGCAATGCTTGTTCCGCGCTGATTTTATCCCCTAGCATCGCCATACCCATGGCACGGGCACGACCGACTAATTGTGGTAAAAACCAGCTTCCACCGGAATCAGGCACCAGCCCGAGGCGGCAAAATGATTGAATAAAGCTGGCGCTTTTCGCGGCGATAACAATATCTCCTGCAAGGGCTATTGCCGCTCCCGCACCTGCGGCAACACCGTTAACGGCGCAAATAATCGGCTTGGGTAAGGCGACGAGACGGCGGATCAGTGGGTTATAGTAAGTTTCGACGGAAAATCCCAGATCAGGGGCTTCGGATCCGACGGCAACATTACGATCGTTCAGATCTTGCCCCGCACAGAATCCACGACCTGCGCCAGTGATCACTAAGCAGCGTACAGTTTCGTCGCGCTCGGCGATTTTTATTGCCGTGCTCAGCTGGCAATGCATCTCATCGTTAAAGCTATTTAGGCGTTCAGGGCGGTTTAAGGTAATCGTGAGCACCCCATCTTCCAGCGTTGTAAGGATCATCTCTTCGGTGAGAGCGATGTCATTTATCATGGTTAGCGTCCTGTAAATTGGGGGGATCGTTTTTCGAAAAAGGCGGCGATCCCCTCTTGGCGATCGTCAGTACCCGCAAGGTTGACAAAATACTGGCGCTCCAGTTTTAAGCCTTCGGTCAGGTGAGTTTCGTGGGCGCTTACTAGCGCAGCTTTGGCGGCGTTTACGGCTAAAGGCGCATGTCCTGTGATGCGTGTGGCGATAGCTTGAGCGCGTTCAAGGGTGAGTGCGTCCACGCACACTTCACTGACTAATCCGGCTTGTTTAGCTTGCTCAGCGTTGATGGTTTCTCCGGTGAGTACCATCTGCATGGCAAGGGATTTGCCCACTGCGCGAATTAGGCGCTGAGTACCGCCCGCACCGGGGATCAGTCCAAGGGTAATTTCCGGTAAGCCAAAGCGAGCGGATTCCCCCGCAATAATGATGTCGCTGGCGAGCAGTAACTCGAACCCAGCCCCTAACGCGTAGCCATTGGCGGCACAAATAATCGGCTTGCTGATTTGTGCAAAACGGCGCCAAACTTGTGGACGTTTATCCGTGATGGCGCTGGCAACGGTTTGCTGTTGAAGCTCTTTAAGATCAGCCCCTGCGGCAAAGAAACGTGGGTTGCCCGTGATGACGATAGCGCCGATATTGTCATCGGTTTGCGCATGCTCAAGATGCTTAACCAGTAATTCAAGGCACGGCGTACTCAGTGCGTTGCGTACATCGGGGCGATTAAGCGTTAGTGTCAGAACGCGGTGATGTTGTTGAGA
The DNA here is from genome assembly GCF_028479565.1 of Providencia sp. PROV202. Classification (NCBI taxonomy): domain Bacteria; kingdom Pseudomonadati; phylum Pseudomonadota; class Gammaproteobacteria; order Enterobacterales; family Morganellaceae; genus Providencia; species Providencia sp. PROV202. The sequence continues at coordinate 170,911 of NZ_JAMPNV010000012.1, read as the reverse complement.
TAAAATCCAATTATTTTCCATTGCTCATCCCTACACATCAAAGTCCAATACCACGCCATCCCCTTTTGGCCATGCTTGGCAGCTGAGGATATAACCGGCGGCAATTTGGTCAGGCTCGAGGCTGTAGTTCACACCCATTTCAATCTCTCCCGAGCGCAACTTACATTTGCAGGTGGCGCAAACACCACCTTTACAGGCGTAAGGCAGGTCAGCACCTTGGCGCAGTGCGGCGTCGAGGATGCTGTCATCTTGACCATCCATATTGATATTTAGGGTGCGCCCATCTAACAAAAGAGTAACTTGACGGCTTTCACTGGTGGCAATGGTCGGTTTGAATTTCGCGCCAGAGGTATTAAAGCGCTCGGTATGTACGCGCTCTTGTGCCATGCCGTGATGAATTAAAGTTTCTTGGACTTCATCCATCATGGACTCTGGACCGCAAATGAAAGCGCGGTCGAATTGGCTAAAATTGAGCAGAGATTTCCCTAAGGCACTAAGTTGCTGCGCATCAATGCGCCCGCTGAGTAACGCGCTCTCTTGCGGCTCTTGGCTAAACAGATACAGCACTTGAAAACGGGTAGCAAAGCGGTTTTTTAAGTCAGCAATGGCTTCTTTGAACATCACTGAACGGCTATTGCGATTACCGTAAATCAGCACAAAACGGCTATTTGGCTCGGTTTGCAATGTGGCTTTGATGATGGATAACAGCGGGGTAATGCCGGAGCCTGCAGCCACGGCTAAATAGTGCCCTTGTTGCTGGCTATCGGGTTGGTAGCCAAATTGCCCTTGGGGGATCATCACTTCTAAGCTATCCCCAACATTCAGTTGTTGGTTGATAAAGTTAGAAAATCGCCCTTCGTAGATAGCTTTAACGCCAATTTTTAGCCCGTTTTCATCGGGGGCGCTACAGATGGAGTAGCAGCGACGAAGATTTTCGCCGTTAATCGCAGCTTTCAACGTCAAATGTTGGCCCGGACGGTAACGATACTGCGCTTGCAAAGATTCAGGAATATGAAAGGTGATCGCCACGGCATCGGGCGTGTCACGGTCAATAGCGGCAATACTTAAACGGTGAAAGACAGTCATGAGTGTGCCCTTAAATACATTTAAAGTAATCAAACGGTTCTAAGCATTCATTGCAGCGATACAGCGCTTTGCAGGCGGTAGAGCCAAACTCGCTAATTTTTTCCGTCTGTTCGCTGTCACAACGGGGGCAATAAATTGCCCCTGTATGTTCAGGATGCTCACAGGCGGTGCCTTGTGGGGGGGCAATGCCAAATTCACGTAAGCGCCTTTTGGCATCTTGGTTCATCCAGTCCGTCGTCCATGCGGGGGTTAATACCACTTCTACATCCACAGGTGAAAAACCCGCGCTATCGAGAACCGTTTTGATTTCATTGATTAAAAATTCGGTGGCGGGGCAGCCTGAATAGGTTGGGGTAAACCCAATTTGCCAGCCTTGTTCGGTCGGCTTCACATGGCGCACCATGCCGAGATCAGTAATAGACAGAGCTGGCAATTCAGGGTCAGGGATCTGTTGAAGCTGCTGCCAGATCTGATGAATATCGGGGGATTGAAGTTGCATTCTCTGTTCCATCGCTATCACCACTGGCTGTTGGGGTAAGCGCGTTGCACAAATTGCAGCTGCGTGAGAATTAAACCGAGGTGCTCAGTGTGGCTGCCTTGTTTGCCACCTAATCGATAAGCAGCTTGCTCAGGTAGGCTGAGAGTGGCTTCTTCAAAGGTTTCATTCACGGCTTGCAGCCAAACGTTGCGCAGTGTGCGCGGGTCAACGGCAATGCCTGCCTCGCTTAACGTAATTTCAATTTCATCGGCATGGAACAATTCGCCCGTAAAGCGCCATAAGCGATTGATGGATTGCTGGATTTTTTGTTGGCTCAGTGCGGTACCATCCCCTAATCGGATCATCCAACCGCGGCTAAAACGCAGGTGGTACAGGGCTTCTTTAAGGGATTTTTCGGCAATGGCGGCAAGCTGTGGGTCACGGCTTTGAGCCAGTGCGCTGTACAGGGGCACATGGTAGGCATCGATAAAAAACTGGCGTACGAGGGTATCGTTGAAGCCATCATTCGGTTGTTCAACAAGCAATAAATTGCTGAATTCACGCTCATCACGCAGGTAAGCCAGCTTGTCTTCGTTGTAGCCTGCGCCTTTGAGTTGTGCGGCGTAGCTCAGGAAATTGCGCGCTTGCCCCAGTAAATCTAAGCCGATGTTAGACAGCGCAAGGTCAATTTCGATTTCAGGGGCGTGACCGCACCACTCGCACAGGCGTTGTGCCAGAATCAGTGGAGTGTCTCCGAGGCGTAAAACATAATGTTGGAGCTGCTGTTTTTCGGTCATTTCAAGCTCCTTACATGTTTTTGATGCCATCAGGGATGGTGTAAAAGGTCGGGTGGCGGTAAACCTTGCTATCCGCAGGGTCAAAAAATTGATCTTTTTCATCAGGTTGAGATGCGACCAAATGAGCGGCTTTGACGACCCAAATGGAGCAACCTTCGCTACGGCGAGTGTAGGCATCGCGAGCATTTTCCAGGGCCATTTGGTCATCGGCGGCGTGCAAACTTCCCACATGGCGGTGGGCTAAACCTTGTTTACTGCGAACAAACACTTCATACAGTGGCCAATCTTGATTGTTCATGGTCTTTTCCTTCTGGGTGGCTAAGCCGCAGATTTAATGGCTTTTTGTTTTTGACTGTGAGCCATTGCGCCTTCGCGCACCCAAGCTCCGTCTTCCCAACCTTTACGTTTCGCATCAAGGCGTTCTTGGTTGCAGATCCCTTGCCCTTTAATCACTTGGTAGAACTCTTCCCAATCAATCTCACCAAAACGGTAGTGACCTAGCGCGTCATCCCAGTGCAGGTCAGGGTCGGGGATGGTCATGCCGAGGGCTTCCACCTGCGGTACGGTGTTATCCACAAATTTCTGGCGCAGCTCGTCATTACTGAAGCGTTTGATTTTCCACGCCATACTTTGGGCGCTATGAGGGGAATCAGAATCATTCGGACCAAACATCATTAATACTGGCCACCAAAAGCGGTTGATAGAGTCTTGCAGCATGGCTTTTTGCTCATCAGTCCCTTCAGCTAGTGCCATGACGGTTTCATAGCCTTGGCGTTGGTGAAAACTCTCCTCTTTGCAGATTTTCACCATCGCACGGGCGTAAGGCCCATAAGAGGCACGGCACAGTGCCACTTGGTTGACAATTGCTGCGCCATCAACCAGCCAGCCAATCACGCCCACATCTGCCCAGTTGAGTGTCGGATAGTTAAAAATGGAGGAGTATTTCATCTTTTCGTCGAGCATCTTTTGGTAGATGTCTTGGCGAGAGCAACCCAACGTCTCTGCGGCGCTGTAGAGGTATAAACCATGTCCTGCTTCATCTTGAATTTTTGCTAGTAGAACGGCTTTACGGCGTAGGGTTGGGGCGCGAGTGAGCCAGTTGGCTTCCGGCAGCATACCAATCACTTCTGAATGGGCGTGCTGCCCAATCTGGCGAATGAGGTTTTGTCGGTAGGCATCGGGCATCCAATCTTTGGGCTCGATGGCGATGTCGGCTTCGATTTTGGCATCGAAGTGGATTTGATTTTGCTTGTTCATTGTTATCTTCCGTTAAAGTGATTCATAAAAATAAAGTTGATATAAAAATATGAAACACATTTATTTAACATTAATGCTAGGAATAGTTAACAATAAGATCAATGCTGTTTGTAGGGTTTTTGCGATTCACTTCACAAGTAATTAAACTATATCTATATAAATCAAACTGATAAATCCATCATTTTTTGTGTGATTCTTGTCCTAAATACTCAAATTAACTCTATTTGTGTTTTATTTGTTAAATTTCGATTGGCATCTATGATTGTTTATGTGATACATATTTAACATCTAAAAGTGGTTTATTGTCGTTTTTCTGGAGATGGAACATGCAACATTTAACAAGTTACATTATGGGGAAGTGGGCAACAGGAGCAGAGGAAGGTCGTCCGATTTTTCATGCGCTAACCAATGAAGCACTCTATGCCGTGACCTCTGAAGGGCTGCCATTAGCGCAAAGCCTACAATACGGACGTGATGTCGGTGGTGAGGCGCTAGGAAAATTAACGTTTCAACAGCGTGGAGAGATGCTCAAAGCCGTTGCTCGACATTTGCTTGCCCATAAAGAGGCGTTATACGCCATTTCAGCCCAGACAGGCGCCACTAAATCAGACAGTTGGGTAGATATCGAAGGGGGGATAGGCACTCTATTTTCCTACGCGGGGCTGGCAAGCCGTGAGCTGCCGGATGATACCGTGTGGTCAGAAGACGAGATGATCCCGCTATCAAAACAGGGGCAGTTTGTTGCCCGCCATATTTTAACGTCGCGCCGTGGCGTGGCTTTGCACATCAATGCGTTCAACTTTCCGTGCTGGGGTATGCTAGAAAAACTGGCGCCAACGTGGCTAGCGGGAATGCCTGCTATCATCAAACCTGCTAGCGCATCCGCGCAACTGACTCACGCGATGGTGAAATTGATGGTGGAGAGCGGGTTAGTTCCCGAAGGGGCGATTCAATTAATTTGTGGCGGCGTTGGGGATATGTTCGACCACCTTGATTTTGAAGATGTGGTGACCTTTACAGGCTCAGCGGGAACTGGACAAAAACTCAAATCTCACCCGCGCATCAATCAAAAATCTGTGCCTTTTACGATGGAAGCGGATTCATTGAACTGCGCCATTTTAGGTGCGGATGTTCAGCCTGAACAACCAGAATTTGCGCTGTTTATCAAAGAAGTGGTTAATGAAATGACGACGAAGGCGGGGCAAAAATGTACTGCAATTCGCCGAATTATTGTCCCTAAAACTCAGTTGGAAAATGTGAAAAATGCCCTCCTAAAGCGCATCTCGAATGTCGCGGTGGGCGATCCTGCTGCCGAAGGGGTTCGAATGGGCGCATTGATTAACCTTGAACAGCGCCAAGACGTGCAGGATAAAGTGAATTATCTGCTCGCCAATGGTTGCGAACGCTTGTGCGGTGGTAGCTTTACCAATATGCAGGTGGTGGCTGGCGATAGCGAAAAAGGGGCATTTTTCCCACCGACATTGCTGTACTGTGCCGAGCCATTTGTGCATCAGGCGGTACATGAAACCGAGGCGTTTGGTCCCGTGGCGACATTAATGAGTTATGACGGGTTAGATCAAGCGGTGCAATTGGCGGCGCTAGGAGGCGGAAGCTTAGTTGGCTCGTTAGTGACTGCCGATAGCCAAGTGGCGCAGACGGTGATCCGCGCAGCGGCACGGGCGCACGGACGGATGTTTATTCTGGATGAAGCGGCATCGAAAGAGTCCACGGGGCACGGCTCGCCTTTGCCAATGTTGGTACATGGTGGCCCGGGGCGTGCTGGGGGCGGTGAAGAGCTCGGTGGTTTGCGAGCCGTAAAACATTATATGCAGCGCACGGCACTTCAAGGTAGCCCATCCATGCTGACCGCAATTAGCAAACAGTGGATGCGCGGGGCTGAGGCCATTGCCGATGTGGTGCATCCATTCCGTAAATATTTCGAAGAGTTAGTGATTGGCGACACGTTACTGACCGCGAGACGCACGGTGACTGAAGCGGATATTGTGAATTTTGCCTGCCTTAGCGGGGACAATTTCTATGTGCATGTGGATAAACTCGGCGCCGAGCAATCCATGTTTGGCGAGCGCATCGCCCACGGTTATTTTGTGGTATCGGCGGCGGCGGGCCTGTTTGTGGATGCGGGAGTTGGGCCGGTTATCGCTAACTATGGGATGGAAAACTTACGTTTTATCGAACCTGTAAAAATTGGCGATACCATCCAAGTGCGCTTAACATGCAAGAAAAAGATCAAAAAGGTGCAGAAAAAAGCCGAAGATAAGCCTAATGGGGTTATCGAGTGGGATGTCCAAGTGTTTAATCAGCATAATGACATTGTGGCGCTGTACAGTATTTTAACGCTGGTGGAACGTCGCCACGGGGATTTTTGATGTTGTGTTATCAGGCGAAAATCAATGAATTGATTTTCCTTGTTAATTTTACAACCCAAAAGAGCCATTTCTAAACCTGATGGGTTTGTCAATGGCCTGAGAGGGCAAAAATGCCCCCTCAGTTTTTGCTGGCTGGAAGCAACAGAAATTCATTGCTATAGTTGTATGACTGAGTAATACAATTCGATGGTGGGTGAGTTTATGGCGAGAGTAACAAGTGTGACATTGGGGGAGCACTTCAACCGTTTTATTGGCGATATGATCCAGTCTGGTCGCTATGGCAATACATCAGAAGTGATAAGGGACGCATTGCGTATGATGGAAGAGAGAGAGCAACGGCTTGAATATGTGAGAAAAATGGTATTGGATGGACTGAATTCACCTGAAAGTGAAAGCAGTATGGATGACATTTTTGCCAGAGCGGAAAAGGATTTAAATGTATAAAATTTCCCAAGTTGCGGAAGAAGATATTTATCAAATTGCTCGTTACACAATACGGCAGTTCGGTGTTAATCAAGCGAAAAAATACCATAATGAATTAAAAAAAACGTTTGAGTTACTGGCTAGTTCGCCATGGATAGGAAAAGAGTGTCATTGGATATGTGAAGGGATGAGGCGATTTGAGTTTAAAAAACATTCCATATATTACATGCCCCAAACCCCATTTATTTTTATCTCTCGCGTTATTCATCAATCTGTGGATGTCGATGAATTGGATTTTGCTGAGTAAATTTTAACGGGATAAGAGAAAGCAAAAATGCCCTCTCCATAGAAACTATTTTTGAATAAATTGCGCTTGGTTCAGCTGGCTGAGTGCGGTATTTACACTAAAAATTTGCCCGCTGACTTCAGGTACACCAAAGGATTTGAGTCGCGCACTGTGCATTTCGAGATACGCTTGCGCATCGGCTTGGTTAGCAAATAAGTAAATGCCCCCCGCCCGTTGGGTCTGTTGGTTTTCAGTCCAAATCTTCCAAATAAACCCCGGTTCTTGGTTAATGGATTGCGCTAATCCTTCCATTGCCGCCGCCATCTCGTCACCCCATGGGCCTTGGTATGGGAAATCAACCTGTAAAATCACCTGCATCATTGCCTCCTAATGTTGTTGTCTGGTTATCATAACCAGTAATTTCTATTTAGGATTGATCAAATTGGGGATTGGGGGGAAATAAGGGCAGGGAGTGTGGATATCATGAGCTGAATTCCCTTGGGGCTTAGTTTTATAAGGGATTAACCCGTCGCGATAAAGCTCATCATAGGTATCCCCTAACCGTTGTACTAACGCTTCAATGTTTACACTCATTTGTAATGATCTACTTTCCAGCGTTTTTCTAAATTCGCTAATACTTCAAAAGTAACTTCTTGAGCAAGCGTTTTCATCTCGGGATGAAAGCTCACAATCATAGCTATAGGCTCCATAGATTGCGTTGTAATGCTTAGTTTAAATACCTCTGTTTTTCCTATAGGAATACCCAAAATAACATCTTCAGGAGCTTGCCTTATTGGATTGCCTATATGCTCATAAAACCAAACATCAGACATCACTTGCTCTAATCCAAAGGGAATTTGGTTCGGGAAAATCCACCCATTACGCTTATTATCTGGTATGAGAGTCATAGTAATCTGTGATAATTTTTTGGACGGATTATCAAATGCTAAAAATGTATATTCCTTTGACATTCTAAGTGTTAATACATCATCTCCAGAGTTGCCTTGAGGTTTTGTTTTATAAGGGATTAACCCGTCGTGACAAAGTTCATCATAGGTATCCCCTAACCGTTGTACTAACGTTTCAATATTTACACTCATTTGTAATGATCTACTTTCCAGCGTTTTTCTAAGTTATCTAACAACTCAAATGTTACTGATTGTGCAAAACCTTTCATTACAGGATGATAACTGACCAAAATAGATGTTTTTTTCTTCAGACTTGAATCATTTAAAATAAATACTTCTGATTTACCAAATTCAAAGCCCATAACTACTTTTTCTGGGGCAACTCTTATAGGGTCACCTATGTGTGCATAAAACCAGCGGTCAGTCATGACTTGTTCTAATCCAAAAGGTATTTTATTTGGGAAAACCCATTGATTTTTGACATTATCAGGGATCAACGTCATCGTAATCTGTGATAATTTTTTAGATGGATTATCAAAAGATAAAAATACATACTCTTTTGTCATTCTCAGGCTTAAATCATCATCTCCAGAGTTGCCTTGAGGTTTTGTTTTATAAGGGATTAACCCGTCACGATAAAGTTCATCATAGGTATCCCCTAACCGTTGTACTAACGCTTCAATATTTACACTCATTTGTATAATCCTTTTGCTTCGTTTAGCTCGTGTATTTTGTCTAATTTTTCATCCAGTAATTTGTTATCGTAACCTTCATTTTCCAAACATTCTCGGTTAGCTGCCCAATTTCGCTCAACGGCTTCTCGTAAATTTTGTGCATCGAATACCTTTCGACGTAGTGATGAGCCATCGTCAAGATCAACCCAACTGTTATTTCGTCCACCGTAAGTTTCACTGCATTTCCGATGAACTTCTTTAGGGATAGCAATTGATGCTACTTGCCCTAACATTATATCGAGCTTTTCCTTTGAAATATCAGGATATTTTTTAATTAAATAGAGCTTAATAGCAGCTTGAGATGGCAGATGGTCAACTTCATACAAATCTTTTCTAGGGCGCCCTTTAAAATTATCGTAATAATCCACTTCCAAATCATCGACTGGCTCTTTTTGAAAAAACACATAGATTGCAGGTACTTCCCCTCGAGGATCGACAATCACATAATCATTAAAATCCGTTTCGTGAATAGGCACCCATTCAATCCATCCCGTTGATTGCTCGGGTATCGGACTTACGGTTATTTCTGGTTTTTCAATATCGGGAATGGGATTTGGCAAACTCCAAATTTTTTGCGGTTCAGGTAAAGGGGTTGGTGGGGATGTATGTCCAATTTCACCACCATCATGAACGATGCTTTCCCGACGTCCGTTATCTAAACTAAATTTAACGGACTGAAAACCTAATATTGGTTTTTCTGCGACTTCTTGAGCGGTGTAATCATTGTATTCCACCGTATTCTCTTTGAGATCCCAAAAAAATTGCCCTTTAAACTCAGGGTCTGAAAATGTCGCCGTGCCATCCTCATGAATTTCAGCAAAGCGGACTCTTACCCTATCTAATCCACTTTTTTCATCCACTTCATACCCAGCAATTTTCGGGTTTCCCGTCTCTTCGTCTACTATGACTCGAAAACGAACACGGGTTGTTACCGTACTTTTTGCCGCAGCTATTTCTCTTAAAAAAGCTTCCGACGTATAGTCATAGGTAGATACCGTTGATGCAGAACGAGAAAAACCACCAAAAATGAGTCGCTTCTCAAGAGGACGACCAATAAAAATACGGTCCATTGTCGCATCACCCACACTCGGTGAGTAAAAGAGACCCATCAATAATATCGTCATCGGATTTGGCGCTTTAACTACCTGAGTTAAAACATCTAAGGCATCTTTCGGGGATATTGATGGTTTTGATATTGAGGTTGCTGGTGGAGAAAGCGGGATAGATTGAGCAGGAGCAAAAGATAGCGCTCTAGGCTCCATGAAAAATCGTAGTTTCGGGACGGTGACATAAACCGTTGTCGTTGATGTTCCTATATTTGTTCGGCTACTTGCACTTCCAATGTAATTATTTTCTGGCATCCGAGCATCTCCTTTTAGCAGCAGGCTTCAATCTTAAAATGTTATGACCTCATTAAGACCGTATAGTGAGATTAACTCAAATTCACCATTTAATTGATTTAGACTTAGTCTGAATTTTAGATAAGGTAGAATTATAGATTGAGGAAATAAGGATGTTTCAGAAAATGAAAAGGAAGCGTTATATCAGTATGGAGCTCGTGAAAAAATGGCAAAACTAACGCTATACAGCCTGCTTTCCTGCCTCAAACGCTTCCAGCGTCATCAGCCGTGCTTGCTTATGGTCAACTATGGGGGTTGGATAATTCAGAGAGACTTGGTGAGATTCAGTCCATGTATGGGGTTCGTGAATAAACGTCTCGGGAACATCGCGAAGTTCGGGAAGCCACTCGCGGATAAACGTGCCTTGTGGATCGAATTTTTTCCCCTGAGTGGTTGGGTTAAAAATACGGAACCACGGCGAGGCATCAACCCCCGTTGACGCTGACCATTGCCAGCCGCCATTATTCGCCGCCAAAGTGCCATCGATTAACTGGCTCATAAAGTAGTGCTCGCCTTTGCGCCAATCGACTAGCAAATCCTTGACTAAAAAACTCGCCACAATCATCCGTAGCCGGTTATGCATCCAGCCTGTTTGGTTGAGCTGGCGCATGGCGGCATCCACAATTGGGTAGCCTGTTTGTCCACTTTTCCATGCCGAAAATATAGCGTCATCAGGATTCCATTGAATATGTTGCGTCCATTTAATAAATGGCTGGTGGCGACAAAGGCGTGGAAAAGCGACCAGTAGATGACTATAAAATTCTCGCCAAATTAATTCATTTAGCCAGCTAAAACCGCCACTTTCTTGGGAGTCAAAAACCTGCGGGTTCTCTGCCAATAAGCGATTCACACATTGGCGAGGTGAAAGCACCCCAAGGGCTAAATACGGGGATAATTGGCTAGTACCATCAATGGCGGGAATATCTCGGTCGCGTTGGTAATCTTGTACGCGCTCGCTGCAAAACTGCCGTAACTTCGCTAATGCAGCTTGCTCTCCGGCAATAAATTGCGATGAAGTTTCAACAGGTTGATGAGCAAAAAGTGGAGGTGTATTTTCAACGGTTAACGCGGCTCCCCGTGGTTTGGGTGCAGGAAACGAGCGAAAATCACTCATCAGCAATTGGCTCAAAAAGGCGCGCCGAAACGGGGTATAGACTTGGTACATATCCTCTTTTTGGGTCGTCACTGAACCTGGCGGAAGTAATAGCGCATCATCATAGGTGAAAATATTCAGATGTTGCGACTGCTGGCGTAACTGTTCATCCCTCAAGCGTTCATTTAACTCGTACTGGTGATTGAAATATAACCCTGTGGCATTTTGCTGTTGGGCAAAATCCAGCAACCATTTCACGGAATCCGCAAAGGTCGCCGTGGTATGGCAAATCAGGGGAATACCCCGTTTCGCTAAAGCGTGTTGTAGCTCCACCAGATTTTGATGCAAAAAGGCAATTTGCCTTGGTGATACGTTGTGAGCTGCCCACTGTTCTGGCGTCGCAATATAGACGCCAATCACAGTGGCAGTAGGATCCTCACAAGCAAAGGTAAGCGCTTTATTATCGGTGACTCGTAGATCGTTGCGAAACCAAACTAAGTGACAAGCCGACATCGCTTTCCTCGCTGTTTTTTAAGGGTTAATCTAATTTTGGGTGCTGGTTGATTAGCGATTGGCGCTGTTTTTCCAGCTCGGCAATTTGTTGCTCGATATCTTCAACTTTCTGTTCGATATTGTCAAAATGCTCACTCAAAATTTCTTTTGCCTCCGCTTTATCTGAGGCCGCCGGTGTTGCACCACGCAGTGGTTTATTGGCCGTTTCTGGCATTCTAATACCGGTATACAGACCAATTAATGCAATGACTATCAGATAATATGCAGGCATATACAAGTCATTAGTCGCTTCAACTAACCATGCCGCCGCTGTTGGTGTTGCACCCGCAATTAATACCGAAATATTAAAAGCGATGGCTAATGCACTATAACGAATATGGGTAGGGAAAATAGCCGGTAAAATCGATGCCATCACCCCTGTAAAGCAGTTGAGTAATACTGCAAGAATCAACAATCCGACAAAAATTAAGCCAACAGAGCCGCTATTAATCATCATAAATGCGGGGTAAGCCAACACAATTAACCCTACGCTGCCCATGATCACAAAAGGTCGGCGACCAATTTTGTCACTGGCTAAACCAATGATTGGCTGAACAAACAGCATACCAATCATAATAGCGATAATAATCAACACACCGTGGTCGGTCGAGTAGTTCAAATTATGGGACAAATAGCTCGGCATATAGGTCAGCAGCATATAGTACGTCACGTTAGTGGCGATAACTAAGCCGACACAAATCATCAAGCTTTTCCAATATTTAGATGCAACTTCACGGAAAGAGACTTTCGGTGGGTTCTGGATATTGGCTTTGTCTTGCTGCTCTAAGCTTTCAATATGTTGCTGGAATGCAGGGGTTTCTTCCAATGAATGACGTAAATAGAGACCGATAATACCTAACGGTAAGGCTAAGAAGAACGGAATTCTCCATCCCCAATCGTGGAAGTTAGCTTCTCCGACAAGGCTTGAAATCAGTACGACGACACCTGCACCCATCACAAAACCTGCGATAGAACCGAAGTCTAACCAACTGCCCATAAAGCCACGCTTACGGTCAGGGGAATATTCAGCAACAAAGATGGCTGCACCGGAATATTCACCACCTACTGAGAAACCTTGAGCCAATTTAGCGAGCAGTAATAAGATAGGCGCCCAAATACCAATTTTCTCGTATGATGGGATCAGACCGATACAGAAGGTACTGATTGCCATAATAATAATGGTCATGGACAGCACTTTTTGTCGACCGTATTTATCCCCGAGAATACCGAAGACAACGCCCCCAAGGGGTCTAACCAAGAAAGGTACGGAGAAGGTGGCTAACGCCGCAATCATCTGAACGCTCGGTGATGCGTCCGGAAAGAAGACTTGACCCAGTACATAGGCTAAGAAGCCGTAAACACCGAAGTCGAACCATTCCATCGCATTACCCAGCGAAGCCGCTGTGATTGCTTTTTTCAATTTTCCATCATCAATAATTGTAATATCGTTGATATTTAATGGTTTTTCTTTTTTCTTTCTGATCTTCATGGAACCATCCTCTTATTTGAATTTTAAGATGTGGGTTTCCCGATCCGATTTGCTCGGACAATCTGCAAATAATGAAAATTAGTATGGATAATTAAATGCAGTATCTAAACTAATTGAATGGAAATTTATTGATTAAGAAGCTTGTTGAATAAGCTATATCAAGTTTTTATAACGAAGTGTATTGATAGGGAAATACTGATTTATTATGTTTTTAAAATAAAGCAAAAATATCACCTTTAGATAGTCAAATATGATTCAATAATACAATAATATCGACAAAATGTAAAATGTGGTGGTTTGTGTTGATTGTTTTTTATTAATTGGTGGGTTATACCATGGGGGGAACTAATACAAATAAGGGAAATGCAATGAATGAGGCAATAAAAATTTCATCTATTCATATCTACCATCCTGAAAATATTAGGAATAACCAATATTATTTTGATAAGTATCCAAATGTCAAAAATTTACCGGAATTATTGAATGATTTTGGGCAGAGGCAGCGATATATCACGATCCAGCCTGATGAAAATGCGTTGACGATGTCGATTAATGCATTAGCCTCAATGAGTGATAAGGATATCGATGTTTTGATATTTGCCTCAACGACGATGGAATATTTGTCACCACTTAATGCCCTATATTTACATCATCATTTAGCCTTAAAAAATGAGTGTGTATGTATTGATATTAACGGTAATTGCCTCGGAATGTTAATGGCATTCGAGCAGGCTGCAATCATACTAAAGATGAAAAAAACAGCTAAAAAAGCCCTTATTGTTGCCTCGGACCATCTTTCAAATCTATGTAATCAAAATGAGCTATTCCCATCGGTTCTCTTTGGGGATGCAGCAGTTGCTATGACATTAGAAAAAGTACAAAACGGGACAAGCTCTGGTTTGATGGATAGCTTTTATTATACGGATTCGAATTTTTGCCGGGAGACCCGTTTTCCTAAGCATGGTTTTTCACAGAGCCAAAATATGCAAGATGAGAAAATTTACTGGGGTAAATTTACAACAAAAGAGTGTTTGCCTCATGCTATTTATCACATTGACAAATTATTAAAAAGTAATGGGTTAACTATTGATGATATAAGTTGTTTTTTCTTCTCTCAGGTAATGAAAAGCAATATTTCAGAATTGGCAGAAGCATTAAATATTCCTAATAAAAAAATAGAATATATTGCGGATGAATATGGTTATACAGGGGCAACTAGCCCATTTATTGCTTATTATTGCCACCAGAAAAAGAATTTACTCCGTGATGAAGATATTGTCTTATTTTGGACGTTAGGTGCAGGTTATCAATTCGGAATCGTTCTTTGGAAAATATAAAGAGATTTATGATTTTCGATACGTGCAAAATAAACGGGATTTTGCTGGGTTGTTCATAACTGAAACTAACCTTCTTTTTACGACCTTAAATTTGTCCTGTTATCTCATTCTTCTTTCGATATTCGCGGATGAATATCTTGTTCTGTTTTTGAATGTACTGCATTGGTAGGAATGGTGAATTGATTTAGTTAGAATTGAAAGAATATTACGGGAAGTATTTTAAGAGCAGCATCGCTTGTTAAATATGTAGCGGTTAACAAGAATAAACTGAATTTAATCCGACTTAAAAAGAGTGCCATTATGAAAAAACAGAGTATTGCATCCTATATTGCGAAAGTACTGGATAACGCAGGTGTTAAGCGCATCTGGGGAGTCACTGGGGACTCATTAAACGGTTTAACGGATAGTTTACGTAAGCAAGGGGCTATTGAGTGGTTAGGTACCCGTCATGAAGAAGTGGCTGCATTTGCCGCGGGCGCAGAAGCGCAACTAACGGGTGAGTTAGCGGTGTGTGCGGGTTCTTGTGGACCTGGAAACATGCACTTAATCAACGGGTTGTATGATTGCCATCGTAACCGTGTACCTGTATTAGCCATTGCTGCGCATATCCCATCGAGTGAAATCGGTAGTAATTACTTCCAAGAAACCCATCCAACAGAACTGTTCCGTGAATGTAGCCACTATTGTGAAATGGTGACTAACCCTGAGCAAATTCAACAAGTTCTGGGCATAGCGATGCGTAAAGCGATCCTGAATAAAGGCGTTTCCGTTGTCGTTATTCCGGGTGATATCGCCCTGAAAGATGCACCAGAATCGGCGAAAGAAGAGTGGTATCAGCCACAAGCACCTCTGATCATGCCTCAGCGTCCTGAAATTGAAAAATTAGCAGAAGCACTGAATCAGTCAGAAAACATCACGTTGTTCTGCGGTAATGGCTGTGCTGGCGCTCATGATGAAGTGGTGAAACTGGCAGAAACTTTGAATGCGCCAGTGGTACATGCGTTGCGCGGTAAAGAGCATATTGAGTGGGATAACCCAAATAGTGTGGGAATGACAGGGTTAATCGGTTTTTCATCAGGCTACCACGCAATGATGAATGCGGATACCGTTGTGTTGTTAGGTACCCAATTCCCATATCGTCCGTTCTACCCAACAGACGCGAAAATTATTCAAATTGACCTGAATGCCGGAAGCTTAGGCTCCCATTGCCATATTGATATGGGGCTAATCGGGGATATTAAGGCGACATTGACTGCCCTACAGCCACATTTAACGGCGAAGCAGAATCGTAAACATTTGGATGGTGCACTGAAGCACTATGCCGAGGCGCGTAAAGGGCTGGATGATTTAGCTAAGCCGGGCCATGAAGGGCTGATCCATCCACAATATTTAGCCACCAAGCTGAGCGAGCTGGCGAACGACGATACTATCTTTACCTGCGATGTGGGCACACCAACGGTGTGGGCTGCGCGTTACTTGAAAATGAACGGTAAACGTCGCCTGATCGGTTCGTTTAACCATGGTTCGATGGCAAACGCAATGCCACAAGCGATTGGTGCGCAAGCGGTTGATAAAAATCGCCAAGTGGTTGCAATGTGTGGCGATGGTGGTTTCAGTATGTTGATGGGTGACTTTATTTCGCTGTCGCAGATGAAATTACCAGTAAAAATCATCATTCATAACAACGGCGTGTTGGGCTTTGTGGCGATGGAAATGAAGGTTGCAGGCTTTATGACTGCGGGCACCGATTTACAGAATCCAAACTTTGCAGCAATTGCCAATGCGGCAGGTATCAAAGGTATTCGCGTTGAGAAAAGTGAAGATCTGGACGGTGCGCTGAAAGAAGCTTTTGCTCATGATGGCCCAGTTGTTGTGGATGTATTGACGGCGAAGCAAGAGCTTTCAATGCCTCCAGAGATTGAAGCGCAAGAAGCCAAAGGTTTTAGCTTATATATGCTGAAGGCAATTATGAGCGGTCGCGGTGATGAAGTGGTGCAATTGGTGAAAACCAACTGGTTGCGTTAATCACTATCTAATCGAGTAGCATCATAAATAAATCCCTAATTCAGCGTACTGGATTAGGGATTTTTGTTTAATATCCTGCAGCGGATTGGCTGCGCCAAAGATGAGCGGCAATCAGTGCTCGCCACGGTGCAAATTGGGCTAGCCATTGTTGGGTTTCTTTCGCAGATGGTTGCGCATCTTGAGCTAATAAAGTTTGTAAATTGCGCCGTACGGCAACATCCCCATGCAGGGAACCATCTAGGTAATTAAATCCGCGCAGCAATCCATAACTTACTGTCCAAGGTCCAATACCTTTGATAGCCAGCAATTTTTCGGTGACCTCATGGACGTTTTCAGGGGTAACGGCGTTGTCTAGGTCTAATTCACCCGCCTGAATAGCGGCACTCAGCCCGCGTAAGGCGATGATTTTTCCAAGAGAAAAACCCGCTTGCCGTAAAATTTCATCGTCCACATTGATGACTGAGGCGACGGTGGGAAAGCACCAAATGCCTGATGAATGCTGCTGCCCGACAGCTTGAATAAAACGTCGGCGGATGGCGATGGCAGCAAGAACACTAATTTGCTGGCCGATAATGGCCCATACGAGCGCTTCAAACGTGGTGGCGGATTGATACACTCGCACACCTCGCTGTGGCGCAATCAGTTTACCCAGTATTGGGTGGGTAAGGTATTTTTCTTCAAATTGCTCAATGGGTTGATTCAATCCGAGTAAATGAATCGCAAGCGTGTGTAGCTCATTTAAGGAAGGCGATGTTTCTGCATTATCAACATCAAGCTGCAATATTGCTTGTTTATTGTCAGTGGCTTGGCCGTTAATGGATAGGCGAATTTGCGCAGCGTGTTCTTGCCAGATGATCCCTTTGCGCAAGGTGTTTTTTTCAACAATCTCGGCGATATTTTGCGGATCCCTCAAGTGAAAGGCAAAAAAATCATCAATACGGTAATGAAGTGGCAGTGATATAGAAACGGATTGCGTTGATGCCATAGTTCGTCTTCTTCTGATTTATGCTCATTTTTGGTTAATTTTTGACAAAAAACGTCACACGCTACATTTTTAGCCGTTAGAGTATGTTAGCTTAGCAAAAAGGTGATTCAGATAATCATGTGCTAATTTAGCTTGCCCATACCTATTCAGCAAATTCTTGCGCAAATAGGTGAGCAGATTAACTGCATAAATTAAATCAAGGATGTGAAGATGAACGCAGAAAATAATGAAATGCTCCCTGCGCCAAAGCCTAAGCCAGAATTAAATGGTATCGGTGGATGGTTAATTCTCCCCTTGCTTGGGGTGATTTTTTCGGCACTATTTATGCCGTTTAGACTTTGGCATCATAATCAAGAAGTGATTGAATACTGGAGCGAATTGACGTCCCCAGGTTCAGACTATTTCATTCCGTTATTCAAAGAAGTGATATATTTTGAAACGGTTGGTAACGCGATTATTTACGGTACAGTTCTGTATCTTTGTTATCTCTTTTTCACTAAGAAAAAATTAATTATTAAGGTGTATGCCTTTTTCCAAATTTTTTCATTGGCTGTGATGGTTTTTGATTTGGTGCTTGCCAATCAATTGTTAGACCTCGAAATAGATTCCAATGATATTCGTGAATTGATACGAGGGTTATTTGGTTGTTTCGTCTGGGTGCCTTACTTTTTTGTCTCTGTGCGTGTTCGCAATACGTTTATTAATTAGTAAACCCCAATGACTGTGGAGCCTGCTGATGATTTACTGTAAACGAGTCTATGACCCTTGTAGCCCTCAAGATGGTTATCGCATTTTGGTGGATAGACTGTGGCCTCGTGGGATCAAAAAGGTAGATTTGCAGTGTGATGAATGGAACAAAGCGGTTGCGCCCTCCAATGAATTGCGCAAATGGTTTCATCAACATACTGACCAGTTTGAGCAGTTTGTAACGCAATATCAGCAAGAACTACAGCAAAATGATGCATGGCACGCTGTATTTGCGAAAGCGCAGCAAGGGGACATCACGTTGTTATATAGCGCCAAAGATACGCAACATAATCAGGCATTGGTACTGAAAGCTTTTATCGAAGAAAAACTCAAAGAACGTAAAGAATAAAAAAGGTTATTACTATGGATGTGAATTTATCATCTAACCCCGAATCATTGCCCGCGGCTCAAATACCGGTGCAGAGTCATACTAAACCTCAAAAATCCCTCCAAGGGATTGGTGGCTGGCTGATTTTACCTCTGTTAGGTCAGCTGTATATGCTGGGTAATTTGGTCAAAATGATGGTGAATGATATTGCTGAGGTTCAAGGTGCTTGGTCGCTGGCAACAAACCCTGCATCGGACTTTTATATGTCAGGTTTTGCCTCTGGATTTTATGCTGTTCAGCTCAGCCTTGGGGTGATTATCGCATTAATGGTGGGGTCGTTCATTGCGGTATTTAAAAAGAAATCCATGGTTAAAGGGTTGTTTATCATTACGATGATGCTCTATGTCGCAGTGATTGGTGCCTCGCGCATCGCCTTTCCCGTCGCGTTTCACCTCGAAATCGACTATAGCTACATTACCAGCTTTTTTAATGGCAGTTTTTATTGCTTGATTTGGGTTCCCTATTTTCTGGTTTCTGCCCGCGTAAAAAAGACCTTTGTGAATTAAGAAAGGGCTGTAAAGCACAGCCCATACAGCTAATTATTTAATCTTTATTAACTGCCTAGTTGTAAGTAATGGGTAATATTGCATTGCTCCACAAATGCCTCATCATGAGAAACCAGTAACAGCGTCCCTTGGTAATCCCGTAATAGCCCTTCCAACAGCTGTTTTGAATCTAAATCTAAGTGATTATCTGGCTCATCGAGCAGTAAAACGGCGGGAGGATGAGAGCTATGCGTCAAAGCTAGGAGTGTCGCTTTGAGCTGCTCGCCACCACTGAGCTGGCACAACGGCAGTAACGATTTATCCCCTCGAATACGTAACATACCCAATTGAGTTCTCCACTGCTCTACGGAAATCGCTGGCTGATATTGATAGAGTGCCTCGGCAACGGGTAATGACTTATCCAAAAGATTCAGATGTTGGTCTAAATAGCAAAAATCACCGCTGATGCGACATTCTCCAGACAGCGCCTGCAACTGATTTGCCAACACTTTTAATAGGGTGGATTTTCCAGAGCCATTGCGCCCTTGAATATGCCAATGTTCACCGCTATAGGCGGTAAATGAGAGTGGTGCCGTTTGCCCATAAGGTAGTGCCAATTGGGAGACAAAAATGCGCATTTTTCCACCTTCGCTTCGGTAACTGAGTACCATCTTTTGAGGCTGAATATGGCTAACTTTGTCTTGATTTTGCTGATGTTGATGTTGTAATTCGCCTAATACACGCTGGTGACGCTCCGCTACACTAGATTGCCTTTTTTCGGATCTATTTTTCTGCATATCGAGTAACAATAAGGATTGGGAACCGCCATAGCGAATGCTTTCACCTTGCTTGCGTCGCTGAGCAGCTTTTTGTAGGGTGGCTTGCTGCTGTTTTTTCTCTTGGCGGATCTGTTTTTCGAGTTGTTCGCCTTCTGCTTCAATCGCATTGATAGCAAAGGTTTTTTGCTCATCATACAGGGTGTAATTTCCACCGTATTCCACTAAGCCTTTATCGGTTAATTCAAAAATAGCGTTCATTTCTTCAAGAAGATGGCGGTTATGGCTGATGACTAAACAGCCAGCTTTGTGCTGACTGAGCTTTTCACTTAGCCAATGGCGTCCTTGTTGGTCAAGGTGGTTGTCGGGTTCGTCGAGTAAAAGAAAATGGTCAGGATGTAAAAATGCACCACATAACGCTAGGCGAGTGCGTTCACCACCGCTGAGTTGTTCTATAGTGGCATCCATTGATGCTGTTAGCTGCGCAGACGCTAACAGCATTTCCCATGTTGCAGGCAGATGCCAATTATCTTCCGTTAGCTCGAAATCGGTCATGGTGCCAAGACCTTGTTCAATGCGTAAAAAAGCTTGCCAAAGTGCATCAATACCTAGTGCTTGAGCAATGGTATTACCCGTTAAGCGGTTGAGTTGATCCACATGAATTATCGGTAAATGCCAATCAACTTTACCGTGAGTGGGGGTGAGTTGTTCGGCAAGTAATCGCATTAATACGGATTTTCCACGACCATTGTGACCAATCAGTGCATTTTTTTGGCGAAATAAGCTACCACTCAATGGCGGAAAGAGTGTGGATTGGTCGAACTCGATGGTTAATTGTGAAAAATGGCACGCGAGAGCTGGATTAGCTATTGTCATAGAGACCTCCAAATAGAGAGGGCAGACAACGTTACGCTATCTTTCGCACTATTATTTTTCGAAGCATTTTCTTTTAAAAAGCCTATTTCGAAAAAGAAGCGATGAAAACTGTGTCTGCCAAGAACAGAAAAATAATGACCTTAAACAAGGTATTGTGAATATTTTCTGGCAGGACTTAGTTCATCGTCGGAAAGACTCACTTTAGAAGGGGCAAAATTGCGGGTGAATTATAAACAGGGTTGCGAGGTGGATGCAAGCATGGGCTGTATAAAAAGTAAACTTTCAGTAATTGTCTTCTAAATCCATAATATTGTGTGTTAACGGCGATATTTTAACTTAAGGCATAATATGTTGGATTTAAGCTTGAGTAAACCGAGTGAAGTTATCAAAAAACTCTGTGAAAGATTACGTTTAGAGCGACTGACATTAAAATGACGCAGGCGGATGTTGCGGATATCACAGCGCAAGAAGCGGATGAGATGATATTGCGCCTATACCATGTCGCTCGCCAATTTAGCGATATCGCAAATGAGCTTTACCCTAATAACATTACGTCCACGACATTGAAACAGATTCAATCCAGAATTGATGACAATATTCAATTTTTAGAGTGTTCATAAAAGTAAAAGCGCCAGTCTGTGGGCACAGATAGGCGCTTTTGGTACAACAACGAGTTTTTTACGATTCTATCTTACTGCGTATCTCTTACGAGATTATGCTGTCACAGCCACTTTCGTGTGCTCTGCAAGCCATTGTGCAATGCGCTGTTTCTCAGCGTCGTTCAGCCACATGCCCAATTTGGTACGACGCCAAATTGCATCGTCTAATTCTACAACCCACTCATTTTCGACCAAGTAGCGTAATTCGGCTTCATAGACATTTGCGCCGAATGCTTCACCTAAATCAGACAGTGAGTTTGCGCCCGCTAAAATCAACTTACTGTTGCTGCCGTAAGTTCTTGCGTAACGCAGTGCTAAGCCTTCTGGGAGCCATGGGTAATGCTGGGTTAATACGCGTGCGTAACCATCGCGGTCACAACCTTCGATATCG
The DNA here is from genome assembly GCF_028479565.1 of Providencia sp. PROV202. Classification (NCBI taxonomy): domain Bacteria; kingdom Pseudomonadati; phylum Pseudomonadota; class Gammaproteobacteria; order Enterobacterales; family Morganellaceae; genus Providencia; species Providencia sp. PROV202. The sequence continues at coordinate 149,352 of NZ_JAMPNV010000012.1, read as the reverse complement.
CCACCCGGTAATTGACCGTTTTTAGTCCAAGGCTCGCCAGCATGCGGATAGTATGCCGCTAATTTACCTACAGCCGCTTCAGCCAGTTTACGGTAAGTGGTTAATTTACCACCGAATACTGACAGTAATGGCGCTTTTCCATCTTCATCGTGAACATCTAATGTGTAGTCACGAGTGATAGCTTGTGGAGAGTCTGATTCGTCATCACACAGAGGGCGAACACCTGAGTAATCCCACACAATATCTTGTTTGGTCAGCTGTTTTTTGAAGTGATCGTTATACACTTTCAGCAGATAATTGACTTCGTTTTCGTCAATTTTCACATCTTTTGGATCCCCTTTGTACTCAACATCGGTAGTACCGATAATTGAGAATTCATCCATCCAAGGGATCACAAAGACGATTCGGTTATCTTCGTTTTGCAGGATATACGCTTGTGGCTCATCGTGAGCGCGTGGAACCACAATATGGCTGCCTTTGATCAGACGAATACCATAAGGGGATTTCAGTTTTAAGCCATCATCGAAGAACTCTTTAACCCAAGGTCCTGTTGCGTTGACTAGACCTTTAGCTTTCCAAGTATGAGTTTCGCCAGTACGTAAGTCTTGAGCTTCAACCACCCAAAGACCATTTTCACGGTATGCGCGAGTCACTTTTGTGCGAGTGCGAACTTCACCGTTTTTACGAACTACTTCTTGAGCGTTCAATACCACTAAACGCGCATCATCAACCCAGCAATCTGAGTATTCGAAACCTTTGGTTAGTTCTGGTTTCAACACAGAATTTTGGTTGAATTTTAAGCTCTTGCTACTTGGCAGGCTAACGCGTTTGCCTAAGTGATCGTACAGGAATAGGCCAATACGGATCATCCAAGCTGGGCGTAAGTGAGGCTGATGAGGTAGACGGAAGCGCATTGGGAATGCGATGTGCGGAGCCAGTCGTAATAAGACCTCACGCTCTGCAAGTGCTTCACTCACCAGTCTAAATTCATAATGTTCGAGGTAGCGTAAACCACCGTGGATCAGTTTCGAACTTGCAGATGAAGTTGCACTCGCTAAGTCTTGAGATTCAAGCAGCAGTACAGATAATCCACGCCCAGCAGCATCAGCTGCAATACCAGCGCCGTTGATTCCGCCGCCAATTACAATCAAGTCTTTCGTTTCCATGCATCCCCCTGAGATGTTCGAACCATTTTCTATAATGTTCGTTTTCGCTCATTTGATTGTAATCAAATTTTGTACGTCTGCCAACCTGTAATCCATAAAAATAACAAGCGCGTGATGCTAATAACATTTTGTGTATAAATTTAATCTGTTTAATAAATTGGTAATATGACAAAGGGATGACAACAGAATGAAAAGAAAGGAAAAAATAAGAATTGATGGTAGACAAGCTACCATCATTGGGAAAGTTAAAGCTGGGGGCTAGCAGAGCTCTAATTGAACGTTATGCTGTTCGATAACCTTTAGAATACTGGCTGGAGGTGCTTGGGTGGTAAACAAGGTATTGATTAGATTCATATTACCTAAATTTACCATCGCATTTCGACCAAATTTGGAGTGGTCGGTAACCAACATGACATGACGAGAGTTTTCAATAATCGCGCGCTTGGTGCGAACTTCATGATAATCAAACTCAAGCAATGAGCCATCCATATCAATCCCACTGATCCCCAGAATGCCATAATCCAGCCTAAACTGAGAGATAAAGTCGAGGGTGGCTTCACCGACAATCCCGCCATCACGAGAACGAACTTCACCGCCTGCGAGAATCAAACGAAAATCCTCTTTTGCCATGAGCAATGTTGCGACGTTCAGGTTGTTGGTCACGACGCGCAGGTTTTTATGATTAACCAATGCGTGGGCGACAGCCTCAGGGGTTGTACCAATATCAATAAATAGGGTTGCGCCGTCAGGAATTTGGCTTGCCACACGTTGAGCAATACGCGCTTTTTCCTCAGACCACATGGTTTTGCGGTCATTGTAGGCGGTATTGACGGAACTCGAAGGCAAGGCTGCGCCACCATGGTGTCGTAGGATTTTATTTTGTTCAGCAAGATCATTGAGGTCTCGGCGAATGGTCTGAGGGCTAACCTCAAACTGCTCGACAAGTTCTTCAGTACTGACATATCCCTGAAGACGCACAAGTTCAACAATTGCATCATGTCTCTGGGTTTGTTTCACAGCATTAGCCTCTAATTATAAAATGTTCTATTTGGAACCTTGGTGTTTAAAACTGAGCCTATTATCCCATATTCCCATCAATAATCCGATAATTAACCCTGAAGTATGTGCGGCATTAGCAATGTCCATACCGAGCAGGTCAAAGTAACCGAAGAATAACCAGATAATCGAGAATACCATGAGCCCGCGAGGGATGCCGATACCGATTTCTGGGCGACGTTCGCCAGTGAGCCAAACATAGCTAACCAGTGCATAAACGACACCCGATAAGCCACCGAAGTTATTTTCACTGAATAGGGATTGACCCCAGTTACTGAATAATGCGGAGACTAATAAAATGGTGAACAGTTTTCCTGTGCCCATTTTTTTCTCAACTTGCCCGGCCAAAAACCACCAGAGCGCAAGGTTGAAACCAATGTGCGAAATAGAAAAGTGAACGAACGCTGGGCTTATCCAACGCCACAATTCGCTTTGCTGATCACCAATAGGCCAACCTAAATAGTATAGAACGACACGAGGATCTGTCAGGGTGACCCAAAGATAGACCGCGATAGACAGCAAAATAACGGCGATAGTCAATGGGCCGGATTGCTGTTTTAAATAACTGAATGTCAGATAGTTACGATATTGAAATTGGGCGTCTGTACGACCCGTTTGCCAGCTGGCTTCGAGGTAACGAGGATCATTAGGGTTACGTAAAAAGGCTTCTAACTCTTGGCGTACTTGCTCAGTATGCTGCTCATCGGCGAGCCAAAGTTCATAATGTGTTGAATGTTGTTGGTCGTTGGAAGGATGGAGCTGTAGTTGGATATTTTGTCCTGCCATATAATCGACAAACGCTTGAGCCATCCGTGGATTTTCAAAAGAGATAATGTGGATCATAAATACGTTGTCTCGTTTAGAGCGCCGTAATGGCTTGTGGGTATTCCCGTGACCATGCCTCAAATCCGCCATTAATGCTATATACAGATTCAAAACCAATATTAATTAAGTATTGCGCCGCGCCTTGGCTGCTGTGACCGTGGTAGCACATCACCATAATCGTTTGTTCGTAATCTGTTTTTTCGACAAACGGGTGAAGTGACTCATTGGTTAAGTGATAAGCGCCTGTCGCGTGACCAGCACGAAAACTTTGGGGATCGCGAACATCGACAAGAATAGCAGTGCCATCTAACCAGTGCTGATAAGCTTGTTCGGGTGTTAGTGTCTCAAAATGGTCCATAAAATACCGGAAAGTTAGAAGAAATGTTATGAAAGAGCATCCACAGGTGTGCTGAGGATGCTCCGATACTCAGTAGAAAATGCGGGTGAGCAGAATCTATTAGTAGAAAGAGTGCTCGCCGCGTTGGTGTTCAGTCAGGTCTTTAACGCCTTTTAATTCACCTTCGAACATTTTCAGTAATTCTTTTTCGATACCTTCTTTCAGCGTCACATCGACCATGGAACAACCGTTACAGCCGCCGCCGAATTGCAGGATAGCAAAACCATCTTCGGTGATTTCCATTAATGAAACACGACCACCATGGCTCGCTAGTTGTGGGTTAATTTGTGACTGTAAAACGTATTCAACACGCTCAATTAATGGCGCATCTTCAGACACTTTACGCATTTTCGCATTCGGTGCTTTTAAGGTTAATTGAGAGCCTAATTGGTCAGTGACGAAATCAATCTCAGCATCTTCTAAGAATGGTGCACTAATTTCATCAACGTAAGCAGAGAGTTTTTCAAACTTCAGCTCTTTATCGGTGGCTTCTACGGCACCAGGAGGGCAATAAGAAACACCACACTCAGCGGTTGGTGTGCCTGGGTTAATGACAAATACTCGAATTTGGGTTCCTGACTCTTGGCTTTCCAATAACTTGGAGAAGTGAGTCTGTGCTGCTTCTGTAATATTAATCATAATCTCTTGCTCAATAATAGTTGACTGCTTTAGTTGGTTATAATACGCCCATTTACACCCATCCTACAAGGTGCGACAGAGTGACCACGCGTCAACAGTATGCGCTCCCGCACAAATCAACAATTGAGCGGCTGCATGCATGGTTGAGCCAGTTGTAATCACATCATCAATAATAGCTATGTGTAGACCTGAAACCGAAGTTTCAAGGGTAAATGCCTCTTTTAGGTTATTGCGGCGCTGCTTACGTGTTAATGAAACTTGCGCCAGTGTATCACGAGAGCGCAATAATGAATTTTGCGAATAGGCAATATTTAACCATGTGGTCAAATTACCACCAATTAATGCCATGTGATCAAATCCTCGATGCCAACATCGTCGAGGATGGGGAGGAATGGTTATCAATAAGTCGGGTTTTTTCCATTGCTGTTGGCGATATCCATTCAACCAATAAAGTAAAAACACTCGCGTCAGAGGGATGGCAAGCTGGGGTCGATAACGAAATTTATATTGATGGATAAGCTGGCGTAACGGCGCTTGATACGGCGTTATGGTAATTAGCTTCTGCCAAGGTGGTGGCTGCACAAGGCAGCGTCCGCAAGGAAATTGGTGATATTCACTCGGGAGAGCGCATTGTGGACAAACTTTCGGCATTGGCGGTAAGCTTTTGATACAAAAGCTACATATCCCTTGATGGGGAATTTTTAATAACTGTCGGCATAGCCAACAGACCCCTTCCATTGCTAGCATAGGCGAGTCCTAGATTGAAAAATCAGAATGAAAATAATATTGAAGAGAGTGTAATCATGGCGACGCTATATTGGCAGACAGTGGGTGAAGGAAAACAAGATATTGTGTTACTGCACGGATGGGGATTGAACGCCGAAGTCTGGCAAACAATTATTCCTCGACTGGCTTCGCAATTTCGCATCCATTTAGTTGATTTACCGGGTTATGGGCGTAGCCATGATTTTACGCCAATGAGTATTCAATCCATGGCTGATGTTGTCTGGGAACAGGCGCCTAAAAATGCGATTTGGCTGGGATGGTCACTCGGTGGGTTAGTGGCAAGCCGTATCGCGCTCGATCACCCAAATGAGGTAAAAGCCTTAATCACCGTAGCATCTTCCCCTTGCTTTGGCGCTCATGATGAGTGGCAAGGTATCAAACCTGAAGTCTTACTTAATTTTGAACAGATGCTGTCTGAAAATTTCCAGCGTACCGTTGAGCGTTTTTTAGCACTGCAAACATTGGGAACTGAAAGCGCCCGTGAGGATGCGCGTACATTGAAATCTGTAGTATTGGCGCTGCCAATGCCATCGGTTGAAGCCTTGAATATGGGGCTGGAATCTTTACGTACTGAAGATTTACGTGAGGAACTCACTCATTTACAGGTGCCTTTCTTACGCATTTATGGTTATTTAGATGGCTTGGTTCCGCGTAAAATCGTAGGGAAATTAGACGAGTTGTATCCTAATTCATTATCCGTTGTGATGCGCAATAGCGCCCATGCGCCGTTTATTTCTCATCCCGATGAGTTTTGTGAAACATTGATTCAGTTTGCGAAGTCATTGAGCTAAATCAGAGCATTAGAAGCTGATTCGCTGAGATGAAAACCACTATTTAATCTTATAGACAAAATGTGAGCAATCGTGACTCTCGGGGCATCCTTTACAACTGGTACCCGTAAGGCACGCGCTTACATCGACTTTTTCAATTTTCCCCATGCTGACCAGCTTTTCAGCCATCGCATTCACCAGTGCAGCAGGGGCGTTTAGTTGAGAACTCAGAAGCGCAATGTCAGCTTGCCCATATAATGCAATTAAATCTCGGACTTGTAGCAAGCTGGCCATCGTATTTTCCTTAGTGGCAACTGTTGTTAGAACAACCAGAACACTGTTGCGCTGTTTTGGATTTAATATTGAACGTCACACGGCTGCGCATACGGCGTAGGAAGGTGATGAGTACAATATTAAACAGCAGCACAGCACCAATTATGACCAAGCTGCTTTGTGGATGTTCGCTAAATGTGGCAGTTTGATAGAACAGTGCTGCGAGGCTATAAGCCACGTTTAATCCCCACAGAATAGAGAATGTCATCCAGCTTTTGTTGGTTTCACGGGCGATTGCCCCCATTACTGACACACAAGGCACATACAGCAGCACAAAGATTAAGTAACTATACGCTGCGATATCCGAACCAAATTTCGCCGCCATGGTCCCCATGGAGCCTGTTGCCATCTCGGCATCACCCATACTCGCTTCGATTGGGTTGGATAATGCACTGATGGAGAATGTCTCTTTTAAGCTATCCCATGTATCCGTGACTGCTGCACCTAACTCATCGAGCAGGTCAAAAGATTCGGCATCGAAAGGTTCGCTGGTGATCGCCTCGGCGGTGTACAGGGTATTTAAGGTCCCAACAACCACTTCTTTAGCCATTGCACCAGTGATCAAACCGACAGTTGCTTGCCAGTTATCATTGTGCACACCAATAGGCTGTAATACTGGAGTGATCACTTTACTGACGGAAGCCAGCGCGGAATCATTGATGTTGTCCACAGGCTTGCCGGATAACGAAAAGCTGTTTAGCGCGCCAATGAAAATGCTCGCCACCACAATGACTTTACCCGCACGGATCACGAAGCCTTTTAAACGCTGCCAAGTTTGGATGAGCAATGTTTTTGCATGAGGTACATGGTAGACCGGCAGTTCCATCACAAACGGGGATGCTTCACCGCGCATCAAGGTATGTTTCAGTAGCAGGCCTGTTAGGATTGCCACGACAATACCGAGAATGTAGAGGGAAAACACGACGCTTGCGCCATTTTTACCAAAGAACGCCGCTGCAAATACTGCGAAAATAGCTAAGCGAGCGCCGCAGGACATAAACGGCGCCATAAGCACGGTGATCAAGCGTTCACGAGGTGCATCTAAGGTGCGTGCGCCCATGATGGAAGGTACGTTACAACCGAAGCCAACAATCAAAGGAACAAAAGATTTACCCGGTAAACCCAGTGCTTGCATCAGTCTATCCATCACGAAAGCCGCTCGAGCCATATAGCCGGAGTCTTCCAAAATAGATAAAAACAGGTACATCATACCGATTTGTGGTACTAGTGGCAGAACCGTATTGATACCACCGCCAACACCTTGAGCAAGGAAAACGGTCAACCAATCAGGGAAGTTTGCGGTTGCACCAATCCATTGAATGCCATGAATAAAGATAGCCTCAGACGCCCCTTCAAAGAACGGCTGTAAAGCGCCACCGATATTGATCGCAAGGACGAACATCAGGTACATCACGAACAAGAAAATTGGCACGCCAAGCCAGCGGCTCAAGATAAATTTATCCAGCGCTTGAGTGAGTTTATTCGGCTCAGCGGCACTGTTATTAATCGCGGCGTCACAAATTGAGGCAATGGATTGATAGCGAGCATCTGCAATGAGTAACTCAGGTTCTTCTTGCAAGGTCTCTTTGAGTTTAAGGCGAGTTTCAGCAAATACTTGTTCGGAGATATCAGCTCGCTGGCGGCTATAAATATCGCCTTCTAAAATTTGGAGAGCTAACCAACGGCGCTGCTGCTGACTAAATTGCTGAGCAGAAATTTGCTCTGAAAGCATATCCACGGTTTGTAACAGTTGTGGTGGATATTGCACTAGGGCTTGTTGGCTATTTTGAGGATGGCTATCAATCGCTTGTTTGAGCTGTTCAAGGCCTGTTGCACGGGTAGAGACCATTGGGATCACTGGGCAACCGAGCTGTTTTTCGAGCTGTTTTACATCGATATCGATATGTTGGCTTTTGGCTATATCCAACATGTTCAGTGCGACGATGCAGGGAACACCTAGCTCAACAAGTTGTAATGTCAGATATAAATTGCGCTCGAGGTTTGAGGCATCCACCACGTTGATCAACATGTCGGCTTCGCCACTTAAAATAAAGTAGCAGGCGATTTGCTCATCGAGAGAGGTTTGCTCTGAAATAGTCGTAAGGGAATAAGTACCTGGTAAATCAACAAGTTCAATCTTGTGTTCAGGGGTGTGGAAGCGTCCAACTTTACGTTCGACGGTCACTCCTGCCCAGTTACCGACGCGCTGACGTGACCCTGTTAACTGGTTAAACAAGGTTGTTTTACCTGCGTTAGGGTTGCCAATAAGGCCGATAGTTAATGGTTTCATAGTGTGTATGCCAGTCGTGAAAATGAAAATCTTTATTGGAATTAATCCAAAAATAATTAGTTCGTTTGCGCTTCATCTAAGTTAATGAGTGCTAAATCTTTTTTGCGTAATACTAAGCTGACGCGATGAGTTTCAATTTGCACAGGATCACCAAACGGCGCTACGCGCACAACTTTGAACACTGAGCCTGGGAGCAGACCAAGGGAGAGCAGTTTTTGGCGATAGGCTGGACTTATCTCTGGTGAAAAGCCAAGTATTTTATAACTGCATTGAGGAAGTATGGACATAGTACCTTCCAATTACGGTTTATTCTGTTGATTTAACATGAAAATTACGATGTTAAATTACAGAGAGTGTTATTAAGAATAATATTGATAATTATTATTATAAAAGTGGTTATCTTTAAAAGAAATAGAGTGGAAGATAAAATTAAATCTAATTAACAATGAGAATCATAATCATCTACCATGGTTATATTTAGCCTCTTTTTCGGGCAATATTAAATGATGTGGATCAAAAAGGGATTTAGTTGGTGGCGTTTTTTAAAACTAAAATGCAGATGTTAGTATTGTTAACTAATATAATTAAATAAGACAAAATGCAGATAATAAATTGAATTAGTTATTTAATTTATTTTTATAAGAAAAATGGAATATGTTTAAATTAAATACTGAGAGGTGATTAAATGCATTTTAATAAATGCCCTTACCGATGAAACGGCAAGGGCATCATGTCTTAGCGTTTTTTACCAAAAGCGGCAGCCAGTGCATCACTCATCGCACTGTTGCTAGACGCCGCAGAGTTAGATGATGAATTTCCTCGTGCATTCCCTCGCGAAGCAGGGGCTTTGCGGGTATTTCTATCTTGCGCTGGAGCCGCACTGCGAGGTGCGCTGCTACCTTCACCTGCTTGTTCATCTAAGCGCATAGTGAGTGCAATACGCTTACGAGCAATATCCACATCCAGCACTTTGACTTTCACAATGTCACCCGTTTTGACAACTTTGTGAGGATCTTCAACGTAGCTGTTTGAAAGGGAAGAAATATGCACCAGACCATCTTGATGAACACCAATATCCACAAATGCCCCGAAGTTAGTGACGTTAGTCACTGCGCCTTCTAAGATCATTCCCGGTGTTAAGTCATTCATTGTTTCGACACCGTCAGCAAAGGTCGCCGTTTTAAACTCAGGGCGTGGGTCACGACCCGGTTTTTCCAGCTCTTTAATGATGTCTGTAACGGTAGGAACTCCAAACTGTTCGGTGGTAAATTCACGTGGGCTTAAGCCATTTAATACCTGTGAATTGCCCATAATTTCTTTTAGTGGCTGGCGCACAGCTGCAAGGATTTTTTCAACAATTGGGTAGGCTTCTGGGTGAACCGTTGAGGCATCCAGTGGGTTATCCCCATTGGTGATACGTAAGAAACCAGCACACTGCTCAAAGGCTTTTGGCCCTAAACGAGCGACTTTGAGCAACTGTTTTCTGTCATTAAATTGACCATTCGCATCGCGCCAATCGACAACATTTTGCGCGATCATTTTGCTCAACCCTGCAACACGGGTGAGTAGCGCCACAGAAGCGGTATTTAAATCTACGCCGACGGAGTTTACGCAGTCTTCAACGACCGCATCTAACTTACGGGCTAGCTGAGTTTGGCTAACATCATGTTGGTACTGGCCGACCCCGATAGATTTCGGGTCGATTTTCACCAGCTCAGCTAGTGGGTCTTGTAAGCGGCGAGCAATAGAAACCGCGCCACGCAGAGATACGTCTAAGTCAGGAAATTCTAATGCTGCCAGTTCAGAAGCAGAATAAACAGAGGCGCCTGCTTCACTGACAATCACTTTTTGTGCCGTGACGTCAGGGAACTGTTTTTGTACTTCAGCAAAGAAGCGCTCCGTTTCTCGTGATGCGGTTCCGTTACCAATCGCGACCAGCTCGACGTGATATTTTTGACATAATGCTGCCACGATAGCAGCCGCTTTGGCAGCTTGGCCAGTGTGCGGGTAAATGGTATCCGTCGCCATCACTTTACCCGTCGCATCAACGACTGCCACTTTTACACCTGTACGTAAGCCCGGATCGAGCCCCATCGTGGCACGCATACCCGCAGGAGCTGCCATCAATAAGTCACTAAGATTACGGGCAAATACGTTAATCGCTTCTTCTTCCGCTTTCTCGCGCAGGGCGCTCATGATTTCAGTTTCTAAGTGCAGTAGCACTTTGACTCGCCAAGTCCAGCTGATGACGGCTTTACGCCATTGATCAGCGGGGGCATTGTTCAAACGCACATCTAAATGGCGAGTAATAATTTCTTCGCAATAGCTCTCTTTTGGCGGCTCTTCAAACTGAGGGTCACAGTTGAGGGATAACTGCAAAACACCTTCATTGCGACCACGGAACATGGCCAAAGCGCGGTGTGAAGGAACGTGAGCAACGGGTTCATGGTGATCAAAATAGTCGCTAAATTTCACACCTTCAGTCTGTTTGCCATCAGCAACAACAGAAACAATGTGCGCATTTTTCCAAATATAGTCGCGAACTTTCGCTAATAAGGATGCATCTTCGGCGAAACGTTCCATTAGGATGTAGCGAGCACCATCTAAAGCGGCTTTGGTATCCGCGATGCCTTTATCTGCGTCAATATAGCTTTGTGCAAGTGTATCCGGTGATTGGCTCGGATCGTTCCACAACGTATCCGCTAAGGGTTCTAAGCCCGCTTCGATAGCAATTTGCCCACGAGTACGGCGCTTTGGTTTGTAAGGAAGGTAAAGGTCTTCGAGTTCGGTTTTATTCAGCGTTGTATTGATGGCAGAAGCGAGTTCTGGAGTAAGCTTACCTTGTTCCTCAATGGATTTTAGAATGGTTTGCTTACGGTCGTTTAACTCTCTCAAATACCCTAAACGGCTCTCTAGCTGACGTAGCTGAGTGTCATCCAATCCCCCCGTAACCTCTTTACGGTAGCGGGCGATAAATGGGACGGTATTGCCTTCATCCAATAATGTAATGGCTGAAAACACCTGTTTTGGTTGGGCTTGTAGTTCGGCCGCAATAATTTGGCTTAGAGTTTCATTCATGTCGTGTTTAAATACCTACTCAAAGAACAGTGAAAATAGACTGCACAGTTATACTTGCTGGTAGACAGAATTGCCAGACAGAATTTTTGCCTAGTGGTAGGCAAGTCGCAGATTATATTTTATAAAATATTATAATTATCCGATTTATATACCTTTAATGAGATGAATAAGAGCCTTTTAATTACCCGTGAAGGATGGGACGCTTTAGACAAAGAACTTAAGTATCTTTGGAAAGAAGAGCGCCCTCGAGTAACACAATCCGTCTCTGAAGCCGCAGCTCAGGGAGACCGTTCCGAAAACGCAGAATATATCTACGGTAAAAAACGGTTGCGGGAAATAGACCGCCGTATTCGTTTTTTATCCAAAAGATTGGATCAGCTTAGAATTGTTGAACCCGATCCTCGACAAGAGGGGCGTGTATTTTTTGGCGCATGGGTTAAGCTTGAAGATGATAATGAAAATATCAGAATTTTCCGGTTAGTGGGGGCTGATGAATTTGATCCTGCTAAGCAGTGGATTTCTATCGATTCACCAGTCGCTCGCGCATTAATTGGCAAGCAGGTTGATGATGAAGTGGTCGTTACCACGCCGGGCGGAAAAGTCACGTATTTTGTGCTAGAGATTAGCTATAAACCATTAATCAGTTAAAGAGTAAAATGATTCATTAAAGTTAGTGTTAATGGTAAATTAATGGCATGAATATTATTTTTGTTACTTTCATCAGCAGAATAATTCTAAAATTCCACACTTTGGGGGCTATAAATGCAGGAAAGTTATAAAGTTCTCGTCGTCGATGATGATATGCGTTTACGTGCTCTGCTTGAACGTTACCTCACCGAGCAGGGTTTTCAGGTAAGAAGTGCAGCGAATGCTGAACAGATGGACAGAATTCTAACGCGGGAATCTATTCATTTAATCGTATTGGACTTAATGCTTCCTGGGGAAGATGGCTTATCTATTTGCCGTCGTTTACGTAGTCAAAACAACCCAATTCCAATCATTATGGTTACCGCGAAAGGCGAAGAAGTTGACCGTATTGTGGGCTTAGAAATTGGTGCGGATGACTATATCCCTAAACCGTTTAACCCTCGTGAACTGTTAGCGCGTATTCGTGCGGTGCTGCGTCGCCAAGCGAACGAGTTACCGGGTGCGCCATCGCAAGATGATGCCGTCATCACTTTTGGTAAATTCAAACTGAACCTCGGAACCCGTGAAATGTTCCAAGGCGAAGAGAATATGCCATTAACCAGTGGTGAGTTTGCGGTGTTGAAAGTATTAGTTTCTTATCCACGCGAACCATTATCTCGTGACAAACTGATGAGTTTGGCTCGAGGTCGTGAATACAGTGCGATGGAACGTTCTATCGACGTTCAAATTTCACGTTTACGCCGTATGATTGAAGAAGATCCTGCGCACCCACGTTACATTCAAACCGTTTGGGGCTTAGGATACGTATTTGTTCCAGATGGAAGTAAAGCATGAAGCGACTGAGGTTCTCACGACGTAGTACATTTTCTCGCTCGTTATTTTTGTTCGTTGCGCTCCTGTTCGCAAGCCTTGTGACCAGCTACATGGTTGTATTGAATTTTGTTGTGATGCCAAGCTTACAGCAGTTCAATAAAGTGCTTGCTTATGAAGTGCGAACATTAATGACAGAGAAAATGGTTCTACAAGATGGAACCTCAGTGCGAGTTTCACCCGCATTACGTAAAAAAATCTACAATGAGCTTGGGATTACCTTTTACGCCCATTCAGCGGCGATGGAAGAGGGATTAAACTGGGCAAAAGAGTATGATTTTTTAAGTGAAAACATGTCGGAATACTTAGGTGGTAAGGCCAGCGTGCATCTGGAACTTGGGCGTGAGTATCCGATATTGTGGTTAACATCCTACCTAGCACCGGATATTTGGGTGCGCGTTCCACTCACCGAAATCGGTCAGAATCAGTTTTCTCAAGTTTTCCGCTATACACTCACGGTCTTCCTCACTATCTTTGCGGGGGTTTGGCTCTATATTCGCTATCAAAACAAGCCATTATTAGAGCTGGAGTATCACGCGGGTGAGGTCGGTAAGGGGCATGTTATGCCGCCGATGCAAGAGAAAGGTGCCACTGAGGTGCGTGCGGCTATTCGTTCGTTCAACCATATGGCGGCAGGGATAAAATCCCTCGAAAATGATCGTACAGTATTAATGGCAGGGGTCAGTCATGACCTTAGAACGCCACTAACCCGCATTCGTCTCGCAACGGAAATGATGGGGCCTGAAGATGGTTATCTTGCTGAATCTATCAATAAAGATATTGAAGAGTGTGACGCAATCATCGGTCAATTCATGTCTTACCTGAAAACAGGGCAAGAGATGGATATGGAGTTCTGCGACCTTAACACCATCCTCAATGAGGCTGTTGTTGCTGAAACCAACGTCGTGGGAGAAATTGAAACCAATTTAGTCCCAGGGCCAGTGATGTTTAATGGTAACCATCTTGCTATCAAACGCGCGATTACCAACATGATAGTCAACGCTTATCGCTACGGAAATGGCTGGATCAAAGTCAGCAGTGGTAAAAACGAAGATTACGTTTGGTTCCAAGTTGAAGATGACGGTGCAGGGATCAAAGAAGAAGACATTCAACGCCTATTCCAGCCGTTCGTACAGGGTGAAAAAGCCCGCAGCAACAAAGGTACAGGGCTGGGGCTTGCGATAATTCGCAGAATTATAGATGCTCACGAAGGGAATATTGAGATCCATAAAAGTGAGCGCGGCGGGTTTGCTATTAGAGCCCTTCTCCCCCTAAAAGAACGCGAAGACTGATATCTCGTCGTATTTCGCGTTGTAGCGTTGTTGGCTGCTCTCGTTAACCCTAGTCACATACTCATGTATGCTCCTAGGGCTTAACTCGTTTGCCTCCTAGCTACAACACGAACTACTTAGAGATATACTGTGTTAGAAAGATAGATAGAAAGATAGAAAGATAGAAAGATAGAACGAGAAAAAGAGAAAGAAATTTTTTCATTTATGACAATATGTCATATTCCAAACGCTAAGCTGTCATATTCATTAATCTTATTTAGTTGGTTGAAAAATAAGAAAAAAATTATTTTTATCCCATTCTGCTACACTTAATCATGTCGATAAAATCCGCAAATGTCATAAAACTGTCATAAACCTGACATATTGCCGTAACTCAATTGTCCTATTTTCCCTACCGTGACATACACCCAATAATTTAATACTTGATTATTTCTTACATCCCCGGAGGGATTATGAAAATGATGCGTACCACACTAGCAAGCGTAATGGCAGCAACCTTATCTCTGACTGCAATGTCTTCTTTTGCTGCTACCAGCCTGACCGGAGCTGGCGCGACATTCCCTGCTCCTGTTTATGCGAAGTGGGCAGATACTTATCAGAAAGAAACAGGTAATAAAATTAACTATCAGGGGATCGGTTCTTCTGGTGGTGTAAAACAAATTAATGCAAAAACAGTTGATTTCGGTGCGTCTGATGCACCATTGACTGATGAAAAACTCAAAGAAGACGGCTTATTCCAATTCCCAACCGTGATTGGTGGCGTGGTTTTAGCGGTAAACGTTAAAGGCATCGAATCTAATCAGCTGGTTCTTGATGGTAAAACTCTGGGCGACATCTACTTAGGTAAAATTACTAAATGGAATGACCCAGCTATCGCAAAATTGAATCCAAACGTAAAATTACCTGACCAAAATATCGCTGTGGTTCGCCGCTCTGATGGTTCTGGTACCACATTCGTCTTCACAAGCTACTTAGCAAAAGTTAGCTCAAATTGGAAAGATGAAGTTGGTGCAGGTTCAACGGTTAACTGGCCGAAAAACAGCGTAGGCGGTAAAGGTAACGACGGCGTTGCAGCCTTTGTTCAACGTCTGCCAGGCTCTATCGGTTATGTAGAATATGCTTACGCAAAACAGAATAATCTTGCGTATACTAAGCTGGTTTCTGCAGATGGTCAGCCAGTTTCACCAACAGGTGAAAGCTTTAGCGCAGCAGCGAAAAAAGTGGACTGGTCTAAATCATTTGCACAAGACCTGACTAACCGTGAAGGTGCTAACGCATGGCCAATTACCTCGACCACATTCATTTTAGTTCACAAGCAACAAGCGGATGCTGAGAAAGGTAAAGCGGTTCTTGATTTCTTCAACTGGGCTTACGACAAAGGTGGTAAACAAGCAGAAGCATTAGATTACGCTGTATTACCTCAAGAAGTTGTGACCGCAGTACGTGCAGCATGGAAAACAGAAGTAAAAGATAGCCAAGGTAAAGCACTGTTCTAAGTGCCCCTCGGGTTGGAAAAGGGTAAGCGGGGCTGAGGAATAGCTCCCGCTTATTCACCGTAGTAACGTAAGTCCTACTGAAAAGTAGGCATGGAATGAGAACAAAGCGCATGGCCGAAAAAATAACGGCATTCAAAGCCCCTAGTAAATCGGGCGACGTGATTTTTAGTGCATTAGTCAAAATAGCAGCGCTAATCACTCTCCTCATGCTTGGTGGCATTATTATTTCCCTGATTTTCGCATCTTGGCCAAGTATGCAGAAATTCGGGTTTTCGTTTTTGTGGAATAAAGAGTGGGATGCGCCAGCAGAACAATTTGGTGCATTAGTGCCTATCTACGGCACCATCGTCACATCATTAATCGCTCTGATCATTGCCGTACCCGTGAGTTTTGGTATCGCATTATTCTTAACAGAGCTAGCACCTAACTGGTTAAAACGCCCATTAGGTATTGCGATTGAGCTTCTCGCTGCAATCCCAAGTATTGTTTATGGTATGTGGGGACTCTTTGTCTTCGCACCGTTATTTGCAGAATACTTCCAAGAACCCGTTGGTAATGTCATGTCGAGCATTCCAATTGTTGGCGAACTGTTCTCAGGCCCAGCATTTGGTATCGGTATTCTTGCGGCAGGTATTATCCTTGCCATTATGATCATCCCTTATATCGCCTCGGTAATGCGCGATGTATTTGAACAAACTCCTGTGATGATGAAAGAGTCAGCCTACGGAATTGGCTGTACCACATGGGAAGTGATTTGGAATATCGTTCTGCCTTATACCCGTAATGGAGTGATTGGCGGAGTGATGCTGGGGTTAGGTCGTGCTCTGGGAGAAACCATGGCGGTGACATTCGTCATTGGTAACACTTACCAGCTCGATAGCCCTTCACTGTTTATGCCGGGTAACAGTATTACCTCTGCGCTGGCGAACGAATTTGCTGAAGCGGAAAGTGGTTTACACACAGCGGCACTGATGGAACTTGGTTTAATTCTGTTTGTGATTACCTTCATCGTTCTGGCGATTTCCAAGCTGATGGTAATGCGCCTTGCTAAGAATGAGGGACGCTAATATGTCGATTTCTGAACCTGTTGTAGTGAATCAAAAAGAACGTGCACGCCGCCAAGCATGGCGCCGTCAAGTCAACAGAATGGCATTATTAGTCTCTATGCTGACGATGGCATTTGGTTTGTTCTGGTTAGTGTGGATTTTATTCTCCACGGTAACCAAAGGGATTGATGGCATGTCCCTCAATCTGTTTACTGAAATGACACCGCCGCCAAATACAGAAGGCGGTGGTTTGGCGAACGCCATTGTGGGAAGTGGATTGCTAATCTTATGGGCGACCGTTATCGGAACACCATTAGGGATCTTAGCGGGTATCTACTTAGCGGAATATGGTCGTAAGTCGTGGTTAGCTTCAGTGACGCGTTTTATTAACGACATTCTGTTATCTGCGCCTTCAATTGTGGTTGGTTTGTTTGTTTACACCATTGTGGTGGCTCAAATGCAGCATTTCTCGGGTTGGGCAGGGGTGATTGCACTTGCATTACTGCAAATCCCAATTGTTATCCGTACCACTGAGAACATGTTGAAGCTCGTGCCTGATAGCCTGCGTGAAGCGGCATATGCACTGGGCACGCCAAAATGGAAAATGATTTTATCCATTACATTAAAAGCATCTGTATCTGGGATTATTACTGGTATTTTGCTGGCTATCGCGCGTATTGCTGGGGAAACCGCACCGCTGCTGTTCACGTCACTGTCAAATCAATTCTGGAGTACCGACATGAATGAGCCAATTGCTAACTTACCAGTGACTATCTTCAAATTTGCAATGAGTCCGTTCTCTGAATGGCAGCAATTAGCATGGGCAGGGGTTCTCCTTATCACCCTATGTGTCCTGTTAATCAATATCATTGCCCGTGTTGTGTTTGCACAGAAAAAACACTAATCCCAGACGAATAAAAGAATTGATAGAGAGAAGTAGCCATGATTAATGCAAACGATATTGCAAACAGTAAAATTAAAGTTCGTGACCTTAACTTCTACTATGGAAAGTTTCACGCGCTGAAGAATATCTCTTTAGACATTGAAAAGAACAAAGTGACCGCGTTTATCGGCCCATCAGGTTGTGGTAAATCCACGCTGCTGCGTACCTTCAACAAAATGTACGAACTGTATGGCGAGCAACGCGCTGAAGGCGAAATTTTACTGGATGGTCAAAACATCCTGACTGACAAACAAGACATCGCGTTATTACGTGCGAAAGTCGGTATGGTGTTCCAAAAACCCACGCCATTCCCAATGTCTATCTACGACAATATCGCGTTCGGTGTGCGTTTATTTGAAAAGCTGTCCCGCGTCGAAATGGACGAGCGTGTGCAGTGGGCACTGACAAAAGCGGCACTGTGGAATGAAACCAAAGATAAACTTCACCAAAGCGGCTACAGCCTCTCTGGTGGTCAGCAACAGCGTCTGTGTATTGCGCGCGGTATCGCTATTCGCCCAGAAGTTCTGTTACTTGATGAGCCATGTTCTGCTCTGGACCCAATCTCAACGGGGCGTATTGAAGAGCTGATCACGGAATTGAAGTCAGAATACACGGTGGTGATAGTGACCCACAACATGCAACAAGCGGCACGCTGCTCTGATTACACGGCATTTATGTACTTGGGTGAGTTGGTGGAATTTAACAACACTGACAAGATGTTCACCACCCCAGAAATGAAACAAACTGAAGATTATATTACTGGCCGCTACGGTTGATATGGAGCCGACGATGGATACGCTGAACCACAACAAACATATATCAGGGCAGTTCAACGCTGAACTGGAACATATCCATACTGAGTTGATGACCATGGGGGGGCTAGTTGAAGAGCAGCTCACCAAGGCCATCACTGCAATGCATAATCAGGATGAAGCCCTAGCGCGAGAAGTGATTGCCAACGACCATAAGGTTAACATGATGGAAGTGGCAATCGACGAAGAGTGCGTCAAGATCATTGCCAAGCGCCAGCCGACGGCAAGTGACTTACGTTTGATTATGGCAATCTCAAAAACTATCGCTGAACTGGAAAGAATCGGTGACGTCGCGGATAAAATCTGCCAAACCGCACTGGAAAAATTCTCTCAGCAGCATCAGCCATTATTGGTGAGCTTGGAATCATTAGGTCGCCATACCGTGCAAATGCTGCATGACGTGCTGGATGCTTTTGCGCGCATGGACTTGGAAGAAGCTATCCGTATTTATCGTGAAGATGAAAAGGTAGACCAAGAGTACGAAGGGATTGTTCGTCAGTTAATGACGTACATGATGGAAGATCCGCGTACCATTCCAAGCGTTTTAACCGCGCTGTTCTGTGCTCGCTCCATTGAGCGTATCGGTGACCGTTGCCAGAACATTTGTGAATTTATTTTCTACTATGTTAAAGGGCAAGATTTCCGCCATGTGGGTGGGGACAGCCTTGAAAGAATGCTGACTAGCTCGAAAGACAGCAATAAAGAGTAATTGTTAAACCACTGAGGTGTTCACACCTCAGTGTTCATCTTCTTCATTTTCTTCTTGCTCGATAAGAGTCTTAATCTGCAACATTTTAGGGGTCGCTCCGATGGATTTTCACCCCTTTTTTTATGTCCATGCATATTCCAAATTGATATAAATATATTATTTAATATTATTTCAAGTGCTAAGAAATAGTTGATAGCTTGTGATGGTCGATTTACACAAATTTACCGTTAGGGGTATTCAATGAAAGCTCGTTTTCTTACTTCCGCACTTTTAGTTGCAGGTCTGGCGCTGACAGCGAATGTCGCTAGCGCAGATAAATTAGATGATATTAAACAAGCGGGAGTGATCCGCATTTCTGTTTTTGACAGTAATCCCCCATTCGGATTTATTGATCCTAAAACCAAAAAACTCGCCGGCTATGATATCGATATCGCTCAAGCGATTGCGGATGATCTTGGCGTGAAATTAGAGCTGCGTCCAACCAACCCGGCTAACCGCATTCCACTGCTAACATCCGGCAAAGTTGACCTGATTGGTGCCAACTTCACAATTACAGACGAACGTGCAAAACAGGTGGATTTCTCCATTCCTGACTTTGCAACAGGGCAAAAATTTATCGCTCGTAAAGGCGTACTGAAAACCCCTGAAGATATCGCCCCACTGCGTATTGGTGCAGATAAAGGCACCGTGCAGGAAGTGACTCTGCGTGAACGCTTCCCGAATACCAAAGTCATCTCTTACGACGATACCCCGCAAGCTTTCGCAGCGCTGCGTAACGGTAACGTACAAGCGATCACCCAAGACGACGCTAAACTGGTGGGCTTGCTAGGTAACTTACCAGAAAAAGTGAAAGCAGACTTTGAAATTTCACCGTTTAGCTTAACAAAAGAGTACCAAGCGTTAGGCGCGAGCAAAGGGGAAACACGTTTAATTGAGAACGTAAACGCCACCTTGCTGAAACTGGAGAAAGAAGGCAAAGCGAATGAAATTTATAACCGTTGGTTTGGTCCAGACACCAAAGCGGCACAACCACGCGGTGAATTCAAATTTGCCCCTTTGAGCGAACAGCCTAAATCTTAAGTTAATGATGTCGTTTAGTGAGAGTAAACGCCCCTGCCATGTTGCAGGGGTTGTCAGTTATAGCGAGGCGAAATATGTTCGACAAATTTTTTAGCGGTGACTTCTGGTCTGCGCATCTACTAGCACCACAATACCTTGAGTGGTTTGGCTATGGCTTTTTGCTCACAGTTTGGATCTCGATTTGTACGATCATCGCTGCCACGCTATTAGGTTTTATTGCTGCTTCAGCAAGAGACAGTCAAATTGCGCCGCTACGCTGGTTTGTGACTGTTTATATTTCGATTTTCCGTAATACGCCGCTATTGGTGCAACTGTTTTTCTGGTACTTCGCCTCGGGAGAGATTCTCCCTGAATCAGCGATGGAATGGCTGAATACGCCTCATGAAATGGAATTTTTAGGGATGACATTAAGCTGGCCATCCTTTGAGTTTTTGGCGGGATTTGTCGGTTTGACGCTATACACCATACCTTTCATTGCGGAAGAAGTGCGCTCAGGTATCCGAGGAGTGCGCCAAGGGCAGAAACAAGCGGCTCTCGCTTTAGGGCTGACTTCATGGCAGTCCATGCGTTTAGTGATTTTACCGCAAGCCGTAAAAATCGCGTTACCGCCACTGTTAGGGCAATACATGAACGTCGTCAAAAACTCATCATTAACCATGGCGATCGGGGTAGCGGAGCTCTCTTATGTATCACGCCAAGTGGATAGTCAATCATTACAAACATTTGCTGCATTTGGTTTAGCAACAGTACTGTACATCGCAATTATCGCCTTTATGGAAGGCTGGGGTCAGTGGCGACAACAGCGTCAGTTGGCTCAGGGGGTATAAGATGGATTTTTCAATCATTACAGACAACTGGCAATATTTGCTATTTGGGGCTTACCCTGATGGACCATTGGAAGGAGCTGCTCTAACGCTAATTATGAGCATATTGGCTGGCGCCGCATCTATTGTCCTCGGTACATTGGGCGGTATTGCACTGGCGATGCTACGTGGTTTCTGGATGAACCTTTTTGCCGCTGTTTTAGGGTTTTTCCGTGCCATTCCCGTCATTATGTTGATTTTTTGGACTTACTTTCTATTGCCGATTGTCTTCGGAACCGAAATTCCAGGCGTTGCGGCGGTAGTATGTGCACTGGCGTTGATCACTTCAGCCTATCTAGCGCATGGTGTGAAAGCGGGAATTCTTGCTATCGGTCAAGGGCAATGGAACGCGGGGTTATCGTTAGGGTTTAATCGTTGGCAGGTTCTCTGGAATGTGGTGTTACCTCAAGCCTTACGTATGATGGTGCCTTCCTTTATTAACCAATGGGTTGCGTTAATTAAAGATACCTCCCTGGCGTATATTGTAGGAGTGGCGGAGCTGTCATTCTTAGCCACACAGGTGAATAACCGTGAAATGATCTATCCGTTGGAGGTGTTCCTGTTTGTGGCATTTATCTACTTTGTGATGTGCCTGTCAGTAGAAATTATTGCCAATCAAGTGGCGAAAAGACTCAGTGATAAAAGTGCAACGCGCAGCCGTTCAGCAAAACGCGGTTGGCTGTTTTGGCGCCGTCAAAAGCTGATTGCGCTTTCTTAATCGTACAAAGGCGGCGAAATTCCTCAATGGCGGTGTGACAACCGCCATATCTCCCTCGATATTCATTTACAGTATCAGTCAGTTAGGAAATGTGACTTATTTAAAATGACGCAATCGTTTTCTTTTGGACCGTTTAGTTGTACCATGAGCCGAAAAAAACTTTTTTTCGTGCCCACCACGCATCCATTGGCAATCTAGGGCATGACATTTCGACAAGGCGCATTTTAATGACTAATCAATCATCTGGCTCCTCGCAATCGCAGGGTCTGTTTCAGCGTGTGTTTAAATTACAAGAACACGGCACCACCGCAAGAACAGAGCTTGTTGCAGGGTTCACCACCTTCCTGACGATGGTATATATCGTTTTCGTTAACCCACAAATTTTGTCCGTCGCTGGCATGGATATCAAAGCGGTATTCGTAACTACCTGTTTAATTGCAGCCATCGGCAGTATTTTAATGGGCTTACTGGCAAACTTACCTATCGCCGTTGCACCTGCGATGGGGCTAAACGCTTTCTTTGCTTTTGTGGTCGTTGGGGCGATGGGCTATTCATGGCAAGTCGCTATGGGCGCGGTATTCTGGGGCGCAGTGGGCTTATTTATTCTGACGTTATTCCGGATTCGTTATTGGATTATCGCGAATATTCCTCTGAGTTTACGCGTGGGGATCACCAGCGGTATCGGTCTGTTTATCGCCATGATGGGACTGAAGAACTCCGGTATTATCGTCGCAAACCCAGATACCTTAGTCTCGATTGGTAACCTAACTCACCATAATGTGTGGTTAGGGGCATTAGGCTTTTTCATTATTGCCATTTTAGCGGCGCGTAATATTCATGCGGCAGTATTGGTGTCTATCGCCGTGACGACGCTGATTGGCTTAGCGCTGGGCGATGTGAAATATACAGGCATTTTCTCAATGCCACCAAGTATTACCAGTGTTGTTGGCCAAGTGGACTTTGCTGGCTCACTGGATCTGGCACTTTCTGGGGTTATCTTTGCCTTTATGTTGGTGAACCTGTTTGACTCCTCGGGCACTATGATTGGGGTAACAGACAAAGCCGGTATTACCAACGAGCGCGGGACTTTCCCTCGCATGAAGCAAGCGTTGTATGTGGATAGCTTAAGTTCCGTGGCAGGCTCAGCAATGGGGACTTCGTCCGTAACGGCGTACATCGAAAGCTCTTCAGGGGTATCGGTGGGCGGTCGTACAGGTTTAACCGCGATTGTCGTTGGTGTGTTATTCCTGTTGACCATGTTTATCTCTCCGCTGGCAGGCATGGTTCCTGCTTATGCAACCGCAGGCGCGCTGATTTATGTTGGCGTTCTGATGACTTCAAGCTTAACGCGCGTGAAATGGGATGACTTAACGGAATCCGTTCCGGCGTTTATTACTGCGGTCATGATGCCGTTTAGCTTCTCGATTACCGAAGGTATTGCGTTAGGCTTTATTGCGTACTGTGCGATGAAGATTGGTACGGGGCGCTGGCGTGATCTGGGTCTGTGTGTGATTTTAGTCGCAGCGATGTTCTTACTCAAAATGATCTGGATCGACGCCTAATATTAATGCTCGTCATATTTTGCGCTGTAGCGGCGTTGGCTTCAATTGCTAACCCTAGTCACATACTTGTGTATGCTCCTAGGGATTAGCAACTCTTGCCGCCTTGCTACAGCACAAACTATTTAGAGCATTGCTCAAGGTGACTCTCTATTTTTGCCCCCTGGTGATACAGCTATTGAGAGCATTGGAATGCTTAGGCAACTTGAATTACCTAGAATATCGCTCAAAACATAAATCTCTATTCTGAGTGCAAGACCCTTCAACGGGCTTCCCTTTTTGTTGCTTGAATGCAACTCAAATTATTTAAGGTATAATCATTAAAGTACTGTTGCGAATGCAAAGTGAGATAAAATTCACCTAAATTGCAAAGTAGTGCTTTCGCTGCTTAAGGGATCCTGCTAGATTCCGCAGCAGAAACTGATTTTATCAAGGTAGCAAACCATGAATTCACCGAAAAAACCGACCGCAAAACTGAAGAAAAAATACCGTAAGACGAAAGAAGAGCTCAACGCAGAAGGCCGTGAGCGTAAACGCGAGAAAAAACATCGCGGGCATAAGTCTGGTAGCCGTAACCAAGATGGTGCTTCGAATGGTCAAAAAAATGGACAAAATGTTCAGGCTGACCCACGTATTGGTAGTAAAAAACCAATTCCATTGGTGGTTGAAAGTAACCAGCCGGTAGTGCGTCCTGTCGTGAAAGAAAAGCCAGTTGCTAAAGAAAAACTGACGCCAGAAAAAGAACTGGAAATGCTAGAAAGCAACGATCGCTTAGATGCGATTCTGGCACGCCTGGAAGATGGCGAAACCATTACTGCGCAAGAGCAGCAATATGTTGATACCTGCTTAGATCGCATCGATGAACTGATGAATATTCTCGGTATCGAATATGCGGACGAAGACGGTGATGAAGAGGAAGAAGAGAAATTTGATGACATTATGCGCATCTTAAAAAGTAAATAATTACCTCTCTATTTGTTCCTCTCGTGCTAAGCGGGAGGAACGCTGCTTAATTTCTCGCCTATCTTCCTTTTCTTTGATGTTGCATCAGATCTGTTTTTCCTAACATCGCTATAATCTTTGCGGTATAGACTCTTTACATAAATAGCTAAAAAATAATCTAAAGAGATATAATTAACAGTGATGCTTTCGAGCTTGTGGTCAATTAAGGAATATCAATGTCAGAGCAAAATATTGTTTGGGATCTCTCTCTCATCCAGAAATATAACTATTCAGGCCCGCGTTATACCTCTTATCCAACAGCCTTAGAGTTTAATCAAGACTACAACGAACAGGCTTTTATTGAGGCAACCCAACGTTATCCTGACCGTCCTTTGTCTCTGTATGTGCATATCCCATTTTGCCACAAACTGTGCTATTTCTGCGGCTGTAATAAGCTAGTCACTCGCCAAAAACATAAAGCGGATGAGTATTTAGAAGTCATTGAAAAAGAAATTATCCAGCGTGCTGCGTTACTTAAAAATCGTACAGTGACTCAAATGCACTGGGGCGGCGGTACACCAACGTATCTAGACAAGGCACAAGTGAGTCATTTAGTTGGCTTGCTGAAAAAACATTTTCATTTTGCGCCGGATGCGGAGATGTCCATTGAAGTCGATCCCCGTGAAATCGAACTCGACATGATTGACCATCTGCGCAGTGAAGGCTTTAATCGCCTAAGCATGGGGGTCCAAGACTTTAATAAAGAAGTGCAAGTTCTGGTTAACCGCGAGCAAGATGAAGAGTTTATTTTTGCGCTAATTAAACGTGCGAAAGAGACTGGCTTCACTTCAACAAGTATCGACCTGATTTACGGTTTACCAAAACAGACCCCTGAAAGCTTCGCGTTTACATTGAAAAAAGTGGCGGAGCTTGCGCCCGATCGTTTAAGCGTTTTCAACTACGCGCATTTACCGAATTTATTTGCGGCGCAGCGTAAAATCAAAGATGAAGACCTGCCAACGGCGGAGCAAAAACTGGATATTCTGCAAGATACTATCGCAACGCTGACATCCGGCGGTTATCAATTTATCGGGATGGATCACTTTGCTCGCCCAGAAGATGAACTGGCAGTGGCACAGCGAGAAGGAATTTTACATCGTAATTTCCAAGGTTATACCACCCAAGGGGATTGCGATTTATTAGGATTAGGGGTATCTGCGATCAGTATGCTCGGCGATAACTACGCCCAAAATCAGAAAGATTTAAAAACCTACTACGCGCAAGTGGAAGAAAAAGGGCATGCCCTATGGCGTGGATTAGTGCTAACAGATGACGATTGCCTGCGCCGTGATGTGATCAAAACATTGATCTGCAACTTCCAATTGAACTTTGCGCAAATTGAAGCGCTCTACCCAATTGACTTCAAAACCTATTTCAAAGAAGACCTGGAACTACTCAAACCAATGGCAGAAGATGGGCTGGTGGAAGTCAGTGAAACGGGGATAAAAGTCACGCCGCGCGGGCGATTGCTGATTCGTAATGTGTGTATGTGTTTTGATGTTTATCTTAGAAGTCAAATGCGTGTTCGCCAATTCTCCCGGGTCATCTAAATGTTCGTCATACTTCACGCCGTGGCTTTGTTGTCTGCTCTCGGTCACTCGGGTCACATACTTTTGTATGCTCCCCGAGATAACCTCGTTTGACGCCTAGCCACAACGTGAATTATTTAGAACATTGGATGTTTATTAGATAGTTATTTAAAACATTCCAGATTCCAGATTCCAGATTCCAGATTCCAGATTCCAGATTCCAGATTCCAGATTCCAGATTCCAGATTCCAGATTCCAGATTCCAGATTCTGCATATTTCACAGGGCTAGTGTTTCACTTTTTCGATTAGCTGGTAGGCGGCGTTGATGCGCTCAGGGATTGGATACCACTGGTTGGAAAGCAGAACGATGCCAATTTTTTCGTCGGGAATAAAGGCAGCATAAGCTGCAAACCCATTGGTAGAGCCGGTTTTGTTATAGAGAGCGGCAGACTCTGGTGGCAGCGGCGGTTGAATAGCTTCAACTTTTTGCGGTTTAAGTGCCATATCATCACGGTTACCTTGTTGCAATTGAGCCAAAGAGACTGGCCATGGATAACTTTCCCACATTAAATCTTGCACAAAAGAATCCGTCATATACACACCCGTATGGGTATCTTCGACTGCTTCCTGCCAAGTTTTTTTCACGTCGACGACCTGCATATTGATATCGAGAAAACGAATCAAATCCTTAGCTGTCGATTTCAAACCGTAGGCTTCATTATCTAAGATCTCTGGGGTTACGCGGACAGGTTGATGTTGCTTATTATAACCTTGAGCATAATTCTGTTGCTGATCTTGAGGTACCTGCAAATAGGTATGTTTCATCCCCAAAGCAGGTAACATCATGTTATCTGTTGCTTGCGAAAATGTCGTTCCCAGCTGTTTTGCGGTAACCATTCCCAATAAACCCACTCCGAGATTGGAATAAGAACGATATTCACCAATCGGTTTTTCTGGAGACCATTGTTGATAATACTGGATTAACTCAGCACTATTCGTCACGGTGTTGGGAACAAAGAGAGATAAACCAGAAGTATGTGTGGCTAAATTCATCACTGTCACTTTATCAAATGCCGTATTTTTTAATTCTGGCAAATAGTGACTCACGGGCTGAGAAAAATCGAGCTTACCTTGCACTTGGGCATAGGACGCTAGTGTTGCCGTGAATGTTTTTGATAAAGAGCCAATTTCATACAGCGTATTAT
This sequence comes from Providencia sp. PROV202, assembly GCF_028479565.1. Classification (NCBI taxonomy): domain Bacteria; kingdom Pseudomonadati; phylum Pseudomonadota; class Gammaproteobacteria; order Enterobacterales; family Morganellaceae; genus Providencia; species Providencia sp. PROV202. The sequence goes on along the minus strand of NZ_JAMPNV010000012.1, from coordinate 122,239 downwards.
CGGTGACAGGAGCGTTGGTCTGCTTGGATTGAATTCCATAATGGTAAATAAAGTGTTGTCCATCAACGGAAATTGCCACCGACATGCCTGGAATTTGCTGCTGTTTCATTAACGGTTTGATAATACTGTCCACGTCAGACTGCGTTAATGCTGCGCTGGATAATGATGTTAATGCTAAACTGACGGCGACAAGCAGCCGTCCGCGACGAAAAAGATTTTTCATACAGATATCCATTTAAATAAAAGTTTTAGTTATGATGAGTGACAAGCAAAAAGCGGTCACATACCAAAGGAAGAGTGATTCTGGTGTTGGAGTATGCGGCTTTTCGCGCATGAATTAAAACGATATAAAATTCGATGAGGCAAAAGAAAATCTTATGGCTGAGAACGCTCGTTACCGTTTACCGCTGAATGCTCTCAGAGCTTTTGAGGCATCAGCGCGTCACTTAAGCTTTACGCGGGCGGGCATGGAGCTAAATGTGACTCAAGCCGCAGTAAGCCAGCAAGTGCGTGCGCTGGAAGAGCAATTAGGCTTGGAGCTATTTATTCGTTTACCAAGAGGGCTGGCGCTAACTGATGAAGGTTTGGCATTATTGCCTGTGGTTAGCCGATCTTTCGACCAAATCGAAGCATTATTGCAGCAATTCGAAGATGGCCATTACCATGAAGTCTTGAATGTTTCTGTGGTGGGTACCTTTGCGGTGGGTTGGTTATTACCGCGTTTATCGCGTTTTTCCGACCTCTATCCTTATATTGATCTGCGTATTATGACCCACAATAACGTGGTGAATTTAGCCGGGGAAGGGGTTGATTTTGCGATCCGTTTTGGGGAAGGGCTTTGGCCATTAGTGGAAAATACACCGCTATTTTCTGCGCCGCATACGGTACTTTGCGCTGAAAAGGTCGCTCATAAACTTAAGCATCCTATTGATTTACAAAATTTTCCGTTGATGCGCTCTTATCGTAAAGATGAATGGGAAAAATGGTTTTTAGCGGCGAATGTGGAACCGTGGCGCGTGAAAGGGCCTGTTTTTGATTCTTCCTGTTTAATGGTCGAAGCGGCTTTACTGATGGACGGTGTTGCCATAGCCCCAAGTTGCATGTTTGAGCGGGAACTCAGAGCTGGGGATTTGGTGCAACCGTTTGATATTTCCGTGACCCTCGGCGGTTATTGGCTGAGTCGATTAAAATCCAAATCAATGACACCAGCAATGGCGATTTTTCAGCAATGGTTACTGGAAGAATCCAATAACGGGCATGGGTTATAGATGATAAATCGGTGCTTAAATTCTGAAGCACCGATTGCAAAATAAAATGAGCTGTGAAAAGCAGTCATTAAACAACCACTGACTCAGCGGCGTAATAACTTTTTTTACTGTCTTGCTCCTCGCGGCTGCCCGTTCTTTCATTAAACTCCGCAAAGAAATAGGCAGGATCGACTGAAAAAATAAGTGAAAAATGGTAGAGCGTATCCACATGAATATTCACATCGCCATTTTCGTAGCGAGATAAGTGTTGTTGGCTGATTCCCATTAACTCACTGAGTTTTTTTCCACTAATGCCGCGGCTCTCTCTAAGGGCTCTTATTTTTAAACCGACAGCTTTTGATACTATTTTCTCCATATCTTTAACTCCTAGGTATATTTATTATGAGAGCTATTTAGCGATGATTATTAAATAAGTAGAAGATATTAAAATACTTATATATCATTGATGTCTAAAAGACGGTTAAGATCAATATCAAAATAGTTTGCATATTGAGCTAATCTATCTAAATTAATTCTATTAACTCCTCTTTCATAACGTGACTGCTGTTGTTTACTCACGCCGATTGTATCAGCAAGCTTCTGTAATGTGACTCCATTCATTTTTCGATAATAAATGATCTTACTACCAATAATTTTAGATATGAGATAATTTTTAGACATATTGAGTATCCCTGTGAATAAAGTAATAATTCAAAACAAATCAATCTTAGTTCGATGATCTAATAAAGTATAATGAGCTCAATATGATTATCAACTTAACATTAATCACTCTAAGAAACTATAGTGTTAGATCAATAAATTAAAATTTTTCTCAATAAATGGCGATTATGCTTAAATTACTATTTAGTATTATCTTTATTAGATTGTTTTTCAATGTTCTGCTTTATATTATCGGCATCATATTCATTGAGATCAAAAAAATCGATTAAGTCAATGCTAAATATCCTAGCATACTGGTGAAGCCTATCTAAATTAATACGATTAACACCGCGTTCATAGCGGGATTGCTGTTGTTCACTGACATGAATCATTTTAGAAATGTCACAAAGAGACATTCCATTCATTTTTCTATAATACGTAATCTTTTTACCAATAATTCGGGAAATAGGATAGTATTCTGGCATCATTTACTCCTTTCTTCACTGTTTAATAGAATTGCATATTCATAAAATATGTAATAAACAATCTATTTCCTATCTATTTATAACGAACATTTACAGTGATATTTATATTTTCCATTCCCGATGTTACCATTGCTACCATTTTAATATATTTTGATTTTCAACAAGAAATATAATTAGCCATTAGATATTCCTTACTTAAAACCGATATAAAATATAAATATCACTAGGCGATTAGAATGATATATTTATAATCACTTTTTATGGATAACTTAGTGAAAACTCTAAATGACTTTTAAAGTCTCCTGGCATGAACATCGGTTGAAGGCTAATCATCCTTGCAGATAATGGAATTTCAGCAGATTTTGTGGTGCTGTTGATAACGATATTTAGCACACTGCCATTCTTGATAGTGGCTTTATTACCCTTTTGTGCTAAATGGAGTAAACCGCCAGTCGAGCTACCGGTATTCACAAAATAGTTATTGTCGATAGCGTCGGCAGTGCCATTGACACTGAATTTGGCACTTTTTGTTGAAACGGGGCAATCAACTAATTTGATAGAAAAATCCACCCACGGGCTTTGCGCAGGGCTACGATAATTCCAACGATTTATCTTACCTAACTCCACGTTATAACTGGTGTTTTCTACTTTGCAGGGCATGACGACTACGTTACCGTGCACATAAATATTGACGCTTTCAGCCATCGCTGGCAGGGCGAACAAGCCAAGTAAACTGAATAATATTCTTTTCATAATCAGCCTTTTATAAATAGGTAATGGTGGCAGTAATATTGGCGGATAAGGTGCCCGCGGTACCATTACCGAGCGAGGAAAATGCCCGTGTGCGTAGAGGGACACTCACCAAAGGTTGCCCGCTGGTTGGAATAGTTAATATTTTGGTATTACCCAGCGGTGTAGCGCCATCGCCACTTTGCAGTTGAATGGCTATATTGGTGGCAGTACCACTATTTTTATATAGGCTTGCGACATCCGCATTATCGGCGGTACCAGAAAAGGTGAGCCTCACGCTATTAATAAATGAGGAACAGTCTTTTAATTCAATAGTAAATGTCTTCCAATCTGAGGCTTTCGTTCCACTATAAAATGTATCTAAAGGAATGGTGGTTAAATCTACATCTAAATTATTTCCTGTTGATAAATTGCAAGTGGCTGCCTTTATATTACCGGTGAATTTTAAATACACAGTATCTGCTGCATAAACGCTTATCGGTATATTTAAGAATAGTAAGGCGACAAGTAACTTTTTCATTTTAAACCTCTATTCATAGCGAATATTAACCGTAGCATTGGCATTGGCTGTACCCGGTGTAATTGTTGCCGCAGTTTTAATATAACGGGCTTTCCAACCAAAAATATAATCTGTTTGAGTCACGCCATCTTGTTGAGTAAATTTTTGATTTAATGCAATAGGTGTTCCTGCGTTATTCAATAATTGAATTGCGATACCTGTGGCTTTATCTGCGCCTACTAATCCCAAGCGACCAGTTGCGGCATTATCAATTGTATCTGACGTTACTGTGACTTTAATATTGGTACCCGATAAGCAACTTAATGCAATGGGAATATTAACTGTACCTTGAGTATCATTAATATTTTTAAATTGGGTGTCATACCAAGTCCCCATATTAATATTGTAAGTATTTTGATTGTTTTTTAAGGAACAGCCGAGTACATTAATTTTAATCGCATTGCTTGGTATGGATAACGATGAAACATTCCAAGTTGAAGCTGGGGATGAGTTTGTTATCGTTAAACTGGCAACATCACCAGATTTAATGTAATCAGATGTTATAACTTGTTTTGTTTTTATAACTTCAAAAACCCATTGGTTATTGTCTATTCGCCAACCGGTTGTAGATGGTCCAAAGATAGTATTAAATTGACCAATACCCACCGCATTAATTCTTACACCAATTCCATCTATATTTGTGGGCGCAATTTTATTTGCATTTACACTCCAACCAGAAAGATAATTTCCTCGTAAATACGATTGTCCACAATCCCTCGCATTAACCAAATGCGTTTCTGTCCCACTTATACCGAATGGAATATTTGCTGTATATAAAACCACATTGGAGCTTATATCATCGTATTGAATATTAATGGACTTTGCAGGTACGTTAACTCTGAGTCCTTGAAGTTGTGGATTCTGCGTACAAGCCCCCCTCGCTATTTCAGAATAACCAACACCACTTAATATTAGTAATGTTATATTAATTAATGATTTTTTCATTTTATTTTTCCTTATTGGCAAACCGCAGTGGTTTTATATAAGCCAATATAATTCGGTAAGCCTGCTAAGTTATACGTCACTTGGCACTGCTGTTTATCGTTATATTGAATGGTATATGAACCGCTTTCCGGCATTCCCGATAGGTAAATTTCTCCGTCATTCCCCACCATGGCATTGAGCTGATTATTATTGGGGAAAATCGCCTGTGCCCCGAATGGCACGGGGTTGCCATCTTTAAAATGTAAGGTCATGATAGCGCGATAGCCCACATTGGCATTGAAGCTGGCTTTGGCAATGGCTCCACGGCTTGGCGCGACATTCTGGGTCGTTAACTCCACTTCGGTATCACTTGGTAATTTACTGGTATCAATCTGGATCCCATTACTGCGATAAGCCGTGACATAGGGGACTAATGCGTAGCCTTGCCCGTTAGTCTGTACGCCGGTTTGGTTCAATATCGGAACGTTAGCAGCATCGGGAATCTCCACTAAGGCAGCGGTTTCACCCAATTGCTGACCTAATACGACTCCTCCGGAATGCGCCACCACACTGCCACTCGCACCGTAATACAGTGTGTAATTATTGGTGCTGTAGCCCGTTCCGCCTGAAATTTCCCCGTATTGCCCACGATAGCTACCATTCAAGTTACCTGACGCGCCAGAATCTCGGGTTGGGAAATTTTGCTGCGCGCTCCAATTCAAACGGTTATTTAGCTGAGTTGCTGAAATCCCCATACTGCCCGATGAGCCATTGGCGCTGCTGCTGGTACTGTTAAAGTTGTAATAGAAGGTGTCTTCGAACACGCTAAACGGCACACTGACCGTAAAGGCAAATTGATGATCATCCTCTTTATTATTGCGTCCACCACTGTTTTGGTTCGGGTTGGTATTTTTGTTGTAACTGTAGTTCAGCCCGTAACTGATATTGTTCCAACTATTGTTATAGCCAATAGTCGTAGACTGAGTTTTGCGATCGCTGTTCCAGTAATCTTCACTCACGAACCCGACAGATAACGACCCCCAACGATCTCCTAAGCTCTGGCTTAGTGTGATTTCCCCGCGGTTGCGGCGACGTTCGTACAATGGGCTAAAACCATTTTTTCGATAACCGTCAAACACTTCTGCCAGGCTGTAAAAGCCTTGAGTTGAATAACGGTAGCCCGCAAGCGCGATGTTGGTGCCGATGTCATTCAGGTTTTTGTTATAACGAAAGCGGTAAGATTGCCCGCTTTCGCTGGTGCCATTATTTAAGGTGGAATTCGCGTGGGTGACGTCAATCGATAACGCACCAAATCGCCCTAAGTTTTGTCCTGCGCCAACGGAATAAGCTTGATACTTATCACTCACTTGACTCCCGCCAAAGGCAGTCAGCCCCCACGGTAAGCCGTAGATCAATGTGAATTGTGCGAAGGGTTTTTTATCCACACTGCTATCATAGCTGCGGTATTGCCCGCCCGTCACACTGTAAGAGACATAGCCTTCACGCTGTAAAACCGGCAAAGAAGCATACGGAATAATTTGATACTGCTCGCTGCCGTTGGCTTCTTTGATCGTAACGTGCAAGTCTCCACTTCCCCCTGTTGGGTAGAGATCGTTAATTTCAAAAGGGCCTGCCGCAACGTCTGTTTGGTAAATGGTGTAACCGTTTTGACGAATGGTGATCTGCGCATTACTGCGAGCAATACCACGCACTACAGGCGCATAGCCTCGCAAGCTTTCTGGATTCATATCATCGTCGGTGGCAAGCTGGGCTCCACGAAAGGGCACACTATCAAAAATAGCCGAAGGTGATGTACTATCCCCGAGAATTAACTGGCTTTTTATCGCATTGATATTACGGCTCAAATAGGTGTATACCGTGTCCCATTTATTCCGTTGCCCGTCACTACTTTGCCATGTGGTGTAATTACGCAGACGCCACGGGCCGACATTGAGTCCCGGACGTAGGTTTACATAGTTAGAGTTAGAGCTATTTTTATCATTTTTACGATCCGTATTACGTGAGCCGTTATAGCTATAATTGAGTAATAACGCATTGACCCCATCATCAATCGCAGCAAGATCGACGTAGCCTCGTGGGTTCATATTCAACGCAATTTGCGGAATACTTAAATACAGCCGCTGAGAACCAAATTCAAATTCACTGTTAGCATCTGGAATTGCAGTAAGATTGACACAGGTATTTCCCTCTGTGTGTAAATTCGGATAATCTGCAACTTTAACGCCGACATCTTTTAAGTCACTGAGCGTCAGGCACGGTTCTAGCTCTTTTTTAGCATTAGTCGAAAACGTGACACTTTTTGAACCAATGAGGCTCTTATTAATGTAAATGTCGACATAATATTGACCAGGCAACTGCTCATTACGCTCAAATTGACCTAAATCTACCGATTCTTTATTGGGCAGCTCAAGAAACTCAGGGTCAAAATAAGTTTCTGGTTCTGCTGAAGATGTCGCAATATAGCCTAAGGCGATAAATAGGCTAAGGCATATTTTATTTATTTTCATAGATAAACCTAATTGCTATTAAGGCTATATTTTTATTTCCGCCGGATTATTTGCTGAGCCATAATCATTAATCACTTCCCATTTAATTGTGCCGTGCAGTTCAGGACTATGAATAGTGAAGGACTTGGTTGAAAATGGGGCGACGTACGAAATGTTTTCCGCTTTTTTGCCATTAAAGCTGATACTTTGAAAATTCATGTAATAAGGCGTCGGATTTTTAACGGTGATGGATGTACCCACTTTCGACCACGTTAATTTTTTTTGTTCTTCCGCAAAATCCACGTTGCTTATTGCACTCGGTCGATAAATGAGCTTCATTTGAGTTTTAAAAGCAATTTTTAATGAATTTTCCGTTTTCTTTTCAGTCGCAGGAATAGTTTTAATATTCAGCCAAAATAAAGATTCCCTATCATTAGGCAGGGTGTTTTGGGTTAAAAATATGCGCAGTGCATTAGTTTTTTCTTGGTTTAAACGAAAAAGTGGCGGCGTAATAGTAAAATCCGTTTGCTTGCCTTCATTGGCATTTTCAATCCATGATTGAATTAAATAAGGCACTTTATCCGGATTTTCGACGCTAATACTGACGTCCTTATTTCCTTCTGGATAAATGATGCGAGTTCCCCCGATAATCACACCGGCATAGACCGACTGGCTGAGCGCAATTAGCATGATACAGACAGAAATTATTGTTTTCATATTGCCACCACTGAGTAAAAATAATTAAGGCTTATATCCGTATAAACCTTAATTAATAATTAATAATTAGTTATAGTTAATCGTGAAGGTTGCCGTTGAGTTCGCTTGACCCGCAGTGACCGTGTCAGACATCGCGATATAACGCGCAGTAAAATCTAAGTTATTCACAACGGTTTCTTGCAATGTGTATGGATTAGAAATGCTATACAGTGGAATAGTTACGCCTTTTACGTCTTGAATCTGGATCCCAACACCCGTTGCAACACCGGAAGTATTTGGATTAGTTAATTGAAGTACGCTGTTGTTACCATCATAAGCAACACCATCGAATTTTACGGTTGCGCTAGTGACTGCAGCAGGGCACTTTTCCAATTGGATAGTAAATTTGGTTCCAGCTGCTGTACTACCTGTGCTTGGTAATGCCGTTTTAGATATTTTACCTAAATTCACTTGGATAGCATCAGAACCAGTTGCGAGTTGGCAGGCATTATCGATAATTTCACCAGTGAAATTAATATCGCCATCTTTTGCAAAACCATGGGCAGAAATTAATAAGGTGCTCGTTGCAATTAAAGATGCAATAACGTGTTTTTTCATTTTAACTCTCCGAAACTTAATTCGATATTCAATCTTATTGAGGAAATATATTTATTTGCTTACTTACACAAAGCACGAGTATTTTGTGACTATTTTTATAAATAAACAAGATGGTGGGTTTTTAGGTAAATATAATCAGTTTATAAATATTAAGTAATTAATTAATAAATAAACTCAATATGCGTTATTTTTAAGATTAAATGTTTTTAATTATTGTTTTTTACTGGTTTACTAGGGTGGAGGTTAGGGTGAAATAACGATATAAAACTAAAAATAATTATTTTGTAATTTTAAACTATAACGCATCTCTCATATGGTGATTATTTAAATTTAAAGTTTGGAAGAGGATGGTTTGATTTTTCTAATTTACAAATATGTATTATCTAAAAAAGAATGAAAGGGGTTTAATGCTCTTAAATGAATAGTCTAAATAAGTATGAGAACGTTTTTTTATTAAGCTTTTTCTATTTTTATAAGTGGTCGCGTATTGATGTGTTAATTCTATCTACTGTTAAAGTAAAATTAATAGCAGATAGAATTAATTTGATTATTCATAGCGAATATTCACGGTGGCAGTGGAGTTTGCCGTACCGGGTGTCACTTTTGCGGCTGTTTTTACATAGCGGGCTTTCCAGTTGAAAATATAATCTCCGTTAGCAACATTATTTTGTAAGCTATTTTTAGTATTAAGCTGTATAGGTGAGTTATTTCTATCAAGCAATTGTATACCAATGCCAGTGGCAGAGCCTGTTCCAGAGAGTTTAATCTTTCCAGTTGCCGCATCCACGTAGCCTGCGCTGCTCGTGACGGTTGTTTTAATATTCGTGCCTGCCGCACAGCTAAGGGTGATAGGGATATTGACGTTTGTGCTGACATCCCCAATATTTTTAAATTGAGTATCGTATCGTTCGCCAAGGTTAATGGTGTAGTTGCTCGACTTCGTAGAACATTTAGCGACATTAATTTTAATGGCATTGGCAGGAATATTGAGAGTAGATAAATTCCAGTTAACGTGATTAGGATTATCTTGGATTAACCGAGCCACACTGCCCGCCTTTAAGCTACCAGATTGAGGTACCGCGCCTGTTTTACGAATGATCATGGTCCATTGAGGTGCAACAATGGTCCAAGGTAGTCGTCCTTGAACAGGGTAGCGACTGTAGACATTAATGCTGCCTATTGCAGTGGCTACAATTTCGACACTAATACCGGCAACATTGGTCGCCGCAACCTTATTCGCGTTAGGCACCCAACCATTAACATAGCTGGCATAGAGCCGAGCTTGTCCGCATTGTCCATTTTTACCTGAATAGGTATTAATATCGCCATTGGCAAACGTGACAATAAATCGACCAAGTTCTTTAGATGAAGCATCATCATATTGAATGGTATATGTCCTGGTCGGGACATTAACAGTAATGTTATTTAATCTAGGATTTTGAATACATGCAGCAAAGGAAAACCCAGAATAGACAAAGAGACAAAAAGAAAAAGATATTTTTTTTAAATTAAAGTGCATGTTTGCTCCTGATTAAGAGTATCAAATACAGCAAATAGTATATGTAGACAGTGATATTGGCAGGTCATTTCCTGCCAATATTGATTTGGTTATTTATATAAGGAGAAATTTTGTTCTGGTGATAAGAGCAATTCGGCGACTAATAAATTGTCTTTTTCCTTTTTATCAGAGGTGTATGTACAGCTATATGAATCGATAAAATCACTCATTAACTCTTGGATATCCAGCTCCAGTATTTCTGAAATAGCATAAAGTGTATCAACATGAATTCTCATTTCGCCTAGTTCATGGCGAGATTGATGTTGCTGACTGATTCCCAATAGCGAACTAAGCTGCTGGATACTCATATTGCGATCTTTCCTCAGTGTCCTAATTCGGGCACCGACAATTTTGGATGTATTTTTTTTCATCATAATGACCAGTAGGATTAAGTATAATTACTGTATTTCTAGCTTTCTTCTCAGTTCCCTTTTTATTTTTTCCTTTTCGTGCTCATTAAATAAAAAGAAGTCATTAATATTAATATTAAAGTAAATAGCATATTGTTTGAGCCGATCTATCGATATCCGATTATGTCCACGTTCATAACGTAATTGCTGTTGCTCACTAATTCCAATAGTTTTAGCTACAGCAAGTAGGGATAACCCTTTTTCCTTACGTAGTTCTCTTATTTTATATCCAATAACAGCAGAGACCGGGTAGCTATTTTTCATTATTTAACCTCTTTTTATTATTTGCGATATGTTAAATGAATTAACAGAAGGCAAATGAATACCATTACCTTAAATATATATCTATCAGGTATTTATATTGATATCTTGACTTATATCACCTCAATTAAAGTTATTTATTTTATATGGAGATTCATAATTAGAATTTCAATTAGTGAACATTGTTTTTATCTAGTGAATACTTAATGTCTTAATTGGCTTGTTAAAATAAGATTATCACTTAAAGATTTACTAATGATAAATAAGCGTGAAGTCAAGATGACTTTTAAAAGAGCCCCCCGTCATTCCTGTACCATATCCTGCCATTCTTGCGGATAGTGGTATTTCAACGGTACGAGTTTGGGTATTGACTGGTGCCGTAATTTTTTCGCCATTTTTTACCGTTATTTTATTTTCGCCATAAGCTAAATTTAATGCGACATTTTTGGCACTGCCACTATTAATAAAGTAATTGGTTACGACATTATCTGGTGTTCCGTTAATTACCATCATCGCTTCTTGGGTATCTACAGGGCAATTTTTTAATTTAATCGTAAAATCTACCCAAGGAGATGTTTGAGTATCACGAATATTCCAAACATTGACCTTTTTTAGGTCAATAAGATAGTTAGCTTTTTCTAACTCACATGGCAATGCGGTGACATAGCCATGGACATGAATATTGGCAGCCTGCGCCATGACCGTTAAGGGAGATGTTAGGAGTAATAATGAAAGTATGATTTTTTTCATTGTTCTCTTCCTCATAGATAAGTGATAGTGGCTGTAATATTGGCAGAAACAGAACCTGCACTCGCATTACCAAGCGCACTAAATGCGCGGGTTCTTAACGGAATGCTGAGGCTGTTTTTTCCACCTAGCGGAACCCGTAACACTTTTTGATTGCCTAGCGGGGTTGTGCCATCCCCACTTTCAAGTTGTACTGCAATATTTTTTGCTGTACCCGTATTTTTATATAGGTCATTGATATTATTTGTATCTGCGGTTCCACTAAATGTGAGGACTATTTGATTCACATAAGAAGAGCAGTTATTCATATCGATGTTAAACATTTTCCAATCAGACCCACTTTGTGGCTGATTAAATAAATCGACGGGCATTCGTTTCAAGTCAATATCGATGTTATTTCCACCAGAAATATTGCAAGTTGCCGCTTTAATATTGCCTTTAAAATTAAGCGTCACTGTACTTGCAGAAAAAGCACCTACGCTGATGAATAGGCTATTCGCTAAGAATAAAGGGAGTATTAACTTTTTCATTATTTTTTCCTATTCATAACGGATATTAACAGTGGCTGTTGAATTCGCACTTCCGGGTGTTATTTTATCTGCTGTTTTAATATAACGAGCTTTCCAATTAAACATATAATCACCGGCAGGCACGCTATTTTGTAAACTATTTTTAGTATTGAGCTTTATGGGGACACTATTTTTATCGAGTAATTGAATCGCTATTCCAGTGGCTTTATCCGCACCGGATAAGGCTAATTTCCCAGTATTGACATCCACATAGCCAGCGGAACTCGTAATCGTTGCTTTAATATTTGCACCAGACATGCAGGTTAAAGTAATTGGAATATCTACGGCGGTACTGGTGTCACCCATATTTGCAAATTGGGTATCATACCAATCACCGAGTTCAATATTATAAACAGACTGGCTGTTTTTTAACGAGCAACTGAGTACATTAATTCGGTAATTACTTTGAAATCTAAGTCTAGTAGCTACGAATCGAGTTTTTGGAATCGTATTGTATTGGGAAATGATGGCAACATCTCCGCTACGAATTGTTCCAGAAAGTGAAACCATTCCTGTTTTAACAATGTCTACGGTCCAGTTAACTGTGCCAGTATAACCCCAGCTCATGCTTGCGGTCGTTGAGCGAGTAGGAAGATAGCCTCCATTAAAACGTACTCTAATCCCTATTCCAGATATGTTTGTTGGCGCTGTATTATTTGAGCTGACTGACCAGCCATTCAAAAAATAGTTATCAATATATCCACCACACTCTTCTTTTCCTTTAACGCCAAAGCCATATCCAGACGTAAATCCAGTAATAGTATGAGATTTTAATACGGTATTGTTGCTAGTTAAATTATCATATTGCAAATATATAGTATCGTTTGGGATATACCTTATTTGATTATTTAATGGATTTTGTGCGCATGCTGCATTTGAATATTCTGTATAAAATAATGAGAGTCCTAAGAATGGTAAAAGATAATATATGGATTTTTTCATTTTTATTTCACCTTACTGGCAAATTGCAGTTGTTTTATATAAACCCAAATAATTCGAGATATCAGTCAAATTATAATTAACCTGACACTGCTGCTTATCGTTATATTGAATAATAAAACTGCCGCTTTCGGCTAAGCCGGATAAATAAATTTCACCATCATTACCCACCATGCCATTTAATTGATTGTTATCTTTAAAGATGGCTTGGGCGCCAAATGGTACGGGTTTTCCATCTGCAAATTTAAGTTCTATCATAGCGCGATACCCCACATTTGCGGCAAAACTGGCTTTAACGAGTGCTCCGCGACTCGGTGCGACCGTTTGGCTGGTTAATTCCATTTCGGTATTGTCCGGTAATGCAGAGGTATCAATATCAATCACGTTTTTACGGTATGCCGTGATATACGGCACTAAGGCATAGCCTTGGTTATTCGTGACGACGCCCGCTTGGTTCAGGATTGGTACATCGCCAGCTTCTGGGATATCCACTATCGCTGCGGTTTCACCGAGTTGTTGCCCAAGTACGAAACCTGTAGAGTGTGCGACGAAGCTACCATTAGCACCGTAATAGAGGTTGTAATTGTCCTTGCTGTAGCTACTTCCTCCCGACACTTCACCGTATTGACCCTTGTATGAAGCATTCATATTCCCAGATGAGCCTTGCCCTTGGGAGGTATAACCTTGTTGAATACTCCAGTTGAGGCGGTTATCCAATTGGCTAGCCGAAAGTCCCATATTTCCAGAGTTTGGACCGCCGCTACTGCTGTTTGTATTGAGGTTGTAGTAAAAAGTACTATCAAATAGATTAATGGGAATACTGACGTTTAAGGCGAGTTGGTGATCGTTTTCACTTTGACCTTGGCTCTTCCCTTGATAAGCATATGTGCTGGTATCCCGGTTATAGGTGTAATTAATGCCGTAACTGATGCCTTGCCAGCTATTGCTGTATCCTAGTGTGGCTGACTGGGTTTTTTTGTCACTATTCCAATAATCTTCATTTACGTAACCAATCGATAATGATCCGTAATTTTCCCCAAGGTTTTGGCTGAGAGTAATTTCGCCGCGGTTACGGCGTCGTTCAATTTCTGGCGTATAGTGAGTGTCTCTAAAAGTATCAAATACTTCCGATAAGCTATAGTAACCTTTTGTGGAATATCGGTAGCCTGCTAAGGCTATGTTTGTTCCTATATCATTGATATTTTTATTGTAACGGAAGCGGTAAGATTGCCCTTGTTCTTTGCTATCGTCACTAAACTTGGCATTTGCATGGGTGACATCGATAGACACTGCACCTAATTGCCCTAGGTTTTGCCCCGCACCAATGGAATAAGATTGATATTTTTCACTGAATTGACTCCCACCATAGGCGGTGATCCCATAAGGGAGACCATAAATGGCAGTAAATTGACCAAAATGTGTTTTATCCACATGGCTATCATAGGCGCGATATTGTCCACCAGTTGCACTATAAGAGAAATAGCCCTCACGTTGTAATACAGGTAAGGATGCAAATGGGACAATTTGATACTGTTCGCTACCATTTGATTCTTTGATAGTGACGTGAAGGTCTCCACTGCCACCAGTAGGGTACAGATCATTGATTTCAAAGGGACCGGCAGCCACTTCGGTTTGGTAAATGGTATAGCCATTCTGGCGGATAGTAATTTGTGCGTTACTACGCGCGATTCCCCGAACAACGGGGGCATAGCCGCGTAAACTCTCAGGGTACATATCATCATCAGTGGCTAACTGAGCACCTCGAAATGGCACGCTATCAAACACCATTGATGGTGATACACTATCTCCAAGTGTTAGCTGGCTTTTAATGCGATTAATACCGCGAGAGGCGTAGGTGTATACCGTATCCCATTTATTGGATTGACCATCATTACTCGACCAAGTGGTATAGTTGCGCAGGCGCCAAGCCCCAATATTTAAGCCAGGTCTTAAATTCACATAGTTTGAAGTCGTATCAGAACCCCCTTTTTTACGGTCATAATTTTTGGCGCCGCTATAGCTGTAATTCAGTATTAATGCATTAATCCCATTATCAATATTCTCTAAATTCACATAACCGCGAGGGTTTTTGTCTAAGGCAATCTGCGGAATACTCAAATACAACCGTTGTGAGTCAAACTCAAAGTGACTTTTAGCGTCAGGTATTGCGGCTAAATTCACACAGTCAGTGCCCGTACTTTGTAACTCAGGGTATGTAGCCGTTTTTACACCGAAATCTGTTAAATCAGCGAGGGATAAACAGGGTATTAATTGATTATCACTGTTCTTATCAAAATTGAGTTTTTTTGCACCGATTAAGTTAGTGTTAACGTAAATATCTACATAGTAACTTCCAGCTAATTGTTCATTATTTTCAAACTGACTTAAATCAACGGTCTCTTTATTTGGTAGTTCTAAAAAATCAGGGTCGAAATACACGTTATTGTCGGTATTATCTTCCGCATACAGTGAAACCGTATAGCCTAAATATAAAAATAGGCCAAAGCATATTTTATTTATTTTCATTGGATTGTGACCTACTATTATATTTTCTATATTTTTATTTCAGCGGGTTTTTCGGCAGCACCATAGTCATTAATAACTTCCCATTTAATTGTTCCACTCGTTGCCATATCATTAATTTCAAACGTTGTGGTTGTCAGCGGTGCTGCATAGGAAACATCATTAACTTTTTTTCCATTAAACGTAATGCTCTGGAAATTCATGTAATAAGGCGTTGGATTATTAACAGTAAGCGTTTTTCCTGATTTCAACCATGTTAATTTTTTTTGCTCTTCTTCAAAATTAACATTTTTAATAATTGAAGGGCGATAAATTAGCTTCATCTGAGTTTTAAATGCAATCTGTAATGAGTTTTCTGTACGCTCAGTTGCTGGAATCGTTTTTATATTTAGCCAGAATAAAGATTCTTTATCCTGAGGAAGTTTGTTTTCAGTTAAAAAAATGCGTAATGCATTAGTCTTTTCTGGATTTAATCTAAATAATGGTGGTGTGATAGTGAAATCAGATTGTTTTTTTTCATCAATACCTTCTATCCAAGATTGTATTAAATAGGGGATTTTATCTGGGTTTTCAACAGAAATACTCACATCTTTATTTCCTTCAGAATAAATAACACGAGTTCCACCAATAATGACACCAGCATAAGCAGTATTAATAAGCGTGAATAAAGAGATAAGAGAGTAAACAATAAATTTCATATTACCACCATTGAATAGAATATTAAGGCTTAATTCCATTTAAACCTTAATCACTAATTAATTATAGTTAATTGTAAATGTTGCATTTGCATTTGCTAAACCCACATCAACGCTGTCGGTTTGAGCAATATAACGAGCTCTAAAATCTAGGTTATTTTCAACACCATCTTTCAAAGGATAAGCTTTAGATGCAGTAAATAGAGGAATAACGGTATTTACATCATCGGTGATTTGGATACCAACACCTTTAGCAACACCAGATTGACCTGCATCTTTAAGTTCAATAACAGAGTCATCTCCAGGGTAAGAGGTTGCATCAAATTTTACGGATGCTGATGTCACAGTTGTTGGGCAATTAATTAATTTAATAGTAAATTTTGTTGCAGCGGCAGTACTTCCTGCGCTTGGTAATGCTTTCTTAGATACTTTACCTAAGTTCACTTTTAATGCGTCAGAGCCAGCGGCTAATTCACACGCTTGGTCAGTGATTTCACCCGTGAAATCAATAGTTCCATCTGCCGCTAATGCACTATTTACAGCAAAAATAGAAGACGCAGCAATTAACGATGCCAGTAAATTCTTTTTCATTTATTTTCTCCGAGAGATATTTTATTTGAATAATTGAGGTTCATTAAAATAATGAATTACCCAATTGACGGATATTTTGACTTTTATTTTAACATTAAACAAGTTTTTGGTTTTTTAGATTTAATTGATTGTTTACTTTGTTTTGTTCTGTTTTTGTTTTTTAAATCACGGTAGGAGTTGGGTTTTTTAATAGGTTATTTTTATAAATGTGGATGTTTTTAAATGATACTTAAAATGAGTATTTAAAATAAATATTTAATTTCATTATTTACATGTTGCTAATGGTTAGTTAAGGAGATACACCGTATGAGTGGGAGGGGTGAATTAATGTTTCATTTGTTTTTCTAATGGTGACTAGGAGTGTCGTAAAATAATCATCTAAATTATACTTAATTGTTATTTGATATAATTTAAGTGAATTTTTGATGTGTTTTTATATCTCATTTCAATAATCTGAATGAGAGGCTATATTAATAATGACTAATTTTATTTTTATATTCAAAAAACAATCAGATTATGAACCTGCTTTTTTTTGTACATACGCTCTGATTGTTTTCTTTTCTTTCTCAGTAAAAATAAAAAAAGTCACCATGTTAATCTCGAAGTAGTTGGCATACTGCTTTAATTTATCAATCGGAATTCGAGATTGTCCCTTTTCATAACGAGCTTGTTGTATTTCATCAATACCGATCGCATTCGCAACTTCCTGCAACGACAATATTTTTCGCTCTCGAAGAAATTTTATTTTATGACCAATGATTTCGGATATTGGGTATATATCATGCATTTTGCACCTCTCAATTTATATAAGTAACAGTGATAGTTTTTCATAGGGCACACTGTGTGTAAAAAATGAACTAATTATATGTGAAAGTAAACTCGACATGGCTGCGAAAGGTGCCCGCAACCATGGCATTATTCAAGCTAGTGACACGTGCAGAAAAAGGAATTTCAGCTTGGCGAGTTTGTACGTTAATTGGCGTTGTAATTTGGGTTCCGTTTTTTACGCGGCTTAAACTGGTTCCCGTGACTAAATCTAAAGCGACATTTTTCGCTGTGCCGCTGTTGATAAAATAATCTGAATTAGTGGGCTCAACGGTTCCTGTTAATGTCACAATAGATTCACGGGTATTCGTAGGGCAATCTTTTAATTTAATACTAAAGCCTACCCATGGAGCTTGTTGACCATTGCGAAGGTTTACAATATTAGTTGCTTTTAAATCAATTACATAATTAGTTTGTTCTATCTGGCAAGGTGCCGCTTTTATATTGCCGTTAAAATTTAAGGTGATGCTATCTCCTGCGATACCGTAGAAACTCAATAATAAAGACCCGAACAAAATGAAGGAAACCCAGTTACTTTTCATGGTTTATCCTATTCATAGAGAATATTAACAACAGCGGTTGAGTTCGCCATTCCCGGCGTAATCGTCGGAGCTGTCTGTATGTAACGTGCTTTCCAGTTAAATAGGTAATCACCGTTGGGAACATTATCCTGTAAGCTATTCTTGTAATTTAAACGAATGGGATTGCTATTTTTATCTAACAGTTGAATAGCAATACCCGTTGCTGAGTTATTACCGAATAATTTTAGTTTTCCTGTTGTTGCATCGGCATATCCCGCATTACTGGTGATGGTTGCTTTTATATTAGTGCCAGCCATGCAAGTCAGTGCGATTGGAATTGCAACGGGGGTACTTGTGTCGTTGATTTTTTTAAAATGATTTTCATTCCAGTCCCCCATATCAATGTTGTATGTTTTACTTTTTGTTGAGCAACTTAATACGTTAATACGAATAGCATTTGCTGGTATATTGAGGGTAGTTAAATACCACGTTGAATTCGTTGGTCTGGTATTTGTTTGGTACATTTGAGCGACTCGCCCAGAAGTTAACGTACCAGGTTGTGAGACTCTTCCTGTTTTTCTGAAAACGATGATCCACTGAGTTTCGACAATATTCCAGTTTGAAATAGGCTTACCTGGGATTAAATAATTGAACCAAGCCTTTGCTCCTGTTTGTACTGCCACACTAATTCCGGGAATATTAGTCGGGGCAAAATTGTTGACTGGTATCCAACCATTAATAAACCTCCCATGTAAGTCAGTGGTACCGCAATCACTACCGCTACTGCTATTTGTATTGATTGGACCTGTGCCATAAGGTATTACGATGGTATCTAAGTCTTTGGTTGTTATATCATCATACATAATGTTGAATGTTCGGTTTGGTACATAGAACTGTAAATTCATAAATCTCGGATTTTGGATGCACGCAGCTGTCGTATATTGCGAATACAGAAATAAACTCATCAACATAAATATCAGCTTTAGAGAAAATGAATGGTTCATATAGGCCTCTTTTAATGGCAAATCGCGGTTGTTTTATACAAACCAAGGTAGTTGGGTTGATTCACTAAGCTGTATTGCACATGACAAAGTGGTTGATTATTAAATTGGATATCAAAACGACCTTGTTCATTTAATCCAGATAAGAAAATTTTACCGTGAGCATCGACCATTCCTAGCGGGATATGGTGATCTGTGGATATCGCTTGCGCCCCAAATGGAACGAGTTGCCCATTACTCATGGACAATGTAATAAATGCACGATAGCCAAGGTTTGCTTGGAAATGCGTTTTGACAATAGCGCCTCGGCTAGGCACAACGGTCTGGCTTGTTATTTCCATCTCGGTATTTTCTGGTATATCAGATACGTCAATCCCAATCATATTTTTACGGTAGGGGCTGATATTAGGCACTAATGCATAACCTTGAGCATTTGTGCTCACGCCCGCATTATTAGTAATTGGGATATTGGGAGCTTGAGGAATTTCAACTAAAGCTGCGGTTTCCCCGAGTTGTTGACCTAAAACAATCCCCTCGGAATGAATGAGGAGGCTGCCATTTGCACCATAGTAGAGGTTATAGTTATCGCTAGTATATCCGCTTCCTCCATTGATTGAGCCGATTTGCCCTTTATAACTGGCGTTGAAATTGCCAGTATTTTGCCGGTTATCATTGGTATAGCCTTGTTGCATGCTCCAATTGAAACGGTTATTTAGCTGAGAGGCGGAAATGCCCACGGTACTTGAATTACTATTTTTATTGCTAAAATTTGTGTTGAAATTGAGGTAGGCAGTATCATCAAAAAAATCAAAAGGAACGCTGATTGAAAAGGCGAATAAATGATTCGCATTATGATTGAAAGCTGGGTTTGCAATGCCTTGATAAGAATAGGTATTTTTATCATAAGTATAGTTTAAACTATAGCTAATTGATTCCCAAGTATTGCTATAACTGATATTGGATGACTCTGTTTTGCGATGGCTGTTCCAATAATCTTCATTAACATAGCTAACAGAAACTGAACCATAATTCTCCGATAAACTTTGGCTAATGGATGTTTCTATTCGATTACGGCGTCGTTCAATTTGTTGGGTTGAGTCAGTATTTTGGTATCCGTCAAAAACTTCAGATAAGCTGTAGTAGCCACTAGTTGAGTAGCGATAGCCTGCTAAGGTGATATTTGTGCCCATTTGGTTGAGGTTTTTATTGTAGCGAAATCGATAGGATTGCCCTTGGGTTGAGGCGCTATTATTGGGAGTGGAATGGGCATATGTGATATCAACAGAAAGTGCGCCGAAATCCCCTAAGTTTTTACCAAGACCTAGTGATTGAGCTTGATAATTATCACTATATTGAATGCCTCCATATGCAGTCATACTATTCGGTAATCCATAGACGAGAGACAATTGTGTAAAATCTTGTTGATCTACATGATTGTTATAAGAGCGATATTGCCCCCCCGTCATACTGTAAAATAGATAGCCTTCTCGCTGTAAGATCGGTAAAGATGCGAAGGGGACAATTTGATGTTGTTCAGAGCCATTCGATTCCTTAATCGTCACCTGTAAGTCACCGCTGCTACCAGTAGGATAGAGATCATTGATTTCGAAAGGACCCGCTGCAACGTTGGTCTGATAAATAATATAGCTGTTTTGTCGAATAGTAATTTGTGCGTTACTACGCGCAATGCCTCTTACTGTTGGGGCATACCCACGTAAACTTTCTGGATACATTTCATTGTCAGTTGCTAATTGAATTCCTCTAAAGGAAACACTGTCAAAAACCATTGAAGGTGTGACTCCATCACCTACAGTTAGCTGGCTTTTGATCTGATTAATATTGCGTGTACCATAAGTGTAAACGTTATTCCATTGGCTGGGTTGGTAGTCATTGTTCGACCATGTGGAGTAGTTACGAAAACGCCATGAGCCCCAATTAAGGCTCGGGCGTAAGTTAATATAGTTCGTTGTTGTGGTACCGTTATGCGTTCGACTGTGATCTTTTGAGCCATTGTAGCTGTAGTTTAGCATTGCAGCATTGATGCCATTATCCACTTGAGATAAATCGATGTAGCCTCTAGGAGTATTGTTCAAGGCGATTTGCGGCATGCTGAGATATAAGCGTTGAGTGTTAAAATCAAACTCACTTTTCGCATCTGGGATCGCGGATAAGTTTGTACAAGCGGATTGGTCTTTTTGTAGGGCGGGAAACAGCTCAGTTTTGATACCAAATTGCTTTAAATCAGTCAAAGATAAGCATGGTATTAATTTATTCTGGTCGCCTTGATTGAATAATATTTTTTGAGCATCAATATAATTTTTATTCACGTAGATGTAGACAAAATAGCTACCAGCTAACTGTTTTTGACTCTCGAATAAAGATAAGTCGATGTTCTCTTTATTTCGACCTTCTAGAAAATCTGACTCAAAATAGTCGATATCATTATCAGATATATCTCTATCATCTTTCTGTATTTTAGTGGTGGCATGAGAGGATGCTATATTTAAAAAACACAAAAAAATAGAAATATATGTTTTCATTTCCACCTCCCAGTACGAAAACTTAGATGCTCTTTTCTGTAACTTGGGTTGAAGCACCATAATCATTAATCAATTCCCATGTAACCGTTCCATGAAGGCTGGGATCGTTGATGTTGAAAGAGGATGAAGAAAAAGGGGCTACATAAGTCACATTTTTCAAGTTTGTTCCATTAAAGGAAATTCGTTGAAAATTGATATAATAAGGAGTTGGGTTTTTTACTGTTAATGTATTTTTTGTTTTAGACCAAATCATCTTTTTCTGCTCATTGTTAAAATTGACATCTTTTAATAATGACGGTCGATAGATTAATTTCATTTGAGATCTAAAGGCAATCTGTAGTGAGTTTTCTTTAAATTTCACCGAGGGAATGTTCTTAATATTTAGCCAGAATAGCGATTCTCGATTATCTGGTAATGTGTTCTCTGTTAGAAAAATACGTAGTGTGTTTGTACTTTCTGATGGGAGTTTAAATAACGGAGGCGTAATAGAAAAGATTGACTGAGGATTATTTTCAGTATCATCAATCCATGATTGAATTAAATAAGCAATTTCATCAGGGTTTTCAATGATTATACTAGCATCTTTGGCACCTTCGTTATAAATAACACGGGTCCCTCCAATAATAACACCACCATATGCAGTTGTTATCAGAGTAAAAAACAATATAAAAAAAGAAAAGTAGTTCTTCATATTTTCACCATCAACATTGGATAAAGCTATTGATATTAGTTATTGAAATTAGCTTAGTTATAAATAATCAAAAAAGTTGCAGAGGCATTGGCTGTACCTGGAGTAATAGGGAGCGCTTTGGTAATATAATTGGCAGTAAAATTAAGGTCATTTTCAACATTCGATAATAAAGAGTATTCACTGGATGGTGACAACAAGGTAATGATTGCATTTCTATAATCGGTAAGCTGAACACCTACGCCTGTTGCATTAGACGTAGACTTTAATGCTATAACGGTATTGTCATTTGTATAAGGTATCGCATCAAATGAGACTTTAGCGCTTGTGATAGCGGTAGGGCAATTAATTAATTTTATTGTGAACGGAACCGATGTTGATTTACTTCCCACACTAGGCAGATTAGCTTTTGGAATTCGACCTAGATTGACTTGGATATTTTTTGATTCTGTTTTTACTTCACAGGCTTGATCTATAATTTCACCAATAAATTCAATATTACCATCTACAGAGATAGCAGGTTGGCTTGAAAACAATAAAATTACCGGAAATAATAATTTAAATGTATTTTTCTTCATAAGGAGACCTCCAAAATAATCGATGAGCTTATCATGCTCTATTTTGATTTTAGATTATTTTTTGGATATTTACGTTATGACTTTTCTCTTTTTTAAAGAAAAATGTGTATTTATCTATTTCCTTTTCTTTATATGATGTCTTTTTGTTTTATTATCCTCTGTTTTTTTAGGTTTTCTTTTTTTTTAGGTTTATTGATAATTACAGTTTGATATTCTAATGATGATGTTTATTTATTATATCGGGTAATTTATTTATTACCCGATGTTCATTATTAGAACGCTGCTATTTTAAAATTCAGTAACGTTATTTCTCTATGCCTAATTCTTTTAATTTTCGAGTTAAGGTATTTCTTCCCCAGCCTAATAAACGCGCTGCTTCTTGTTTATGTCCGTGGGTATATTTCAGCGCGCAATTGAGCATGGTTTTTTCAAGTAATGGCATGGCATCATTAAACAGATCTTGTTTACCAGCGTGTAACGCGAGATCGGTCCATTTCTCTAAGAGATGACACCATGTGGTATTAGGATCGACTGCGTTAGTGGATGGTGAACGCGGATCTTTAGTCACTTTGGTGGATTCTTGTTTACCAAACAGATCGCTCGGTAAATCTTGTGGCAGCACTTCTTGGCTGGCAGCCATGACGGTTAACCACCGACAGACATTCTCTAATTGACGCACGTTACCTGACCAAGGGTAGTGCTGTAAAAGTTTAATGCTATCAGGGTGGAGAATCTTGCTTTCGACGCCCAATTCTTTGGCGGTATTTTGCAAAAAGTAATGGGCGAGACGAGGAATATCTTCAACGCGTTCGCGCAATGGCGGTAATTGCACTCGGATGACATTCAATCGATGGAATAAGTCTTCGCGGAATAACCCTTCTTCCACGCGCTTTTCTAAGTTTTGGTGCGTTGCGGCGATAATGCGTACATCGACCTTAACAGGGGTATAGCCACCAATTCGATAAAATTGCCCTTCAGCCAGCACTCGCAATAAACGCGTTTGTACATCCAGCGGCATATCACCGATTTCATCGAGGAATAGTGAACCTCGATTGGCTTGCTCAAAACGTCCTTGGCGAACTTGGGATGCGCCTGTGAAAGCTCCTTTTTCATGACCAAATAGCTCGGATTCAATTAAATCTTTTGGGATTGCCGCCATATTTAAGGCGATAAAAGGTTCGTTGGCGCGTGGGCTGTGTTGATGCAACGCGTGGGCAACGAGCTCTTTACCTGTACCGGATTCCCCGTTGATAAGCACACTGATCGAGGAGCGGGAAAGACGCCCAATAATTCGATATACCTCCTGCATGGCAGGGGCTTCACCGATCATCGTTGACGAAATCACGGTGGTTTGCGGTTTATCGCTAGCAGTGCTGTTTTGCTCACGGCTATGGCTTAGCGCCCGCTCCACTAAGGCGACGGTTTCATCGATATCAAAAGGTTTAGGGAGATAGTCAA
Source organism: Providencia sp. PROV202 (assembly GCF_028479565.1). Lineage (NCBI taxonomy): Bacteria > Pseudomonadati > Pseudomonadota > Gammaproteobacteria > Enterobacterales > Morganellaceae > Providencia > Providencia sp. PROV202. Next base: position 97,889 of record NZ_JAMPNV010000012.1, on the reverse strand, counting down.
AGGCACCTGATTGATAGGCATTAACAGCGGCATCTAAATCTGAGTGCGCGGTCATGATAATAATCGGCAGTAATGGATGGGACTGTTTTATCTGGGAGAGTAAAGCAAGCCCGTCCATACCTGGCATACGAATATCGGAGAGCAATACGTCAGGGACGTCATTGTTGAGGGCAGCAAGCACCGCATCGGCGCTATCAAAACAGGTGCAATTAAGTTCGGCACTGTTGAGTGCGCGTTCCAGTACCCAGCGGATTGAACTGTCATCGTCAACAACCCAGATTTTTCCCTTTTGCATGGCTATCTCCTATTTTTTGATGGGTAGATAAATAGAAAACTCGGTGTGACCCGGCCAACTAGTAAACTCAATTTTCCCCGCATGTTGATCCACTAAGCTGCGTGCAATAGATAAGCCTAAGCCGGTGCCATCAGGGCGACCACTAACCATCGGGTAAAATAGCGTATCTTGGATAGTAAGTGGAATACCGGGGCCGTTATCTTCAATATCAATCCGTGCAGCCAGCCTATAGCGCTCTCCTTGCAGCATCACTTGGAATGCAGTGCGAGTGCGTAAAGTGATGGTACCACCCGTATCGCCAAGCGCTTGCAAGGCATTACGCGTGATGTTGAGTAGCACTTGCTCCACTTGGTCTGGGTAATATTCAAGGTCGGGGAGGCTTGGATCGTAATCGCGAACCAGCGTGATATTGTCCGGTTTTTCTAATCCAACTAAACGCATCACATTTTCCACACTATGATGGATACTTTGCTCGGTTTTTGGTCCCGGATATTGAGGGCCTAGTAGCCTATCAACCAACGCGCGTAAGCGGTCGGCTTGCTCAATAATCACTTGGGTATATTCGTTTAGCTGCGGGTCGGGCAGCGCCTTAGACAATAATTGCGCCGCACCACGTAATCCCCCTAATGGATTTTTGATTTCATGGGCAAGCCCACGGATCAATTCACGGGCAGCAAGCTGCTGGGCATTTTGCGCTAACTCTTGGCTAAGGCGTCGCTGGCTATCTAATTGGGACAGTTCGACAAGAATAAATTGGTCGGATAAGGGCTGAGCACTCAAAGACATCATGTGAGAGTGGTTATTGAGCACCAGAGTCACTTCGTTTTCGGTAAAACTATGGCCTGTTTTGAGGCTATTGAGCATCTGCTCATCATTTAATGAACAATAATTGAATAGTAACGGGAGCGGCGTGCCATAGAGCTTACGGGGGCTTTGTGCCAAAATTTGTAAGGCCGCATGATTGGCATAATGGATGATTAAATCGTAATCCAGCACTAATACGCTGTTAATTAAGGAATCGAGGAGATGTTCGGGGACAGGTAAATGCTCGGCTTTCATGTAATATTGCTCCTGCACTATTTTGGTGCATTATACGTTATTTACTGATTAACCGATACGTCGAAGCCAATATTTGCTGTTTATCACTCGGTGCAGAGAAAAGGCCCCATCAAAAGATGGGGCAAGTGCTTCACGGCAACAAAGACTATCAGTGGAACGGCGTGTTACGCACTGTAGTACATTTCAAATTCGAGTGGGTGTGGCGCCATACGAACGCGTTGGATATCGGCACGTAGTAATTCGATGTAAGCGTCGATAGCGTCGTCAGTAAATACACCACCACGAGTTAAGAACTCACGGTTTTTATCCAGTTCAGCCAGTGCTTCTTCTAAAGAGTTCGCAACAGTTGGGATCTCTTTGGCTTCTTCTGGCGGTAAGTCGTACAGGTTTTTGTCCATTGCATCGCCCGGGTGGATCTTGTTGATGATGCCATCAAGACCCGCCATTAACTGAGCAGCAAACGCTAAGTATGGGTTAGCTGCTGGGTCTGGGAAGCGAACTTCGATACGACGTGCTTTCGTGCTTGCGACCACTGGGATACGGATAGAAGCAGAGCGGTTACGTGCAGAGTAAGCCAGCATGACTGGTGCTTCAAAACCTGGGACTAAACGCTTGTAGGAGTTAGTCGTTGGGTTAGTGAATGCGTTCAGTGCGCGAGCGTGTTTGATGATACCGCCGATGTAGTACAGCGCCATCTCAGATAATCCGCCGTATTTGTCACCTGCAAACAGGTTCACGCCACCTTTAGATAACGACATGTGGCAGTGCATACCGGAACCGTTATCACCCACTAATGGTTTTGGCATAAAGGTCGCAGTCTTGCCGTATGCGTGTGCAACGTTATGGACAACGTATTTGTAAATTTGAGTCTCATCCGCTTTTTTGGTCATGGTATTAAAGCGAGTTGCGATTTCGTTTTGACCTGCAGTTGCCACTTCATGGTGGTGAGCTTCAACTACTAAGCCCATCTCTTCCATTGTGGTACACATAGCTGAACGTAAATCTTGTGATGAGTCTACTGGTGGTACTGGGAAGTAACCGCCTTTCACAGCTGGACGGTGACCTTTGTTACCGCCTTCGTATTTAGTGCCAGTGTTCCATGCGGCTTCGATATCATCAATGTGATAGTAGCTGCTGTGCATGCTGTTGCCGAAGCGGATGTCATCGAACACGAAAAATTCTGGTTCAGGTCCAAATAACACCATATCCGCAATGCCGCTAGAGCGCAGGAAATCTTCAGCGCGTTTAGAGATAGAGCGAGGGTCGCGATCGTAGCCTTGCATAGTGCCTGGCTCTAAAATATCGCAACGGATGATTAAGGTATTATCGGCGTAGAATGGGTCTAACATTGCGGTAGATGCGTCAGGCATTAATACCATGTCAGACTCGTTGATGCCTTTCCAGCCACCGATGGATGAGCCATCAAACATTTGGCCTTCTTCAAAGAAGTCCTCGTCAACTTGATGAGCAGGGATAGTGATGTGTTGCTCTTTACCTTTGGTATCAGTAAAACGCAGATCAATAAATCTTACATTGTGCTCTTCGATTAACGATAAAACATGTTTAGCGGACATTCTCGGCTCTCCTGGTCGGGTCTAATCAACTTACGCAGCAATTAAGGTGTGCATAAGTTGGTTTATCTGGCTTCACAAGATTAATGATTATTTCATTAACAACATTGCAAGCTCTCTAGGGTTATATAAGCGAAAAGCGTGCCAACTTTTAAAATCATCGTAAATGGGGATGATGACAAGAAGATGGCAATGGTTAGGCTAAAAAACAGTCTATCACTGCGCTGTATTGGTGCAAGGAAAAGATTTATCGCACCAATATGGTGCAATAAATAAAGGAAGGAAACAAAAACGGCGCAGTGCCATTGATCTGCACCACACCGTTGGTATTTTTAGAGATATAAAAAGGTTTATTCGTCATTACTGTCAGTTAATAACGTATTCACTTCTTCAATTTGTTTGACAGCATCATTGATGATCGCCGCAATTTGATGAGTTTGTTCTTCATTTAATTGCTTGAGCACCATTTTATGGCGGAGCAGGGCTTTAAAACGGCTCACCGCCATCTCGATATCTTCCGATAAATTGCTGCCTTGCTGTAGCTCACGGGCTTTGGCTAATTTACGGCTGATAACGGCTTCAGTTTCTTTATTCTGCGCGAGGTGTTCAGCTCCTTCAGGCGTAATAGAGAAACTTTTGCGGTTACGCTCGACAATTTGGGATTCCAAAAAGCCTTGTTCTTCCAATAGGGTTAAGGTTGGGTAGATGACCCCTGGGCTTGGTACATATAAGCCATTGGATGCTTCTTGGATGTCTTTGATGATTTCATAGCCATAGCTCGGTTTTTTTGCCACTAAAGAGAGCACCATAATGTGCAGATCTCCGTGGTCAAATAGGCGACGTAAGCCTTTGCCGCGCCCGCGACGCCCTTCGCCGTGACAGCCTTCACCATGTCCACGACCATGACGACCCTCGCCGTGGCAATCTTCACCGTGTCCACGACCACGACGCCCTTCGCTGTGACAGCCTTCACCGTGTCCACGACCACGACGCCCTTCGCCGTGACAGCATTCATTGTGATCATGACCATGGCGATGTTCTTGGTGCTCGCCATTGTGGCAGCAGCCACCGTGTCCTCGTTGGTGTTCGTCATGATGTGAGGAATAAACATGACGGCATTGATGTATTCTCATAGGAACCTCTGTTATCATTTCGATATATCTAAACTGCATTGATGGGTTTACTTTATTCCGATATATCTAAACCGTCAAATTAGATATATCTAAATAATGAAAAATACATTTAAACGAGTGATAGACGAAGAAAGTTTATTTTTTATTCTTTTTTTCGGCTGCTAATATTTCCTTTTTAGCGTATTATCCTGCCACTTTGTGATTTCCTAGTGCTGATAATTGCTATTTTTTTGAGCATCTTTGCACGACGACGCAACTGAATGTTTTTTAGCTAAAAACTTTTTTAATAGTGATGGCTTTCACATTTATTCCACTTGTGTGGAAAAACGTGTAAAATAACAGCAAATTAACGTAGAAAGTATGCTTTGGGCATTACAACAACTCATAAAGCATATTCCTTTCCTGTCAATTAAACGGTAAAAATCCTTGTCAATTCAAAACTTAAGAAACATCGCCATCATCGCTCACGTTGACCATGGCAAGACAACACTGGTTGGTAAATTACTGCAACAGTCCGGCACTTTCGGTGAACGTGAAACTGTTGATGAGCGTGTTATGGACTCCAATGACTTGGAGAAAGAGCGTGGTATTACAATCCTTGCTAAAAACACCGCTATCCAATGGAATGGTTATCACATCAATATCGTAGACACCCCGGGTCACGCCGACTTCGGTGGTGAAGTTGAACGTGTTATGTCCATGGTTGACTGCGTTCTGCTGGTTGTTGATGCGATGGACGGCCCAATGCCACAAACTCGCTTCGTAACGCAAAAAGCGTTCGACCACGGTTTACGTCCAATTGTTGTTATCAACAAAGTTGACCGCCCAGGCGCGCGTCCTGATTGGGTTGTTGACCAAGTATTCGACTTATTCGTGAACTTAGGTGCTACGGATGAGCAATTAGATTTCCCTATCGTTTATGCATCTGCATTAAACGGTATCGCAGGTCTTGACCATACTGATATGGCTGAAGACATGACTCCACTGTACGAAGCTATCGTGGAACACGTTGAGCCACCAAAAGTTGATCTGGAAGGTCCATTCCAGATGCAAGTTTCTCAGTTAGATTACAACAGCTACTTAGGTGTTATCGGTATCGGTCGCATCAAGCGTGGTACTGTTAAACCTAACCAACAAGTGACTGTTATCGATAGCGAAGGTAAAACTCGCAACGGTAAAATCGGTAAAGTTCTGACTCACTTAGGTTTAGAGCGTATCGATTCACAACAAGCTGAAGCTGGCGACATTGTTGCACTGACTGGTTTAGGTGAACTGAATATTTCTGACACTATCTGCCAAGTGGGTAACGTTGAAGCACTGCCTGCACTGGCGGTTGATGAGCCTACAGTTAGCATGTTCTACTGTGTTAACACCTCGCCATTCTGTGGTAAAGAAGGTAAGTTCGTTACTTCACGTCAAATCCTTGACCGTCTGAATAAAGAACTGGTTCACAACGTTGCACTGCGTGTTGAAGAAACGCAAGATCCAGATGCATTCCGCGTTTCTGGTCGTGGTGAGCTGCACTTATCTGTTCTGATCGAAAACATGCGTCGTGAAGGCTTCGAATTAGCCGTTTCTCGTCCAAAAGTTATCATTCGTGAAATCGATGGTCGTAAACAAGAGCCATTCGAACAAGTAACTTTGGATGTTGAAGAACAAAACCAAGGCGACGTGATGAAAGCGTTAGGTGAGCGTAAAGGTGACCTGCGTGACATGATGCCAGACGGTAAAGGTCGTGTACGTTTAGACTACATCATTCCTAGCCGTGGTCTGATTGGCTTCCGTACTGAGTTCATGACTATGACTTCAGGTACTGGCTTACTGTACTCTACATTCAGCCATTACGACGATGTTCGCCCAGGCGAAATCGGCGGCCGTCAAAACGGTGTTCTGATCTCTAACGGTCAAGGTAAAGCAGTTGCATATGCACTGTACAGCCTGCAAGACCGCGGTAAGTTATTCTTAGGTCACGGTGCTGAAGTGTATGAAGGCCAAATCATCGGTATTCACTCACGTTCTAACGACCTGACTGTTAACTGCTTAACCGGTAAAAAACTGACTAACATGCGTGCGTCAGGTACTGATGAAGCGACAACTCTGTCACCACCTATCAAAATGACTCTGGAACAAGCTCTTGAGTTTATCGATGATGATGAATTAGTTGAAGTTACTCCACTGTCAATTCGTCTGCGTAAGCGCCACTTGACAGAGAATGACCGCCGTCGTGCGAGTCGTTCTAAAGAAGACTAATCGTTAGTTTTTGAATTAAAATAGAAGGTGCCAAATATGGCACCTTTTTTTATGCGCAAAAATCGAACGATAGACAAATTTAGTTATATCAGCGGATAAAATTTGTTTATCCAGACACAAACACAGTTCCTCTAGCCAATTTGCTTAATCGATAAATTGAAAAAATAACCTTAATAATCCTCAATTAGGACTGTTCAGTTGCCTCAATAATGATTAAAGTAAATTTAATGAATAACTAAGAGGACAATTTATGCTGTATATCTTCGATATGGGTAATGTGATTATTGATATCGACTTCAATCGTGTGTTTGATAAGTGGTCTGAACTGAGTGGTACCCCAAGTTCAGAAATCAAAAAGCGATTCACTTTTGGCAATATCTTCCAACTCCACGAGTGTGGCAAAATTTCAGATATCGAATTTGCTGAACTGCTTTGTGAAGAATTAGGTATTACCCTAAGCTTTGAAGATTTTGCGGAAGGCTGGCACTCAATTTTCATCTCACTAAGACCAGAAGTCATTGATATTATGGAACGTCTGCGTGAGCAAGGTCATCGCGTTGTCGTGTTATCTAACACTAACCGCCTGCATCTTGATTATTGGCCAGAACACTACCCTGAAATTGCAGCGTCCTCTGACTTCCTGTATCTATCCCAAGATTTAGGAATGCGTAAACCAGACCCAGAAATTTTCAAATATGTTCTGGAATCTGAAGAATTTGAAGCAGCTGATGCGGTGTTCTTTGATGATGTAGAAGAAAACGTAAAAGCAGCTGAAGCACTTGGTATCAAAGGTGTTCATGTCCTGAATAAAGACACCGTTCCTGAATATTTTCGCACTTACGATTTTAGCGCCGAAGTCGAATAATCCAGTTCTTAATAAGGAGTAACGGCGACGTTACTCCTTTTTTATCGAGTACCCATGATTGCATTAATCCAAAGAGTCACTCACGCGAGTGTGGTTGTTGATGAAAAAACTGTAGGGCAAATTGGCCCTGGTCTTTTAGTTCTGCTCGGTGTTGAAAAAGACGATGATGAGCAGAAAGCAAAACGCCTATGTGAGAAAGTCCTTGGCTATCGTATTTTTAGCGACGAACAAGGCAAAATGAACCTTAACGTACAACAAGCAGGCGGAAGCTTATTAGTGGTTTCGCAGTTTACGTTAGCCGCAGATACCAAGAAAGGGATGCGCCCAAGTTTCTCTGGCGGGGCGGAGCCGACGAAAGCGGATCAGCTGTATCAATATTTTGTTGAGCAAAGCCGTGCACAAGGCATCGTGACAGAAACGGGTGAATTTGCGACGGACATGCAGGTTAGCCTGACCAATGATGGGCCCGTCACTTTTTGGCTGCAAGTGTAGAAAATCGTTTAAAGGAGGGGGGAGATGTACCATCTACGGACACCAAAAGATGAGCTTGAATTCGCCGCATACTACCAATTTCGCTGGTCAATGCTGCGAGAACCGTTCAAACAACCCCTTGGCTCTGAAAAAGACGGTTATGATTTAACTGCTCACCACCAAATGGTGGTTGATGAAAAAAATCGTATTTTGGCCATTGGGCGCCTATATATTAATGCCGATAACGAAGGCGCTATTCGCTTTCTCGCCGTTAACCCAGTCATGCAAGGCAAGGGCTTAGGCAAACTGATTATTATGGCGCTTGAAACCATTGCAAGGCGCGAAGGTGTTAAACGCATCGTTTCCAGTGTACGAGAAGAAGCCGTACCTTTCTTCGCCAAAATGGGCTTTGAACGTCGTGGTGAAGTCACTGGGGAGCTGAAAACGCCTGTTCGGCACTATTTGATGATCAAACCGATTGAAACCCTTGACCAAATTCTTCATCGCCCTGATTGGTGCGGTGAGCTTCAGCAAGCTTGGCACAAGCATATCCCATTGAGTGAAAAAATGGGTGTACGTATTGAACAGTACACAGGAAAACGCTTTGTGACGACTATGCCAGAAGCAGGGAACCAAAACCCCCATAATACTATTTTTGCTGGAAGCCAATTTTCCCTCGCCACCTTAACTGGCTGGGGAATGATTTGGTTGCTGCTGCAAGAGCATCAATTAGGCGGAGAAATTGTGCTGGTAGATGCCAATATTCGCTACGCAAAACCCGTCAGTGGACGTCCAACCGCCGTGGCGGATCTCTCACATCTTAGTGGGGATTTAGACCGTCTCGCCCGAGGAAGTAAAGCGCGGGTAAAACTGGAAGTGCATGTGAGTAATGCAGAAAACCAAGTGGGTGCGGTATTTAGCGGTGTATATATGGTGCTGCCAGAAACGAAGAAAGAGAAAAGCGAATAATATCTTTAGGTGACTGACTGTTTTTAGGTTATTCATCGGAAAAGCAGGCAATCCGAAGGGATGAGCCTGCTTTTTATTGCTTATTGATTCACTGCCTTATTGAGTAACCATATCAGGAACATGCCTATCAACAGGGTAGGTATTCTCTGCTGGTGCAGTGTGTGATTCTGGTTCGGTTTGGGGCTTTGCTGATGGCTCTACAGCAGCAATACCAGACGCCACATGACCATCAACTACAGTACGCAGTTGAACGCTTCCTTGAAGTGGTTTAGCGGTTAACTTCCCGTTGAGGCTTGATGCCAGAGGTGATGCGAGTAAATCCCCTTGTAATGATGCCTCAAAATCCCCCCACATCTGCGGTGAAAAGCCTGACCAGCCCCACTGGTTTAAATTACCTAAATCAATGTTGGTGCCTGATGCACGTAATTCAAAAGGTACTTTATTCGGCTCTTGCTGCGTTAGTAAACCGATTTTTGCGATACCACGGTCAACGCTGCCACTGAGACTGGCGGCGGTACGCCCATTACTTCCTGCTATTTCTAAAAGAGGACGGCGGATCATCACTTGATTGATGGTACCTGCATCAGCATTGAAGGTAGCTTGTCCCTTCCAAATTCCCCACTGTTTCTGCTTGATCAGGTCAACATAGCGAATGTTGCCGCTTAACGCGGTAAATTCGAAAGGAAACTCAGGTTGAATATTCATCAGCAAAGATTGCGTGACGGTGAAATTATCAATAACAAATGTGGATAACCACGCAGGTGCGGGTTGAGCAAAGAACGACAGCCAATTATCTGGCAAGGTATACAGAACCCCAGCGAGGGTCCCTTCAGTGATAGTCAGTGATTTATCATTACGTTGCCAAATCGCACTCAGGTTAAAAATCCCTTTATTGTAGTAGCCGGAGAGCTTATCAACATTGAGGTTATCACCGTCAATGTTCAACTCACCGATGAGCGTATCCACTTGTTGGTCTTGGATAACTAATTGATCGACATTGAAATTAATATGGCTTTTTGGGCTGCTCCAACTCCCTCTCACCAAGGCAATTTGATCAACTTCGCAGCTCAAGCCGGACAGCGCCCAATCACGTCCTTGAATATCTACATTGGTCAGCTGTAATTGGTTGATTTGCAAAGTTCGGTCACTGTTTATTGCATCAAACAGCACATCAAAGGTTAAGTCATTCTGCCAGCCCACTTTATTCATCGACAGGTTATCAATGGTGATAGAACCATCAGCAAACCATTTTCCTTTACCCGTGATCGCCCCATTATTCAGGTAGCCGCTGATTTGGCTAAAGTCCGTCACTTTTTCTTGTAATTTTCCCGTGATCGCAACATTTCTAAAAGGGAGGGAATTCAAGGTTAACTGGCTGGTGGTAAAGCGAAAATCACCATAACCAAATGGATTTTCAGTTGTCGGTTTCCATGGGGTTATACCTCCAGTAAACCCTGCAACTTGAACGGTGTTTTTGTCTTGAGTTAATTGAATCTGGCTATTTTCAAATTGCAGGACTTTCGCAGAAAGCGGTAGCGGCGATGCGTTATCGGTAAAATTTGCAGATAAATCGCCTTGAGTGATGGTTAAGCGTTGAATAGCTTCACCACTGAAAATATGTCGCCAATTGATATCCACCACAATTTGCCGAGCATCTAATTCTAGCTGCTTGTTGTTTGATTCAATCTTAATGTCTTGGAAAATAAACTTACCTGGCTCTGAGAACTGATGTCCCATAATGCCGACGTTAATATCGTAAGGCGTAAATTTACTCAGAAGTTGGCTGGCGTAACCTGCTCCCCATCGGGTTTGTAAGGCAATATAACCAGCAAGAAAGACAATCAAAAGAAGCAGAAAAATATAGCCGAAAAACCTCATTAACCCTTTCACGTTTGTCTGCTCCCTTATCAATCAGATAAAAATAGAAATTGCCGACATGTTTAATATATCGGCAACTCAAGGATAGCATACAGAAGAACCGCCGGCGTGTTCAACTCTTGCGGCGGTGAAGGGAACTATTTTTCGTGAGGGAAAATCAGGTTCAGCACGATTGCCGTTAAACCACCTGCCGCAATACCGGATGAAAATAGGGTTTTCAGCCAGTCAGGCGCAAATTGCAGGATCAGTGGTTGTTGAGAAACCCCCATTCCTACAGCTAGAGACAATGCAATGATCATAATTGCACGGCGGTTGAGTGGTTCACGAGAAACGATGCGCACACCTGATGCCGCAATTGTGCCGAACATCACAATGGTTGCACCACCCAGAACAGGTTCAGGAATTTGTTGCACAAAACCCGCTACCGCAGGGAACAGACCCAGTAGCACTAACATCAACGCCACTAAGTAACCCACGTAGCGGCTAGCAACACCTGTTAATTGAATGACGCCATTGTTCTGACCAAAACAGGAGTTAGGGAAAGTATTAAATACCGCAGAAACCATAGAGTTTAAGCCATTTGCTAATACGCCACCTTTGATGCGTTTCATATACAGAGGGCCACGCACTGGCTGCTCAGAGACATCCGACGTTGCAGTGATGTCACCAATGGTCTCTAACGAGGTCACCATAAAAATCAGAATTAGTGGAATGAGTAAATTCCAATCAAAAGAGAGACCATAATAAAAAGGTTCAGGAATTGTAATCAGAGATTGATTGGCATCACTGGTTTGAGAAGTTGGCAGCATATTCATCCACCAAGCAGCAAGGTAGCCTACTGCCATCGCAATCACTAATGATGCAACGCGTAAGTACGGGTTCTTCTGGCGTGTTAACAGGATAATGACGGCTAACACAATGCCTGCAAGAATGAGGTTATCAGGGGAACCAAATGTGTTATCGGCAAGCGCACTGTAACCCCCACCGATTGAGGTTAAACCGACTTGAATCAGTGATAAACCAATGATCATGACCACGACACCAGAAACCAGCGGCGTGATAACTCGACGAGCTAAATGTAAGAAGCGAGACAGGATAACTTCGGTTAGCGCAGCGACCATTAATGTACCGAATAGCGCCGCCATCATGGATGGAATATCGGCTCCGCCTTGTTTAAGTGCAACGCCGCCCATAATCAGCGGTGCAACAAAGTTGAAACTGGTGCCTTGAATGGAAAGTAATCCTGAGCCGACAGGGCCCCATGCGCGGATCTGGATCAGGGAAGCAATTCCCGAAGCAAACAATGACATGCTGATAATGCGCTGGGTGTCGTGAGCAGGTAGCCCAAGTGCTTGGCAAATCAGCATTGCGGGGGTAATAACCGCGACAAACATTGCCAATAGATGCTGTCCAGCAGCAAACAACGCCTGAGGTAAAGGCGGTCTATCTTCAAGGCGATATATCAGTTCGCTTTGATTTTGTACTGTTTTTTCAACATGTTGTTCTTCAGATGCCGTTGCGTTCATTATTCCAGTTCCACTAGCAAAAAGCGCATTTTAAAGAGAATTACACAAAAAGCAATCGTTTGCGCAAAATAAAAGAAAGTATCAATTAAAATTATGAGTGTCACATTTTTATATGTTTTAACTTGTATTTATCGCGATTTTTTTTTCTAATCCCTGCACCTGCTTTTGGCGTTTTAAGGAAAAAAATAACGTCTAATTAGTTTTAAATAATATTAACAACAGACGAGGTACGTAAATGTATCATCTCGATGTCTACGGCACTCTGGTGGCAGCCACGCTCGTGCTATTACTCGGACGTAAACTGGTAAAGTCAGTTTCATTTCTTGAAAAATACACTATCCCCGAGCCCGTTGCGGGGGGATTATTAGTTGCTTTTACCCTGTTAGTGGTTAAGCAAGTATTTGATTGGAGCCTCTCCTTCGACTTATCACTGCAAGAACCGATGATGCTCGCATTCTTTGCGACCATTGGTTTGAATGCTAACTTAGCGAGCTTAAAAGCTGGCGGTAAAGCATTGTTAATCTTCATTTTTGTCGTTGTCGGTTTATTGCTGGTTCAAAATACAGTCGGTATCGCACTTGCGAAATTATTAGGTTTAGACCCTCTGATGGGGCTATTGGCCGGCTCAATCACTTTATCTGGTGGACATGGTACAGGCGCCGCTTGGGGTAAAATTTTTACTGAAGACTATGGCTTCAAGAGTGCAACTGAAGTTGCAATGGCTTGTGCAACCTTTGGTTTAGTACTTGGGGGACTGATTGGTGGTCCTGTTGCACGTTTCTTAATTCGCAATATCCCAACACCTGGTACAGCGGATGAGGACAAAGATGTTCCAACCGCATTTGAAAAACCACAATCCAACCGTATGATCAACTCGATGGTGTTGATTGAAACTATTGCGTTGATTGCTATCTGTTTGCTAGCAGGAAGCTGGATTGCTGGGCTACTATCAGGCACCGCATTTGCACTGCCTAAGTTTGTTTGCGTATTGTTCGTCGGTGTTATCTTAAGTAACAGCCTATCTTTGCTTGGTTTTTACCGAGTATTTGACCGCGCGGTTTCTGTCATGGGTAACGTCAGCCTATCCTTATTCTTAGCCATGGCATTAATGAGTTTAAAACTGTGGGAATTGGCGTCTTTAGCAATCCCAATGTTAGTCATTCTCGGCGTTCAAGCTTGCGTTATGGCAGGGTATGCAATTTTTGTTACCTTCCGAGTGATGGGCAAAAACTATGATGCTGCCATTTTAGCTGCGGGTCACTGTGGCTTCGGTTTAGGGGCAACACCAACCGCTATCGCTAACATGCAAGCGGTCACCGATAAGTTTGGTCCATCCCACCTCGCATTCTTAGTCGTGCCAATGGTTGGAGCGTTCTTTATCGATATTGTGAATGCGTTAGTGATTAAGTTCTACTTATGGCTGCCGGTTTTCCCAACGATTGGCGGCTAGTGCAGAACAAGTATTGAAGTAAATACAAACATATATAACTAAATGTATAAATAAAGCAGGTATTGCCGTGGACATGGATGTGTTCACGGCAATTTTCATTTTAAGGTAGGAAAAAATTTAAGCGTGGCTATATTGTTCGCGCTCAGGGAGCCAGCGTTCAATAATCTTCTGGGCGTGCTCAGGGTAGTTTTGCTGGATATGGCGTGCTAACCGTTGCACTTCTGGCAACATATATTGATCTCGTAGCAAATCCGCCACTTTAAAATCCGCATTTCCTGTCTGCCTTGTACCTAGCAGCTCTCCGGGGCCTCGAATTTCTAAATCTTTTTGAGCAATGACAAAGCCATCGTTGCTATCTCGTAAAACTTGTAAGCGCTGTTTAGCAGTGTGAGTGAGCGGCGTTTTATAAAGTAGCACACAGTGAGATGCGACAGAGCCACGACCAACTCGCCCCCGCAGTTGGTGTAATTGTGCTAGTCCAAGCCGCTCGGGGTTATCAATAATCATCAGACTTGCGTTCGGAACATCCACCCCCACTTCGATAACGGTGGTAGCAACAAGTAACTGGATTTCGTTATTCTTAAATGCGGCCATGATGCTCTGTTTTTCGGCGGGTTTCATGCGACCGTGTACCAACCCCACTTTGAGTTCAGGTAGTGCCAGTGCGAGTTCTTCGCTGGTAACTTGGGCAGCTTGAGCTTCAAGCACCTCTGAGTCATCAATCAATGTACACACCCAATAAGCTTGTCGCCCTTCCTCTAAACAGGCTTGTCGAACGCGCTCGACAATATCACTACGTCGGGTATCTGGGATCGCTACTGTAGTGACTGGGGTTCTTCCTGGTGGAAGCTCGTCAATCACGGAGGTATCGAGATCGGCATAGGCAGTCATCGCCAGCGTGCGTGGAATTGGCGTAGCGGTCATGATTAATTGATGTGGATGAAATCCTTGTTGTTCACCTTTTTCACGCAGAGCGAGCCGCTGGTGAACACCAAAGCGGTGTTGTTCATCAATGATGACTAACCCTAAAGAGTGAAAGCTCACTTGCTCTTGGAAGATTGCATGGGTACCGACGACCATCGAGACTTCACCACTCGCGATGGCATCTTGTTGTTGCTGGCGCGCTTTACCTTTTTGCTTACCCGCTAACCAGCCTACTTTGATACCTAGAGGTTCAAACCACTGCTTAAAGGTGTTCGCGTGCTGTTCTGCAAGAATTTCAGTCGGTGCCATTAAGGCAACTTGTTTACCATTTTCAATGGCGCACAGTGCGGCTAATGCAGCTACAAGAGTTTTACCGGAACCGACATCCCCTTGGATCAAACGCATCATGGGGGCATTTTTTTGTAAATCAGTTTCGATTTCTGCCACGACGCGTTTTTGCGCGTTAGTTGGTGAGAACGGTAAATTTGCCAGTAAAGGTGTTTTAAATTTCCCTGAAGATACCAGCGGCTCGGCATAGAGCCGCTCATTACCCGCCCGAATGGCGAGCATACTTAAATGGTGAGCCAGTAACTCTTCAAGGATCAAACGCTTTTGAGCTGGGTGATGCCCTTTTTCCAACTCATCTAACGAAACATCCGGTGGCGGAGTGTGTAACAGTCGGATGGCATCAGGGAGGCTAATTAGACTACGGCTGAACTCTTCAGGCAGTAATTCTTGAATATTGCCACTTTCTAGCATGGCTAGCGCTTGTTCCATCACTTTACGCAATGTGGCTTGGCGGACGCCTTCAGTTGTCGGATAAACTGGCGTTAGGTTCTCTTGAAGGGCGATATTATCTGTTTCTTGAGAGACTTTATATTCAGGGTGAATGATTTCAGGCCCAGTATTACCACGACGCACTTCTCCATAGGCAGTCACTTGGCGGCCTTCGGCTAAACTGTTTTTCATCGCGGCAGAGAAATTGAAAAAACGCAGTGTGAGGTTGCCTGTACCATCACTGATCAGGCAGGTCATCATTCTTTTACGTCCAAAGACGACTTTGGTTTGTAGAACGTGACCGGTGATAGTGGCTGTTGTGCCGGGCATCAAATCTTTAATCTGATAAAGACGCGTATGATCTTCATAACGCAGTGGAAAATGCAGAAGCAAGTCCTGAACTGTGTTCAACCCGATTTTACTCATTTTTTCTGACTGGCTGGCACCAATGCCATGAAGTGAAGTCAGTGAAATGGTATTAAGCAGACCACGGTTCATGTCGATTCCTTAACTGAGTTGTTTTCTCTTCATTTTTTCAGAAAGCTGCATTTGTGCCCACCAAGCATCATCGGCTTCTATCTGACCTTGCTGATTGATAAATGGGCGAGGAAGCCCTTTGCGTTTAGCCACTTCAGCCAATACAGGATAGCCACCTTCAAATAGCCATTCTTGTTGTTCTTGCTCAGATAATAGACTATTTTCTCGCTCATACATGCCTGCGAGTTGGCGTTGACGCTGGGCTTCATACAAAATAAGCGCAGAGGCGACAGAGACATTGAGTGACTGCACCATACCAACCATTGGGATGATAATATGTTGATCTGCAAGGGCTAATGCCTTGTCTGATATGCCCGTTTTCTCTTGCCCCACCATAATACAGGTTGGGCGGGTATAATCAATTTCTCGAAAATCGACAGCCGTATCTGACAGATTTGTCACTAAAACCTGCATACCTTGGGATTTTATCTGAGTAATGGCACTTTCTGTGGACTGGTGCGAAATGACTTTTACCCAACTATTACTCCCCGCCGCAGAAGAGACAGAGAGTTTAACCTGTTGGTCTGGCCAAATGGCATGAATTTTGTGGATCCCGACAGCATCAGCACTGCGCACAATCGCAGAAACATTATGAGGCTTATGAATTTCTTCAAGGCAGAGTGTTAGGTCGGGCTGCCGCATCGCCATCATTTGGCAAATGCGGCGATAGCGGCGTTCATTCATAGTGAGAGTTCGTGTTTTTAATGGTATCGACTAATTACGGTTACGGCTGACGCGTAGAACGTCTGGCATGATACGAATTTTACGCATCACGTTAGCCAACTGAATACGGTTTTTAATCGACAAGCGAATAAAGGCACAGTAAACACGACCATCTTTCTCTTCAGTGTTCATGCTTTGAATACTTGAGTTCGCATCATTGATAGCGGCGGTCAAGTTAGCAAGGGCACCTTGATGGTTTATCATATCGACTTTAATTTCAGCGATAAAATCCGTGTCTGTTTCGGTATCCCACTCGACAGCCATAAATTTATCCGGTTCTTTCTGATAACCACGGATATTGCGGCAAGATTCATGGTGAATAACCAATCCTTTACCTGGGCTAATATGCGCAATAATTGGGTCGCCCGGGATAGGACGGCAGCATTTTGCAAAGGTAATTAAGACGCCATCAGCCCCTTTGATGGACAGCTTATTACGGTTTTCCGTAATCACTGGTTCTTCAACGGCACTTGGCTGAGCACTTTGAGGGTTACTTTGCAAGTTGCGAGCCACCACAACACTCATGGCATTACCTAAACCAATTTCGGCAAGTAAATCATCAATCGAGTGGAGCTTCATGCGAGCTAATTCGGCATCGATGCTTTCACGAGGTATATCCGTGATTTTGGTGCCTGCACCTAGCGCATGATTGAGTAGGCGACGCCCTAAATTAACGGAGTCTTCGCGTTTTAAATTCTTCAGTAACTGGCGGATTTTTGCACGCGCTTTTGAGCTAACGACAAAGTTCAACCATGCCGCATTTGGTCGAGCGCCCGGCGCAGTAATAATTTCTACCGTTTGACCGCTAGAAAGTGACTGAGAGAGTGGGTAAGGTTGGCGATCAACTCGCGCACCCACACAGGCATGACCGATGTCAGTATGCACAGCATACGCAAAGTCCACAGGGGTCGCGCCTGTCGGCAATTCGACAATACGACCTTCGGGGGTGAAAACGTAAATTTCATCAGGAAAGAGGTCTGATTTTACGCTTTCAATAAATTCAAATGAGCTTCCCGCACTCTGTTGGAGTTCGAGCAAGCTTTGCATCCAACGCTGGGCTTTCACCTGCGCAGTGGTTCCCAATTCGCCTTGTTCTTTATATGCCCAGTGAGCAGCAACACCCATTTCGGCCATTTGGTCCATATCTTCAGTACGAATTTGTACTTCGACTGGTACCCCATGAGGCCCAATTAATGAGGTGTGGAGAGATTGGTAGCCGTTCGCCTTAGGAATAGCAATATAGTCTTTGATTCGCCCCGGACGAGGTTTATAAAGACTGTGCATTTGCCCTAAAACACGGTAGCAGGTATCAACGTCTTCAACGATGACCCTAAAAGCATAGATATCCATAATCGAATGGAATCGCTGCTCTTTTTGATGCATTTTTCGATAGATAGAATACAGATGTTTTTCGCGACCACTGACTGTGCAAGGTACACCCGCTTCCGTTAATCGACCGTCAATTTCAGAAAGGATTTTTTGGATCATTTCTTTACGGTTACCACGAGCGGATTTCACCACTTCTTTGATAACACGATAACGGTTTGGATACAGCGCTTCGAAACCTAACTCTTCGAGTTCGGTTTTAATATGGTGGATACCTAAGCGGTGCGCGAGGGGGCTGTAAATTTCCAGTGTTTCACGCGCTATGCGGCGACGCTTATCGGGTCGTAATGACCCAAGCGTGCGCATATTGTGAGTGCGGTCTGCCAGTTTGATCAAAATGACACGGATATCTTTCACCATTGCCATGATCATTTTACGGAAGTTTTCTGCTTGAGCTTCTTTCTTGTCGCGGAAATTCAGCTTATCCAGTTTGGAAACCCCTTCGACTAAGCCGGCGACGGTGGTTCCAAACAGTTGCTCTATGTCTTGAAATGTCGCTGGAGTATCTTCAATCACATCATGAAGTAGCGCGGCCATCAGTGTTTCATGATCCAAACGCATTTCAGCCAGAATACAAGCAACAGCAACAGGGTGAGTAATATAAGGCTCACCACTGGAACGGGTCTGCCCTTCATGAGCATCCCGTGCGACAACATAGGCTTTTTTCAGTAATTCAACTTGCTCTTTTGGGAGATATTGTTGAATTATGAGATTTAGGCTTTCAAACAGATACAAGGCAGACCCACCTTAGTAATTAGCGACGACCTTCAGCGATCGCAGAAACTGCCTGCATTTCAGCGGCTTCTTGCTCTTGCTGTTCTTGGCGTTCACGCACATCCAAAATGTGACCGTTAATTAAACCTTCTTCTACTTCACGTAGCGCGATAACAGTGTGCTTATCGTTTTCTTCTGGAACTAAAGGATCTTTACCACCAGTTTGTAACTGACGAGCTCTACGTGCTGCGACCAGTACGAGGTCAAAACGGTTACCAATTTTTTCTACTGCGTCTTGAACAGTTACGCGTGCCATAAGTGTGCTACTCCAAAGAAATAAAAAAATGACCTGATATGATACTGAAACTATTCTCAGTCTGCTAGTAATTTGCTGATTAAAGCATCATGTCGCTGGACTTGGCGACCTAATCTCAAGCGCTCAGCACGCATGATAGATTGTAAATCGCTCAGTGCGGTGTTGAAATCGTCGTTTACAATGACGTAATCGTATTCATTGTAATGCTCAATTTCGCCAACGGCTTGTGACATACGCTTTTCAATGACTTCATCACTATCTTGACCACGACCACGCAGACGGCGATATAGCTCATCTTTTGATGGCGGTAGGATAAAGATACTACGTGCTTCTGGCATTTTCGCGCGAATTTGCTGAGCACCTTGCCAGTCAATATCGAGAAATACATCCACGCCACTATTCAAGACTTCCTCAATAATGGGTTTTGAGGTGCCGTAGTAGTTACCGAAAACACAGGCATGTTCTAAAAAGTCATTGTTCTCAACCATCTGAAGAAATTCAGCTTCAGAAACAAAGAAGTAATGCTCGCCATGAATTTCGCCTGGGCGTGCAGCTCGAGTTGTATGAGAAACAGAAACTTGAGTGTCATACAACGGTTGTGTCTTCAATAATGCTTGGATAAGACTGGACTTACCTGCGCCACTAGGAGCAGAGAGAATATATAACGTGCCTTGTATCATGATGATTTCTTGAATATTTGTGGGTTAGACATAAAAGATAATGATAAACCCTACATAGTATACACGTACTTAAGACAACATGCAGCGATATCAATTAACCATGAAATAAGAGTAAAAAAATTTTGGTTATTGGAAAATTGTGAACGCCTTCCAGAAAATAAATTTAACTTAATGAAAATACCATCTGTTTTGCGAAGCGCTATGCAATTAACGGCATTGCCTGCTGCCGCCCTTGATTTATTGGCTCAGAATGCAATGCAACACATAGCGGTTCGGAACATGGTATTAAACGTAAATATAATAGGGATATTATGCATTATTTTTCAGTCAGGAAACTCTGGAAATTTGGTTGGTTCTGCCTATTACTTCAATCTTTTATTTCAATAGGCTACGGTGCGGAAACGCTAGGTTCTCAACAAGCATGCCGCTCATTAGATAATGAATTCATAAGAACGGAGCAGCTGCGGTTGGGGGAGCAGCTACAAGAGTGGGATAGGCAATATCAAATCAACGGTGTGAGCGGCGTAAGTGATGAAGTTTATGATCAACTTTTGGCGAAGTGGCAGCAGGGACAGCGTTGTCAAAATTTGCCTGACACTCTAACACAACCATTACAGCCTAAAACTGAACAATTAATAAAGCATCCCATACCCCATACGGGGTTGAAAAAATTGAAATCAGAAGAAATAGCCACATGGATAGCGCCTCGTCATGAAGTTTGGTTGCAACCTAAAGTCGATGGTGTTGCGGTGACGCTGCACTATGAAAATGGACGTTTAGTGTCAATGATCAGTCGGGGTAATGGGAGTGAAGGGCTTAATTGGCGAGATAAAGCCGATTTTATTCAAGCTATCCCCAAAACTATTTCAACGAAGCAATCTCTTGTTTTACAGGGGGAACTGTTCTGGAGGCTCAATGGACATGTTCAAAATGCAGACGGTGGAAAAAATGCACGGAGTAAAATTGCGGGTTGGTTGATGCGCAAGGAGCTACCTACACAGGTCACAGATGATATCGGCATTTTTATTTGGGCATGGCCTGATAACTCTGTCGCTATGAATCGTCAATTGAGTGAATTAAATAGGCTAGGATTTGAGTTGGCACAACGATATAGCCATCCAATCGCAAACTATCAATCAGCAGCCAAGTGGCGTGACTACTATTATTCAGCATCGATGCCATTTGCAACTGACGGTATTGTATTGAAAAGCTTTCCATCGCCACCAGCATCAGCCTGGCAGGCAAACCAAAACAGTTGGAGCGTGGCATGGAAATACCCATTAAAAAGCGTGGTTTCCGAAGTTGTTGATTTCACTTTTCGGGTAGGGAAATCAGGGGCAGTAAATGTTATTGCTAACATTGAGCCCATCACGATTGATGATAAACAAGTAAGCAAAATACGTATTGGCTCACTCAATTCATGGAAGCAAAAGGATGTGCTAGTTGGGGATAAAGTCCAGCTAACATTATCTGGGCATGGTACTCCATTTATGGAGCAAGTCATTTGGCGGCGAGAGCTGCGTCAGTATCCAGATACATCATCTCTCGAAAGTTTTCATTCATTGAGCTGTTTATCATATACACCGGATTGTGCACCTCAATTTGTTGCCCGCCTTGCTTGGCTAGGCAAACAGTTAAAGATTAGCGGGGTGGGTGAAAAAACATGGAAGATATGGGTGGAGAAATATGGACTCTCAACGTTACTTGGCTGGCTTTCTCCTCATTGGCAAGATTCATTACCTAAGAATAAGAAAACGACAAATGCGCTAAGTCAGCTACAAAAAACATCGATGCAGCCGATAGTAAACTGGTTGAAAGGACTTGGAATTCCTTTAGAAATCGGACAGCTAAACAAGATATCCACGATAGAAGAATTGAGTGAACAAGAGACTGTGGAGGCGCTAGGTTTATCTGAAAAGCGGAAACAGGCATTAAAATACTGGCTGGCAGAGCCTGAAATTCAGAAGGCGCTATACACTTTGCTGGAACTGTATACTTTGCAGAAGCTAGATATCAGCCATTAGCGGTTAAACGAATGGCTGATAGGAAAATCAGTTTTGGTTAATCTTGGCTTTCGTAATTAAAAATAGGTAATCCCAAGCGGTAGCGGATGGCGAGCAATCTCGCGCTTAAGCCTGCGACCAACGTGATAATGACCACAATATCTTTCGGAAGCGGTGTATATAGCAAACCGATATATAACCATGCGGCAGCAAAAGAGACGCCAGCGTATACTTCTTTTTGGAAAACCAGAGGGATGGTGTTACACAGCATGTCACGAAGAACACCGCCAAATACACCTGTAACCACGGCCGCAATGGCGGCAATGATAGGGCTATAATTCATATCGAGGGCGATTTGAGCACCAAGAATAGAGAAGACGATTAAACCAATCGCATCAAGTATTAAGAAGAGCCGGCGAAGGTGTTTCATCATCGGGGCTATCCATATGGTGACAATGGCAGCACCTGCCACGGTCATGATGTATTCGGGGTGGGCAACCCAACCTAGAGGATAGTGACCGAGTAGAATATCACGGACAGAGCCACCGCCGATGGCTGTTGCAGAAGCAATAATGATCACGCCAAAGACATCCATTTTACGGCGTCCAGCAGCTAAAGCGCCTGTCATGGCTTCGGCAGTAATACCAATAATATAGAGAACACTTAATAACATGATGGTTTTATTCAATACTATAGTGATTGTCTAAGGGTAATATTACTTGTGAAACTTCTCGACTGAGATTTTTTATTCTCTTAAAGAATTGATTAGTTAAAGTAATCCGATAGCCTGTGTTAAATGATGTCAAAGGATAACAGATTGAACAATAAAATGCCTTATAAAGAAATATGTATTACTGAGGATTCGCGGAGTCATCAGCTTACAAATATTAATGTTTGGACACCAGATAGCCAGTGGTTAGCTTATGATGTTCGACCAAGTGGCAGTTCATTTACAGGGCAAACCATAGAAAAAATTCATGTTACAACTCATCAAAAAGTGGAAATCTATCGAGGATTGCATGGTGCCCATGTTGGCGTAGTCACTGTAAGCGCTGAAAATCCGCCTCGTTATGCTTTTATTCAGGGACCAGAATATCCCGATGAGTCTTGGCAGTATGATTTCCATCATCGCCGGGGTATTTACGTTGATGAAAACCAACTTGGTATTGCTCATCCGATTGATGCAATGTGTATTACGCCACCTTATATGGAGGGTGCGCTCAGAGGCGGAACGCATGTTCATGTTTTCAGCCCTGACGGGAAGTGGCTGAGCTTTACCTATAATGACCATGTTTTGCATGAACTCGATATCCAATTAGACCAACGCAATGTGGCTGTTGCTGTACCTGCAGGCGCTGTGACCGTTGAACCTATTGGTCATGAAAGAGAATATAGCGGCAATTTTTTCTGTAGTGTTGTGACGAAGACGACTTTGGCGCCAACTCCGAATAGTGACGAGATAAGCCGAGCTTATGAAGAGGGATGGATTGGTCAACATGGTTATATGGATCAACAAGGTCAGTGGCAAGCACGCGCATTAGCGTTTATCGGAGATACACATCATCAAAATGGTGACGTGATCCCTGAAGTTTATTTAGTTGATTTACCCGAAGACCCCAATGAATTCAAAATCCAAGGTGATGAACCTCTGCAAGGTACCGAAAAAACCATGCCAGCGCCGCCTAAGAATGTGAAACAAAGGCGCTTAACGTATACGCATCATCGGAAATTTCCAGGGTTAGCGAAACAGCCAAGACACTGGTTACGTTCTTCACCAAATGGCGAATCAATTGCTTGTTTGATGCATGATGATCATGGCATTGTGCAACTATGGTTGGTGGCAACGGCAACAGGGACACTCACCCAAGTGACATTTGGCGAGTCTTCAATTCAGTCTGCATTTAGTTGGAATAAGACTGGTGAGTATCTCTGCTTTGTGTATGACAATAGCGTTGTGCGTTGTCATGTAGCGACCGGAAATTTAGAACGGTTAACCCAAAGAACAGAAATAGCCCCTGTTGCAGATGCCGTTGTCTTTTCTCCAAATGATAAATTTGTAGCATTTATGCGAGATATTGATGGGTTTAGGCAGATTTATATTGTCGAAACAGGACTATCTAATTAAATTTTATCTGGAATAACACCTATGAAGAATAAAAAGATGGAATTTCATCTCTTTATTCTTCAGAAAAAGAGAGTTCAGGTCATCATTAAATTAAATGCTCAATATTCAATTAAAGTATATTGACTTGAAATTAATAAGTATTGGATTAATAAAATAGATAAAAAAAGATGGAAATTTAGTCAGTAAGATAAAGGTGTTATTAACCTAAATTAAGTTAATAATATTAATTGTATTTTAAGTATTATATTCCTGATTAGAGCATCAATAAGTTACTTTAATATAGGGCAATCATTGAGGGTTCTTTGGCTGTTGTTTATCAAGTTGTTGTTTATCAAGTTGCTGTTTATCAAGTTGTTCTAAACGTTTTTTCGGTGAGTCGGCCTCTTGTGAGCCGTTTGAATGCATATAATCCATGGGGATTAATAATGTATCCATAAGTGCGGTAAATGGTAAATCGATAACCAGTAATGGCTTAACTACCCAGCCCGTATCTTCATGTTGCAGCATATCAACACTATTTTTTGTTCCAGGATAATAGCTATCAGTAGGGCCTGCATGAGTCATAATACTGGAGCAGCCACTTAATGTAAGAGTCAATAATGTGGAAAATGCGAACGACCTAAAAAAAATCAAGCTTGGCATATATATGTTGACCTGCATTGAAATGGATTTTGTCTAATCAGAGATCATAATAACTAAAAACTAAAAATTCACAATCGAACGACCCTATTATTATTTAAGATACCCTCTGAATAATAGCTCTTTTTTGTATTATTTTATGTCGGTGATGTTAATAATTAGCAATTAAATTGTTTTTAACTAAAGTATAAAATTGCTCAATTGAATTGCTGTGAACTGTGCTCTATCACACAACTTCCTCTGTGTTTATTTGGCACAATCGATTCAGTTGCAAATGTAATAACTCCGTATGTCCCGTATTTTGGTTCATTGTTGTCAAAAGGATAGCGGTCTATGAGTGAATTAGCGCTTACAGTCAGTTTATTAGCATTAGCTGCCGCACTAGGCTTATGGATAGGTAATTGGAAAATCCGCAATGTGGGCTTAGGGATTGGCGGGGTTCTTTTTGGTGGAATTATTGTTGGGCATTTTGCGCGAAGTTATGGCTTGTCTCTCAATAATGACATGCTGCATTTTATTCAAGAATTTGGTTTGATCCTCTTCGTTTATACCATCGGGATACAAGTTGGACCCGGTTTTTTCTCTTCTTTACGTGTTTCTGGTTTAAAACTTAATGGCTTTGCCTTGATGGTGGTTATTTTAGGGGCAGTCGTTACCGCTATTATCTATAAAATTGCAGATATCCCTCTACCGATTATTTTGGGCATTTTCTCGGGCGCAGTCACGAATACGCCATCGTTAGGGGCTGGGCAGCAAATTCTATCTGATTTAGGGTCAGACCCGAGTTTGGTGGGACAAATGGGAATGGGGTATGCGATGGCTTACCCGATGGGAATCTGCGGTATTTTGCTGGTGATGTGGCTAGTTCGTATTGTCTTCCGTATCTCAGTAGATAAAGAAGCCGCGGAGTTCAATAGTGCGAATGTTCAGCATCGTGACTCACTGCAAACGATGAACATCGCGGTGCGCAATACCAATCTTGATGGCTTGATGATGCAAGATATACCCATGCTTGGCAGCGAAGATATTGTTTGCTCGCGGCTAAAACGCGGGGAAATGATGGTGGTACCTCAACCGACGACAGAAATACACCTTGGGGATTTACTGCATGTTGTTGGGCAAAAAGAGGATTTAAATAAAGTTCGCCTCATTCTTGGTGAAGAGGTTGAAGCGTCATTATCAACTTCCAGTTCTGTATTGCATTCTGTTCGAGTGGTCGTGACTAATGACGCTGTACTAAGTAAACGCTTAAAAGAGCTGAATCTCAAGCAGAAATATGATGTGGTGGTAACGCGTTTGAACCGGACAGGGATTGACCTGATGGCAAACAACAATTCCGTACTGCAATTTGGTGATATTCTCAATATTGTTGGTCGTCCTGAATCAATTGAAGCGGTTACTGCAATACTTGGAAACGCGAAACAGAAATTACAGCAAGTCCAGATGCTGCCGGTATTTATTGGGATAGGTTTGGGAGTTGTTTTAGGCTCGTTACCGATATTTGTACCGGGCTTTCCTGCTGCATTGAAGTTGGGTTTAGCGGGCGGGCCGTTAGTTGTTGCTTTGATTCTTGGGCGAATAGGTACCATTGGCCGACTGTATTGGTTTATGCCACCAAGTGCAAATTTAGCGTTGAGAGAGCTTGGTATTGTGATGTTTTTAGCGGTTGTAGGACTGAATTCGGGAGGGAGTTTTATTGAAACTCTTATTCAAGGGGATGGGCTTACATGGATTGGCTATGGGCTATTAATTACCTTTATTCCTCTGTTTATCACCGGCTTAGTCGCTCGTATTTTCGGCAAAATGAATTATTTAAGCCTATGCGGTGTGTTGGCTGGGTCTATGACAGATCCGCCAGCATTAGCTTTTGCAAATAATATCCACCCAACCAGCGGAGCACCGGCTCTTTCTTATGCCACGGTATACCCTTTAGCCATGTTTTTACGCATTATTTCGCCGCAGTTGTTAGCCATCTTATTTTGGGCATTATGATTGTGAGTTATGAAAGGAATAGGGTGTGGAGAAAAAGTATCCGTCTATATAAGGGTGTAATTGGTCTTTGTTCTCGCCATAACTGATATCAAAAAAGTGGTTTAATAACCGCGAATAAAATTTGTCGTGAACAAATATATTCGATTTCAATTATGGAGTTCTCGCTAATTTTGGCCCTTTCCTCAATAGAAAGGGCTTTTTTTAACTCAATTTCTAGATTCAGCGTTCAGATTCTTGATAGGCTTTTTCTAATTCTTGAGCAAGGATTTGAATCCCTTGCTCAATTTTTTCTGGTTCAGGCACATAGTTCATTCGCATACATTCATGGGCATGTTGCCAATCTTCTTCAAGTCCTGGGAAAAAGTAATGTCCCGGAACCATCAACACACCACGTGCTTTTAAGCGTTGATAGAGCTCTAAACAACTAATCGGCAGGTCTTTAAACCACAACCATAAGAAAATAGCGCCTTCAGGCTTATGAATTAGGCATTTATCTTCAGGAATATAGCGGCGAATGATCTTTATCACTTCTTCCACGCGCTGCTTATAGAATGGCCCAACAACATTCTGAGAAAGCTTAAACAAATCGTCACGCTGTAGCATTTCAAGCGCGATGCTTGGACCGATACCTCCCGGAGCAAGGCTAATAATGCCATTCATATTACTGATGGCATCAATTAACTCTTCGCTACCAATAATAATCCCGCAACGAGTTCCTGGTAGACCGAGTTTTGACAAGCTCATGCACAGAATGACATTTTCATTCCAAAATGGTGTGGCTTCGCTAAAGATAATACCGGGGAAGGGAACGCCATACGCATTATCAATCAATAATGGAATATTGTGTTGCTTAGCTAATTGGTCAAGATGCAGAACTTCCTCATCAGTGATCACGTTCCCTGTTGGATTGGTTGGGCGAGATACACAGATAACGCCAATATCTTCAGTAATTTCAAGGGTGTTAAAATCAACGTGATATTTAAACTGCCCATCAGGTAAAAACTCAATTTGCGGCTTATTTGCCACAAAAAGGTCGTCATCAAGTCCAGAATCTGCATAACCCACATATTCAGGGGCAATTGGGAAAAGAACTTTACGAGAGATACCATCTTCAAAGCGACCAGCAAGTAGGTTAAATAGATAGAAAAACGCACTTTGGCTGCCGTTTGTTAGCGCAATATTTTTCGCGCTGATATCCCAGCCTAGTTTCGCTTTTAGAGTTGCTGCTAGCGCTTTCAACATGGCATCTTTGCCTTGAGGACCATCATAGTTACACAAGGTATCGGTTAATTGCCCATTGGCACACATTTCAGCGAGGAGGTCTTGGAAATATTTATCCATCTCAGGGATATGAGCTGGGTTTCCACCGCCAAGCATAATAGCGCCGGGGGTTCTGAGGCCTTCATTCAAGTCTTTCATTAATTCTGAAATACCTGAATTCTGAGCAAATTTATTACCAAATTTAGAGAAATTCATTGTATTTATTCACATTTGTTTATTAGGTTGTTAATGGAATTTCCAACATACCGCGCTCCTATCTAGAGTTCAATAGCTTAATTGCAGTTCTTTTTCATATAAAATGTCAAACATAGGTAATAAATTGGTTTTTTGGATTAACTTATTGACTAAGCTTAGTTTATTTATGTTGTTATGTGTTCAGTTTCCATCGATAAATTTTGATTTATCGATATTGGCAACAATTTACAAGGTGGTCATTAACCATCCCGGTGGCTTGCATAAAGGCGTAGCAAGTCACAGAGCCTACAAATTTGAAGCCATGTTTTTTCAGTGTTTTAGACAACGTCTTAGAAAGCTCTGTTTCTGTAGGAAGTTGTGCGGATTCAGTCCATTTATTGACGATGGGTTGGTGGTTCACAAAGCCCCAAATGAAAGTAGAAAAATCTATTCCTTGGTTTTTCATCGCTAAATAAGCTTTGGCGTTAGCAATAATCGCGTTAATTTTTAATCGATTACGAATGATCCTTGAGTCTTGCATAAGCCGCTCTACGTCTTTTTCATCCATCATGGCAATCTTTTCGGGATCAAACTGATGGAACAGCTCTCGGTACCCTTGGCGCTTTTTCAAAATGGTGTACCAAGAGAGCCCTGCTTGCTGACCTTCGAGGCAGATCATTTCAAACAATTCTTGATTATCTTTGGTGGGTTTTCCCCATTCATTATCGTGATAGGCAATATATTCGGGATCTTGATTGACCCAATGACAGCGAGTAACTGAAGTTTCCATTTTTTCATCCTTTTTCTAATAATGTTCAGCTTGTGGGCAAGAATAGAATCTTTATACTGTATAAAAATACAGTTTTAAAGGGATGAAATTAATTTTTTTTCTTTTTAGAATGGTTACAGGCGTATTCATTGCTGTATATCTGGCGGTCAAAGGGTATACTGGTCACTTTCTTAAATTTCACGTATCGCGTGCGGATCTAACATGCAAAAGTTTGATACCAAAACCTTTCAAGGTCTTATCCTGACATTACAGGATTACTGGGCGCGCCAAGGCTGTACCATTGTTCAACCACTGGACATGGAAGTCGGCGCAGGTACTTCACACCCAATGACGTGTTTGCGCGCTTTAGGTCCAGAACCTATCGCGGCAGCTTATGTTCAGCCATCTCGCCGACCAACTGATGGTCGCTATGGTGAAAACCCGAACCGTCTACAGCACTATTACCAATTTCAGGTGATCATTAAGCCTTCACCTGACAATATCCAAGAGTTGTACTTAGGTTCATTAAAAGAACTTGGTATTGACCCAACAGTCCATGATATCCGCTTCGTGGAAGATAACTGGGAAAACCCAACACTGGGTGCTTGGGGTCTGGGCTGGGAAGTTTGGTTAAATGGTATGGAAGTGACTCAGTTCACTTACTTCCAGCAAGTGGGTGGTTTGGAGTGTAAGCCTGTTACCGGTGAAATCACTTATGGTCTTGAGCGTCTTGCTATGTATATTCAAGGCGTTGATAGCGTGTACGATCTGGTTTGGTGTGATGGCCCGCTGGGTAAAACCACGTATGGCGATATTTATCACCAAAACGAAGTTGAGCAATCCACGTATAACTTTGAACATGCCAATGTTGAGTTCTTATTCAAGTGCTTCGAAGAGTATGAGAAAGAAGCTCAATATCTGCTTGCTTTAGAAACGCCTCTGCCACTTCCGGCTTATGAGCGTATTTTAAAAGCGGCTCATACCTTTAACTTACTGGATGCCCGTAAGGCAATTTCAGTCACAGAACGCCAGCGCTATATTTTACGCATCCGTACCCTGACGAAAGGGGTGGCAGAAGCTTATTATGCTTCTCGTGAAGCGCTGGGTTTCCCTATGTGTCATAAGAACTAAGAGGCTGTCATGACTCAACAGACTTTCCTAGTGGAAATCGGTACAGAAGAGTTACCGCCGAAGGCTCTTCGTTCTCTTGCAGAATCATTCGCAGCTAACTTTACTGCGGAATTAGATGGTGCAGATATCGCTCATGGTGCAGTGAACTGGTTTGCTGCACCTCGTCGTTTAGCGCTGAAAGTGGAAAACTTATCCGCGGCTCAGCCAGATCGCGAAGTTGAAAAACGTGGCCCTGCAATTTCCCAAGCATTTGATGCTGAAGGTAAACCAACAAAAGCAGCTGAAGGTTGGGCGCGTGGCTGTGGGATCACCGTTGACCAAGCAGAACGCTTAACTACCGATAAAGGCGAATGGTTACTGTATCGCGCACAAATGAAAGGGCAGCCAGTCAGCGAATTATTGATTGATATGGTTAGCCGTTCACTGGCGAAATTACCTATTCCTAAATTAATGCGCTGGGCAGATAAAGAAACTCAGTTTGTACGTCCTGTACATACTGTGACATTACTGCTGGGTAGCGATGTTGTGAAGGGTGAAATTCTTGGTATTAAGAGCGATCGTATTATTCGCGGTCACCGTTTTATGGGTGAAGCTGAATTTACTATCGATAACGCGGAACAATACCCAGAAATTTTACGCACTCGCGGTAAAGTAATCGCAGATTACGCTGAGCGTAAAGCGACAATTATTGCCGATGCAGAAAAAGCAGCTCAGGCGTTGGGCGGTAAAGCAGACTTAACCGACAGCTTAGTTGAAGAAGTGGCTTCTTTGGTTGAATGGCCAGTAGTATTAACAGCAAAATTCGAAGAGAAATTCTTAGAAGTTCCTGCTGAAGCACTGGTATACACCATGAAAGGCGACCAAAAATATTTCCCTGTTTATGATAATGCAGGCAAGTTAATGCCGAACTTTATCTTCGTGGCGAATATTGAGTCATCAGATCCTCAGCAAATTATCTCCGGTAACGAAAAAGTTGTTCGCCCGCGTTTAGCGGATGCGGAATTCTTCTTCAAAACTGACCGTAAGCAGCGCTTAGAAGATAACTTACCACGTTTAGAAACCGTTCTGTTCCAGCAACAGCTAGGTACTCTGCGTGATAAAACTGACCGCTTAGAAGCGTTAGCGGGTTGGATTGCAAGCAAGATTGGTGCGGATGTAAATCACGCAACTCGTGCAGGCTTACTGGCTAAATGTGACTTAATGACCAACATGGTCTTTGAATTCACAGACACTCAAGGTGTCATGGGTATGCACTATGCTCGCCATGACGGTGAGTCAGAAGATGTTGCTCTTGCACTGAAAGAACAATATCAACCGCGTTTTGCGGGGGATGAACTGCCATCTACCGATGTTTCTGCGGCATTAGCATTAGCAGAAAAAATGGATACCCTCGCAGGTATTTTCGGTATCGGCCAGCATCCGAAAGGGGATAAAGACCCATTCGCTCTGCGCCGTGCGGCATTAGGTGTGTTACGTATTATCGTTGAAAAAGGCTATCAGCTTGATCTTGTGGAAATGACCCAAGAGGCTGTGCGTCTGTATGGCGATAAACTAACTAACAAAAATGTCGTGGAAGATGTGGTTGAGTTCATGCTAGGTCGCTTCCGTTCTTGGTACCAAGAACTAGGCTACAGCATTGACACTATTCAAGCCGTATTAGCACGTCGCCCAACTCAGCCAGCTGACTTCGATGCGCGTGTTAAAGCAGTGACTCACTTCCGTTCTTTAGAAGAAGCACAAGCGCTGGCAGCTGCTAACAAACGTGTTTCTAACATTCTGAGTAAGTCAGAGGAGAAACTCGCTGATAGCGTGTTAGCGTCTGTACTGAAAACACCAGAAGAAGTGAAGTTAGCGACTCACGTTGTGGTACTGCAAGACAAGCTTGCGCCAATGTTTGCTGAACGTAACTACCAAGAAGCACTCGTTGAGTTAGCCTCTTTACGTGAAGTGGTTGATGAGTTCTTTGCGAACGTTATGGTGATGGATGAAGATCCTGCTGTGCGGAATAACCGTTTAACACTGTTAAGCCAGCTTCGCGAGCTATTCTTAAAAGTAGCAGATATTTCACTGCTTCAATAGGTTGATTTTTAGTCGGTTATTTTTGATTTAGAAAATAATTGCATAAATATGACCTTCCCAATGATTGGGATAAATAAGCGCTAAAATATTTTTAGCGCTTATTTTTTACCCAAAAATAGACGTAAAAATAAGAAACCATACCATTTTGATGGTTTTATCAGCATACGAACGGTTTTAGCGAAAAATAGGGTTGACGATCCCCATTCTTGGCAGTATTATTCACACCGTTTTCGGCGAGTAGCGCAGCTTGGTAGCGCAACTGGTTTGGGACCAGTGGGTCGGAGGTTCGAATCCTCTCTCGCCGACCAAATTCTAAAACCCACCTCATTGAGGTGGGTTTTTTCGTTTCTATCTCTCTCATTTTCCAGCTCACTTTTAGTGACGACTATTGCGCTCATTTAATGCACATGACGTATTAATAAGCTTTCCATTGCTTTTAAGCTAAGCGCCTCAGAACAAAATAAGTCTACCTATCAAAACAAGCCTACCTATCAAAACAAGCCTACCTATCAAAACAAGTCCGCTAATCAAAACCCGCTTTCATAATGTGATTGGTATTTTCCCCCGTGATCCCCTGAAAATGGTAAGAGGATATATAAATCCGCCAATAATTCTTTTTAGTATAAAAAACATGCAAAACAATCAGCTAACAAATAGTTTCATGTGAATCCTATTTAGCGTTTTATGTTGCAATTTTTTGTATTGCCCACTATTTCCGCTCAGTAATTCAGCACTTAATCACAAATATACAAATAATTAACGTCCTTATAAAAATCTATCCAGTAATGTTTCTGTGGTTATAATCGCTATAAAATAAACATTTTTGTAACATATAAGGCTATATTTACACCAAAATTATTCGAAAAATGTTATTTAAGCGAAATTGTTACAGTGAATAATGCTATTGACGAAATGTATTCCAGTTGATTAATTGCACAGTGAATAACAAAAAATACAGATACGGCATCTGTCTTATCCAAGATGGATTTCAGTATTCGATAAAACAACATACACCACAGGAGCATTACCAATGACGCTCTCGATGAAAAAGACAGGTTTATTGGCGGTAGGCTTAACATTAGCTGCTTTAGCGGTATCAGCCTCAGTACAGGCTAAAACACTGGTTTATTGTTCTGAAGGTTCACCTGAAGGTTTTAACCCGCAGTTATTCACCTCTGGAACAACTTATGATGCGAGTTCAATCCCTCTGTATAACCGTTTGGTTGAATTTAAGCTGGGTACAACTGAAATTGAGCCGGGCTTAGCAGAAAGCTGGGAAGTCAGTGACGATGGTAAAGTGTACACATTCCACCTGCGTAAAGGCGTGAAATGGCACTCCAATAAAGATTTCAAACCAAGCCGCGACTTAAATGCGGATGACGTGATCTACACGTTCATGCGCCAAAAAGATCCAAACCACCCATACCACAAAGTTTCTGGCGGCAGCTATGAATACTTTATGGGAATGGACATGGATAAAATCATCGACAAAGTTGAGAAAGTCGACGACAACACCGTCCGTATCACATTAACACGCCCAGAAGCACCATTCTTAGCGGATATGGCAATGGACTTCGCATCAATCTTATCAGCGGAATATGCTGATCAAATGTTGAAGGCAAAAACCCCAGAGAAAGTTGACCTGAACCCAATCGGAACAGGGCCTTTTGAACTGCAACAGTATCAGAAAGATTCTCGTATTCTGTACAAAGCAAACAAAGATTACTGGGGCACAGTACCGAAGATTGACCGTTTAGTCTTCTCTATCACCCCTGACGCGTCAGTGCGTTATGCAAAACTGCAAAAAAATGAGTGCCAAGTGATGCCGTATCCAAACCCGGCAGACTTAGAGCGCATGAAAGCAGATAAAGACATTACCTTGTTGGAGCAGCCAGGTCTGAACGTAGGCTACCTGTCTTACAACGTTGAGAAAAAACCACTGGATAACCAAAAAGTTCGTCAAGCGCTGTCGATGGCAGTGAACAAAGACGCCATTATCCAAGCGGTTTATCAAGGTGCGGGTCAAAAAGCGAAAAACTTAATTCCACCAACTATGTGGGGTTACAACGACGCGATTAAAGATACCGAATATAACCCAGAAAAAGCCAAAAAATTGCTGGCGGAAGCGGGCTTCCCAGAAGGTTTTGAAATTGACCTGTGGGCAATGCCAGTTCAACGTCCATATAACCCGAATGCTCGTCGAATGGCAGAAATGATCCAAGCTGACTGGGCGAAAATCGGCGTTAAATCGAAAGTGGTTAGCTACGAGTGGGGTGAATACCTGAAACGTGCTAAGAGCGGCGAGCCTCAAACGGTGATGATGGGTTGGACAGGGGACAATGGTGATCCTGATAACTTCTTCGCGACCTTATTCAGCTGCGCCGCGAAAAAACAGGGTTCTAACTACTCTAAATGGTGTAATCAAAGCTTTGAAGACGTGATCCAGCCGGCACGTATGACATCTGATCACAACAAACGTGTCGAACTGTACAAACAAGCTCAAGTGGTCATGAACGAACAAGCGCCTGCGCTGATCATCGCTCACTCCACCGTGTTTGAGCCTGTGCGTAAAGAAGTAAAAGGCTACGTGGTTGATCCGTTAGGTAAACACCACTTCGAAAACGTAGACATTGATAAGTAATTGTTTTTAATCTGTAAATGCCCTTCGTTGCCTCTTTGCAGCGGAGGGCGTTTTCTCCTCTGACGTTCAGAAGATGCAGATAAATTTAGTTATTTGTGAGCAGATGAAAACGTTGTTTTTCTGACCAGCCAAGCGGACTAAGAGCCGTCGACGGCATTATTAAAGAGACTCAGGATATGCTGCAATTTATCCTCCGACGATTCGGGCTCGTGATCCCCACCTTTATCGGTATCACGCTACTTACTTTTGCTTTCGTTCACATGATCCCAGGCGACCCTGTCATGATTATGGCGGGTGAACGCGGATTATCCCCAGAAAGACACGCTTATTTAATGGCTGAATTAGGACTCGACCAGCCACTTTGGAAACAATACCTCCATTACCTGAACGGCATAATGCATGGCGACTTAGGGATCTCCTTAAAAAGCCGAATCGGCGTTTGGGAAGAGTTTTTACCTCGCTTTTTAGCTACCGTAGAACTAGCCACTTGCGCCATGATTTTTGCGGTTTCTGTTGGTATCCCTGTCGGGGTTTTAGCGGCAGTTAAACGTGGTTCAATTTTCGATCACACGGCGATCGGTGTTTCATTAACGGGCTACTCTATGCCGATCTTCTGGTGGGGGATCATGTTGATCATGCTGGTCTCTGTTCAGTGGGATCTCACTCCCGTTGCGGGAAGGGTAAGTGACACCGTTTTCCTTGATGACTCGAATCCGCTCACGGGCTTTATGCTGATTGATACCCTAATTTGGGGGGAAGCGGGAGACTTCAAAGATGCAGTGGAACACTTAATTTTGCCATCCATTGTACTCGGAACCATTCCACTGGCTGTGATTGTGCGTATGACTCGCTCGGCGATGCTGGAAGTATTAGGGGAAGACTATATTCGTACGGCGAGAGCCAAAGGTGTTAGCCGTGCTCGCGTGATTTTAATTCACGCCCTGCGTAACGCATTACTGCCGGTTGTCACGGTAATTGGTCTGCAGGTCGGTGTGATGCTCGCCGGTGCCATTTTGACGGAAACCATTTTCTCATGGCCGGGGTTAGGTCGTTGGTTAATTGAAGGATTACAACGTCGAGATTATCCAGTGGTTCAAGGTGGCGTCTTACTGGTCGCAACGTTGATTATCTTCGTTAACTTAGTGGTTGATGTGCTGTATGGCATTGTTAACCCACGTATTCGTCATAAGAAATAAGGAGCGCAAACATGTCTCAAACAACTGAGTCGAAAGCTGTCAGCGCCCCGAAGCCGATGACACCATTACAAGAATTTTGGCATTATTTTAAGCGCAACAAAGGCGCGGTCGTGGGGATGTTCTACATCATTTTAATGGTGTTAATTGCGATCCTTGCGGGGGTATTAGCGCCTCATGCTCCTGATGAGCAATTCCGTCAGGCATTGTTGACGCCACCCGTCTGGGAAGAAGGGGGGTCATGGGAGTTTATTCTTGGCACGGATGATGTCGGGCGCGATTTATTATCTCGCCTAATGTACGGAGCAAGGCTCTCGTTATTAGTGGGCTGTCTCGTGGTGGTGTTATCCCTGATTATGGGGGTAACGATTGGGGTGATCGCGGGTTATTTTGGCGGTGTAGTGGATGCGCTGATTATGCGTGTAGTCGACATTATGTTGGCTCTGCCAAGCTTACTGTTAGCGTTAGTCTTGGTGGCTATTTTCGGTCCCTCGATTGTCAATGCCTCGATAGCGTTAACCTTTGTGGCATTACCGCACTATATTCGTTTAACACGAGCTGCGGTACTGGTAGAAGTGAATCGTGACTATGTGACTGCCTCGAGAGTGGCGGGTGCAGGGGCGTTGCGTCAAATGTTCGTCAATATTTTACCTAACTGTCTGGCACCACTGATTGTACAGGCCTCTTTAGGATTCTCGAATGCCATCTTAGATATGGCTGCACTGGGTTTTCTGGGAATGGGGGCGCAGCCACCAACTCCAGAATGGGGAACTATGTTGTCTGATGTGTTGCAGTTCGCACAAAGCGCATGGTGGGTTGTCACGTTCCCTGGATTAGCAATTTTATTAACGGTATTAGCGTTTAACCTGATGGGTGATGGTTTACGTGACGCCTTTGATCCAAAACTCAAGCAGTGATGAGGTAATCTAATGGCATTGTTAAATGTAGAAGAACTTTCCGTTCACTTTGGTGACGAAGGAACCCCGTTTCGCGCCGTTGACCGCATCAGCTACCAAGTTGAGAAAGGGCAAGTGGTGGGGATCGTCGGTGAATCAGGTTCAGGTAAATCAGTTAGCTCACTGGCTATCATGGGGTTAATTGATTACCCCGGCAAAGTGATGGCGAAATCGTTGCAATTTGATGGACGTGATTTATTGTCCATCCCTGAAAAAGAGCGTCGTCAAATTGTCGGCGCAGATGTTGCCATGATTTTCCAAGACCCGATGAC
Source organism: Providencia sp. PROV202 (assembly GCF_028479565.1). Taxonomy (NCBI): domain Bacteria; kingdom Pseudomonadati; phylum Pseudomonadota; class Gammaproteobacteria; order Enterobacterales; family Morganellaceae; genus Providencia; species Providencia sp. PROV202. Next base: position 61,110 of record NZ_JAMPNV010000012.1, on the reverse strand, counting down.
TAGTTTGAACCCGTGCTTTACAGTCGGTTATCAAATTATGGAAGCGTTAAAAGTACACCAAGGGGGCAATCGAAGCACCCGTAAACAGCGGGCAATTGATCTGCTAAACATGGTGGGAATTCCTGATCCTCAATCGCGCCTTGACGTCTATCCACACCAGTTATCTGGTGGAATGAGTCAGCGAATTATGATTGCGATGGCGATTGCGTGTCGCCCAAAGTTGTTGATCGCCGATGAACCCACTACGGCGCTTGATGTGACCATTCAAGCGCAAATCATCGAATTATTGTTGGAATTACAACAACAAGAAAATATGGCGCTAGTACTGATTACCCATGACTTAGCGTTAGTGTCGGAAGCCGCGCACCATATTATCGTGATGTACGCAGGGCAAGTGGTTGAGTCTGCGAAAGCGAAGGATATTTTTAAACATCCAAGACACCCCTATACCCAAGCATTGCTGCGTGCACTGCCTGAGTTTGCTAGTAACAAATCACGTTTAGCTTCCTTGCCGGGTGTTGTACCCGGTAAGTATGACCGCCCTGAAGGGTGCTTGCTCAACCCGCGTTGCCCGTATGCAACGGATCGTTGTCGCCAAGAAGAGCCTGCGTTACAAACCATTGGTGACCGTCAGGTGAAATGTCACATGCCACTGGATGATATGGGGAGACCAACGCTATGAGTGAGCAACAAGCCAAAGGAACGCCGCTCTTAAAAGCGGTGGACTTAAAAAAATATTATTCTGTGAAAGGCGGCGTTTTCTCGAAGGAGAAAACACTCAAAGCGCTTGATGGTGTCTCTTTTGAACTAGAAAAAGGGAAAACATTAGCCGTGGTTGGGGAGTCGGGTTGTGGGAAATCCACACTTGGGCGCCTGTTAACGATGATTGAGCAGCCATCAGACGGTGAACTGTATTATCGTGATCAAAACTTACTGATTAAAGATAAAGCGGCAGAGAAATTACGTCGTCAAAAAATCCAAATCGTCTTCCAAAACCCGTATGGTTCGTTGAACCCGCGTAAAAAAGTCGGGCAAATTTTGGAAGAGCCTTTATTGATTAACACCTCGCTATCGAAAGAGCAGCGCAAAGAAAAAGTGTTGTCGATGATGGCAAAAGTAGGTTTGAAAACAGAGCACTATAGTCGTTATCCACACATGTTTTCTGGTGGGCAGCGTCAACGTATCGCTATCGCCCGTGGATTGATGTTGGATCCGGATGTCGTGGTGGCGGATGAGCCAGTATCGGCGTTGGATGTGTCTGTACGTGCTCAGGTATTGAACCTGATGATGGATTTACAGCAAGAATTGGGACTTTCCTATGTGTTCATTTCCCACGATTTGTCGGTGGTTGAGCATATCGCGGATGAAGTGATGGTGATGTATCTGGGGCGTTGTGTGGAAAAAGGGACTAAAGAGCAGATTTTTAATAATCCTCAGCACCCATATACTCAAGCGCTGCTTTCAGCGACACCACGCTTGAACCCTGACCAGCGCCGTGAGCGGATCAAATTAACGGGAGAATTACCGAGCCCAATGAATCCGCCTCCGGGGTGTGCGTTTGCAGCACGTTGCCGACGCGCTTTTGGTCCATGCACGCAATCTCAACCAGCATTGAAAAACTACCGTGAGCAGTTAGTCGCTTGTTTTGCCGTTGATGAAGACGAAAAGCAGGCAATAGTCGCAAATTAATCACTTTAGACGGCAGAAAAGCAGACTTTCTGCCGTTTCTTCATGCTGTATTTACTCACTTTAGCGGTTAATTTGGAGCTTATCCTAAATAAGTGATCTTTCTTTTTTAAAGCTGCACTTTTATACGGAAAATCAAGTATACTGTTTGTCCGATTTTTTCTTTAAAAAGCAGCTTGATTAGGAAGGTTGTGGGAAATGAACACTCGTGTCCAACGTTCACTCACGTTTAAGAGCATGATCGTATTCTTTGTGATTACGTTGCTTTTTCTTGCACTTTTTTTGTCCATTCAATTTACTTACCTCTTAGAACAGCGCAAACAAGATTATTTAAATCAACTGAGTAATGCCGTAGTTCAAGTCCAAAAACCATTGACGGATTCGCTACTTAGTTCCGATTTAAACGAAGCCAAAAGGCTACTTGTGAGCCTGAAAACCTCGGGGATTATGGGAAAAGCCATTGTGACGGTGGATAATGCGACGGTAATGAATTTAAGCTTTGCCACGCCGAAACCGATCCCTGAATGGTCTTTACCGCTGATTGGTATTCCGGTGGAGATGACTGTCCCATTGTATGCCTATGGCACGATGGCGCCACAAGCGAAACCTCAAGGTTATTTGACGTTACAAGTGGATTCTAACCGGGTTTATCGTTTTGCACTCAACACATTTGCGTTGTTAACGACAACGTATTTGCTGCTAGCGCTGATTATCTCTATTGCAATGACGTGGTGTGTGAGCCGCATGATTGTACGCCCACTGCGTAAAATGGCGGGGGAGTTGCAAGCAAATCAACACGTCGACCATTTGGAAGTTTCTCAATATCATCAAGATGATGAGATAGGGTTATTGGCGAAAGGTTATCATCGTCAAATAAAACGACAAAATTCAGATTAAGCCATGAACATGTTATAAGGTTTGTGGTCTAATATCATTACACATACCTATCATATTGTTAGTGACAAGATTCAGGCGGCTCTCGCTATTTATAGTGTTCAAAAATACAAAACATCCTCCATTGAGATGGCGGTATTCAAGATGTATTTTAGTGATCAACGTAGCGACTTAGTGTAGTGAGTGCAGTCCAATGATCTCAATAACATGCAACGATGTTTTTTTCGGGTATAGTGATAATCAAATTTTTGATGAAGCCAAACTATATCGCTTAACCGAGTCAATTAGCGTTTTTCGTTAATTTTTTTGTTGCTGTTTACGGTTAAATACAAGGATATAAAGAACATAGGGGTCTACATGCAGGGTTTGAAAGTGCGATATATCATCGGCGTGGTACTTTTATCAGTCACTGGTTTTGCTAGTGCTGAACCTTTACAACCCGATCCAGCATGGCAGCAAGGAAAGCTCGAGAATGGCTTTAATTGGCAGTTATTACAAACACCACAGCGTCCAAATGATCGAATCCAACTTCGGTTAGCCATTAAAACAGGTTCGTTATCTGAAAAAGCCAGTGAAAAAGGGTACAGTTATCTGATCCCTCGAATGGCGCTATTCCATCAATCTGAAGCTTTCCCTGCAGCTACATTACAAAATTTTTGGCGTCAGGCAACCGACCCTGATATGCCGTTACCTCCAGCCGTGGTTTCTTACGACTACACAATTTATAGTTTAAGCCTGCCTAACAACCGCCCTGATTTGGTGAAACAAGCATTAAGTTGGTTGGCAACGTCTGTCGCTGGGGCGCAGTATACTGAGAATTCATTGCAGAGTGGCTTAACCGCTACTAATATTCCAGTGGCTACCTTGCCTGTAAATGCCAATGACCCTGTTTGGCGTGCTCGTCTCAATGGGTCGGCGATGCTAGGTTATGATCCAGGGCAGAAGCCAAACGGTAAAGTCGATTTAGCCAGTGTGAATTCGTTCTATCAAAAATGGTACACACCTGATGTTATGACGTTATACGTCGCGGGGCATGTGGATTCTCGCATGTTATCTGACAGTATTACTCAAGCATTTTCATCATTAGAAGGCAAGCGCTCTGAGCCTGTTTCGGTTGCCGTTTTATCGTCAGTTAAGCCTCAGGCAATTGATATTCTTCAAGATAAATCAACGCAAGATACGCTTTCTTTAATTTGGGATATCGATTGGTTACCAATTAAAGATTCCAACGTATTGCTGCGTTATTGGGGAAGCGACCTCGCTCGTGAAGCCATTTACCGCTCATTGCAGAAAACCTTTAAACAAAAGTTTGCTGAAGATGGTGTGACTCCGGGCTTAGATTGTCGTGTTCAGTATCAAAAAGCGAGCTGTACGTTAGCCATTTCTGCACCACCAGAAAAAATGGCCGCAGTGGCGGATGTGGCGTTGAATGAGCTGGCGGCAATCAATCAAAATGGTATTGACCCAGAGCTGTTCAATGACATGATGAAAGAGAAGCAGGTTCAATTATCACAACTGTTTGCGGCATATGCGCGTACCAGTACAGATGTGTTAATTAGCCAGCGTTTGATTTCACAACAAAATGGTGTTGTGGATATCGCTCCTGAGCAGTATCAATTACTCAGACAAGCGTTCTTAGGGACTCAAAATCTTGAACAAGTGAACATGGAAGCGCGTCGTTTACTGTCTCAAGAAGCAGCGATTGTCTTAGCGCAACCGAAAGAAAAACAGACCATGGATGCGGAGCAAATTCGTCAGAAATTCACGCAAGTGTTATGGCCTAAATTGCCTGCGGTTGTGGAGGCAGCACCGGAATCTCCAGCCGTAGCAGAGCCTCAAGAAGGTCAACCTGCACCTGCGTTACCGATTCCAGCACCGCTGACTCGTTAGTGGTCAACTGAATAAGAATAACCCTCACTAGTGAGGGTTATTCTTTGTGTTGATAGCTCTTTATTTAGACGTCAACAATGCTTCAATCGCGTTTATTAGTACGTTCCGTGAATCTCGATTATCCACAAAACCCGCAGCACTGGTTTGAGTTGCCGGTGAGTAGTACGCAACGGAACCCCAAAAGCCTAAATGGGAATAGAGTGTCATGCCGTTAACCTCGTTGACCATGATCCCTTGTCGATAACCTTGCGCCCCTTCATGGGAACCTGCACTTAACATGGTGTCTAAGGTTTCTGATTTGGTAAAAATCTTACCGCTAAATAGCGCTTCAAAGAACTGCGCCATTTGTTTCGAGGACATCACTAAGCCACCACCGCCATACACATCCATTGAAGGATCCATGTCGGAGCAATCGAGTTTTCCGAGGTACTGTTTTGCACGAGGTTCCGTTGTGGCAGGGGACTCAAACGTTTCCCAGTAAGCGCTCTGCAAGCCAATTTCATTAAATTTCAAAAGTTCTCGGACGGCTTCTCCCAATGCTTGCCCCGTCATTCGCTCAATAATATTTCCAAGCAGAATATAGCCCGTATCGGAATAGATAAAAGCTTCGGAAGGACGGAAAAAGGAGTGATCTTGCTGAACATATAGCTCAATTTGCTCTGAACGTGTCCATTGATAATCAGGGCGCTTTAAGACGTCTTTGAGGTATTCTTCGTTGGCATGATCCAATAGCCCGCTACTGTGATTGAGTAGGTGGCGGATGGTAATCGCCTCAGTGTCATATTTTGGTGAGAGTAATTGATTGTATTTTGGTGAAATATAATGAGAAATACCGTCATCCACAAATAGTTTTCCCATTTCAGCCAAGCGTAAAATCGCCGCGGCGGTAAAGGGTTTGGTGTTACTCGCAATGCGCAAAGGCGTATCGACAGTTAATGGTTTCCCCGCAAGATCGCTACCTCGCGCGCAGAATGTTCCAATGCAGTTTTGTGGCTGATTATGGTAATAAACGACGACACCACAAGATAGATTTTCCAATTGCGAGATTAGCATTGTCGGCTTCCTTAGGCGCGGGCTCACTGTATCTTTGGCAGTTTATCGCTATAACATACACGCTTAGAATGAGTTTAGTTTGCTAATTTTATGATAGTAATGAGAAATGCGGCTGTTATCACATTCCGAAAAACAGTTAGGTTCATTGGATTAATATTGGGATAGAATGATAAAGATACATATTATATGCAATTTATTAACATGCTATTCATCTATCGTGTAAGCATAAAAAGGTAAGGAAAGTATGAGCCATTCCAATGTATTACTGTATCGCCTCGACCTACGTTATCCTATTATTCAAGCACCTATGGCGGTTGTTTCAACACCTGCATTGGTAGCCGCTGTTTGTGAGGCGGGTGGATTGGGCTCCTTAGCACTGGGTGCGAGCTCGGTAGATCAAGCAAGGTCAATGATTGCTGCCACTCAAGCACTGACGGACAAACCGTTTAATGTGAATGTGTTTTGCCATACGACACCACAACGCAATAACCAGAATGAACAGGCTTGGTTGGCTCATTTGCAGCCTAAATTTCAGCAATTTAACCATCAAGCTCCGGAGCAATTGGATGAAATTTATCTCTCATTTTTAGATAACCCAGCCATGTTGGCGCTTTTCTTAGAAATGAAACCCGCAGTTGTGAGTTTCCACTTCAATGTGCCGTCTCGTGAAGTTGTTAATGCCTTGAAAGAAAAAGGTATTTTTACGATGGCGACGGCGACAAACTTACATGAAGCTCAGTTAATTGAACAAGCGGGTATTGATGCGATTGTGGCGCAAGGAATAGAAGCGGGTGGACACCGTGGTATGTTTGATATGCAATCCAAAGATGAAGAACTGACGACAAATCAGTTAGTTACTCTACTTGCTAAACACAGCCAATTACCGATTATTGCAACAGGGGGGATCATGGACGGTGCGGATATCAAGCAAGCCCTTGCTCATGGTGCCTCTGCCGCACAATTAGGAACCGCCTTTCTGTTATGCCCAGAATCTGCGGCAAATGAAGGATATCGTCGTAAGCTGAAAAGCCAAACGATGGACAATACTTATTTAACTGCCGCTATCTCAGGGCGGCCTGCTCGAGGTATTTTCAATCAATTTATGCAGGCAGGGCAGGAATATGATGTGAATAAATTGCCAGATTACCCGATTGCTTACGATGTGGGTAAGCAGCTGAATGCCGCGGCTACTCACTCAGGCTGTGATGAATTTGCAGCCCATTGGGCGGGACAAAATGTGGCAAAAGTCCGTGAAATGAGCGCAAAAGATTTGATGGCGACGCTCATTAAAGAGATGCAATAAGCAAAGAAATGGAATAAATGAGTGAGGGGAATGATAAATCCGTCATTCCCCTATGATTGAGATTAAGAAGTGAGAACGTCTTGTGCGTCACCTTTCGGCTCATCCGTGGCAATCCACGCGGCGCAAAAGAGCGTGAGTCGGGCAAAGAAATAGAAAAATGCCATTAACCCCAATACTGAACCGAAAGCTGCGCCCGATGGTGAAGAGGCTAAGGTTGGTAAAATCCATGTCATGACAGATTTGATGATTTCAAACCCAATAGCAGCGAGTAAGGTGCCTTTCAGCAGTGAGCGGCGACGGTGCTGCATACGTGGTAAAATCCAGAAAATCCACAAAAATAATAAGAAGTTAGCGGTAATTGAAATCGCTAAACCAATCAGGGTCCAAACGGGCTTAAGCCACTCAATGCTGTCTAAGCCAAGTGTACTGACAATGGTCGCTTGCGCAGAGCCTGCTACGGAGGTCAGTGTAATAGTGACAATCAACGCAATTAGTAAGCCAATTAGCGCGAAAAAATCACGAACATAGCGGAAAATGATATTTTCTTGCTCGGCTTCATTCCGTTCCCAAATTGTACGAGATTGCGCCAAAATGGCTAAGCGCAAGTTATTGACCCAGTTAACTCCAGAGTAAACGGCTAATGCTAAACCCGTTAACCCCACGGTGGTACGTTGGCGGATGGCGGTATCAATGGTCTGTTCAAGGGTATTGGCAAGTGTGGGATCAGTAATGTTGGCAGAAATGCCACGAATGAGCTTTTCAAGTAATTCAGGATTGCTGGCTAACACGAAACCTGCCGCAGCGAAGCTAAACATCAGTACGGGGATTAGAGATAAAAATGAGAAATAGGTAATTGCGGCGCCAAACTGGTTACCCATTCTATCGGTAAAACGTTGAGCCGTGCGGATTAAATGTGCAATAAATGGAATTGCACAAATAAAATCAACCACCCTCATTGAGAACGTTAGGGCTTTTTTACTGCCATCTAGGCTTTTGTTTAGAGTAGATTTTAATTTGTTGGTCTCTTTTTGTTGCTCATCTTGCATGTCTGACATGCGTTCCCCTTTTCACTGCTTAATCAAAATATGCTTATAATTCACCATTCTATATTCTTTTATACTATAGCCTAAGTTTGTTGATAATTTCACCCTATGCCTTTATTTATCCAAAATTAGGCATAGGGTGAGATAAAGAATAACAATTAACTATTTGATTAAACTTTAATTTTTATTAAAGGGTGTCTTTGTAGATGTCTGCAAGGTCTTGGGCTTCTTGAAGCTCTGCCTTTGCTTCGGCAACTTTACGCTTATGTTTAGCGATTTTTTCAGGGTCACCTTTTTGAATAGATTCCTGCAATTCAGCTTCGCGCTCAGCAACTTTTTTTTGCTTTTCGGCAATTTTCTCCTGGCTATCGCGATACAGCGAATCAGAGGTACAGTAGCGGTTAACGTTTTCGAGTGCGCGCTCTAAGCCATTTACACGGTAGGTATTACCGTGTGCTTTGGCATATTTGAGCTGAGTTTCAATTTTCTGCTTTTTGATTTCACACCCTTGGGATGAATTACCTGCTATTGCAGGATTATTCACTAAAAATACAGCTAATATGGAAGATATTATAAATACTCGTTTCATTGGTTTTCCCTATTATGGTTTTTAATTTTGCTTAGGATAACTTTTTGGCAAGGAAAGGTCATGTGCAATTTTGTCATGTTTTGTCACTATGACAATCCCATCAAATTTTAGCTATAATGGCGCGAAAGAAATTATTTGGTCTATTTTTCATTCAACAGACCTTCTGTACAGATTCTATTAACAGCATTCACAAAAGTGACTGCTGAATTCCTCAGGAAATAAACGCGACATGTTAAGTTATCGTCATAGCTTTCACGCAGGCAACCATGCGGATGTTCTCAAACATACGGTGCAAAGTCTGATCATTGAGTCTCTTAAAGAAAAAGAGAAACCATTTCTGTATCTGGATACCCATTCCGGCGCGGGTCGTTATCAATTAACCAGCGAACATTCAGAAAAAACAGGGGAGTATCTCGAAGGGATTGCACGAGTTTGGGAGCAACCGGACTTACCTGAGGAACTATTGCCTTATATGCAAGTTGTACGCCGTTTAAATGAAAACGGTCGCTTACGCTATTACCCGGGCTCGCCACTATTAGCGAAACATTTACTGCGTGAGCACGATAAACTGATTTTAACTGAGTTACACCCAAGTGATTATCCACTATTGCGTGCTGAATTTTCTCGCGATGAGCGTGCACAAGTTGCCCGCGAAGATGGTTATCAACAGTTAAAATCGAAATTACCTCCACAAAGCCGCCGTGGTTTTATGCTGATGGATCCACCTTATGAGATGAAATCAGACTACGAAGCGGTCGTAAAAGGCGTAGTCGAAGGTTACAAACGTTTCGCAACAGGCACTTATGCGATTTGGTATCCAGTGGTTCTGCGCCAGCAAATCAAACGTATGGTGAACCAGCTAGAAGCAACGGGTATCCGTAAAATTCTGCAAATTGAATTAGCGGTGCGCCCTGACAGCGATCAACGCGGCATGACGGCATCCGGTATGATTGTCATTAACCCGCCTTGGAAACTTGAGCAGCAGATGAAAAATGTCCTGCCATGGTTACATAAAACACTGGTGCCAGAAGGCACTGGGCATACATTAGTTGAGTGGATTGTACCTGAGTAAATTGTACCTGAGTAACAATAGACTCTGGCTATTGCAGTAACAGGCAATAGCTATCTTAAATGTTTATGTTTACATAGCATAATAAGAGAATATTAACGTATTCGTAATTCAACAAATGGGAACAACCAAGTTATGAGCAAACATTACGACTATATTGCAATTGGCGGCGGTAGCGGCGGTATTGCGTCAATGAACCGTGCGGCGATGTACGGACAAAAGTGTGCCCTGATTGAAGCTAAAGAGTTAGGCGGCACTTGTGTTAACGTCGGTTGTGTACCGAAAAAAGTGATGTGGCATGCAGCGCAAATTTCTGAAGCAATTCGTGCTTATGGTCCAGATTATGGTTTCGATACTACTATCAATGATTTCAACTGGAAGAAATTAATTGAGAGCCGTACAGCTTATATCGACCGTATCCACCAATCTTACGATCGCGTACTTGGCAATAATAAAGTCGATGTAATTAAAGGTTTTGCTCGTTTTGTTGATGCACATACTGTTGAAGTGAATGGCGAAATTTACACCGCGGATCATATTCTGATCGCAACGGGTGGTCGTCCGGTGATCCCTGCGATCCTTGGCGCAGAATATGGCATGACCTCTGACGGTTTCTTTGAGCTGGAAGCGCTGCCTAAACGTGTTGCTGTCGTCGGTGCAGGCTATATCGCTGTTGAACTGGCGGGTGTTTTAAATGGTTTAGGTAGCGAAGCGCACCTGTTTGTGCGTAAACATGCACCTCTACGTGCCTTTGATCCACTTATCGTTGAAACGTTAGTGGAAGTGATGAACGCAGAAGGCCCAACGCTGCACACAGAATCCATTCCGAAAGAAGTGGTTAAAAATGCAGATGGTTCACTGACACTGAAATTAGAAAATGGTCACGAGCAAACGGTTGATGCGCTGATTTGGGCAATCGGTCGTGAGCCAATGACGGATAACCTGAATATTGAAGCGGCAGGCGTTGAGCTAAACGCGAAAGGCTATATTAAAGTCGATAAATATCAGAATACTAATGTTGCTGGCGTGTACGCGGTAGGCGATAACACCGGTGCGGTAGAGTTAACGCCAGTAGCGGTTGCTGCGGGTCGCCGTTTGTCTGAGCGTTTATTTAATAACAAGCCTGACGAGCATTTAGATTACACCAACGTACCAACGGTAGTATTCAGCCATCCGCCAATTGGCACAGTAGGTTTAACCGAGCCAGAAGCCATTGAAAAATATGGCGAAGATGCAGTGAAATGCTACAAATCTTCATTTACTGCGATGTATACCGCTGTGACTTCTCATCGCCAACCATGCCGCATGAAGCTGGTGTGTGTGGGTAAAGAAGAGAAAATTGTCGGCATCCACGGTATCGGTTTTGGTATGGATGAAATGCTGCAAGGCTTCGCGGTCGCTCTCAAAATGGGCGCAACCAAGAAAGATTTCGACAACACTGTCGCAATCCACCCGACTGCTGCCGAAGAGTTTGTGACAATGCGTTAAGCATTTACGTGCAGTCAGTCGTAAAGAGTAAAAAAGGTCAGATAATATCTGACCTCAGACCATTGACAAACCCATCAGGTTTGGAAATGGCTCTTTTAAAATTATAAGGATTTTTAACGAATTTTACCCTGTATTGGCTCGTGTTTTCACGGGGCGGATATGATAACCGAGGATGCAGACTAACAAGCGATTAAGGATCATGCAATTGTCCCAATCGCATATCTATAGTAAGATCTAGAAAATAGCATAGACATTGGAGGGATTATGTTTAGCTTACAAGTAGCATTAGATGAAAGACTGGCTTCCTTAAAGAATAAGAAAGTGAATAGCAAACAGTCTGTAGCCACAAATGATACGACAAGTGAGTACATTCAGAAATCACTCAAACAGGCGGGTATCCTAGATGATGCAGGTAAGATTATTAAGAGAGTAGCTTCCTGATGTATGTATCTCCGGGGATTGTTGTAGGTTTCCATGGTTGTGATAGAGCCGTTTTTGATTCCGTAATCAAAAACGGCTCTTCTATTTCAAGTAGTGAAAATGATTATGATTGGTTGGGGCACGGCGTTTACTTTTGGGAAGGTAGCTACGAGCGAGCACTAGATTGGGCTGTGAATAGCAAAAAAATAACTAAACCAGCAGTGATTGGTGCCTTTATCAAGTTAGGTAATTGTATCGATTTACTTGATTCTAAAGACCTGCAAAAAGTTAAATCTACTTATAATATTCTTGAGTTAGAGTTTGAAAAACTCGGTCAGGCTTTACCCCAAAATAGCGTACACATGAACGGCATTAGTTTTGTTCGAGAGCTTGACTGTCAGGTGATATTGCGACTTCAACAAATGAATAATGAACTCATTGTTCAAGATTTAAAACTCCCTGATATGGCTGGTCAGAATAAACGTAAGGTTCAAAATCATTCTAATTTCATCGATTCAGTTAGAGGGATGTTCCCTGAAGGATCTGAACTGTATTCAGGCGCAGGTTTTCGTGATAAAAATCATATTCAGCTATGCATTGTGAATCCCAATTGTATTATTGGTTATTTTGACCCTATCCAACATAATAGTTGGTATAAAAAAGTGTAAGAGCCGTTCAATCGACCTATCTGAATAAAATAAAAATCAACGGTTCTTATCAGCCCCTATTAATTTTTACATTATTCATTGGATATGCTTCCTATTATCTTCCCTCCATCATTTATTTTTTGTGGAGTAGATATGGATCCGTTGCTTTCTGATGGTGTGCCACAGTGTGGTGCAAAATACCATGTAATTCAGAGCGTTCAATATGATGAATATGTCGATAAAGTCGCTTTAACCTACAGTGAAGACCCCGAAAAATGGAAAAAAGCGATTGGCGAATTATTGCTGTTCCAATTTGGTGTTTATGATGGACCTTTCATTTCCAATGAAAACTATCTCGATGGTAGGCTATTGTCATCGTTAGATAAATCGGGATTACGTCATCTCAATCAGCAGCTTTTTCTTGCCGATGTTACGGGGCCCAACAGACCAGCGGTAGGCCGAATTCTGGATCTAGGGTGTGGCTGGGGGTATACGCTGAAATATTTAGCGGAATACTTTATGGAATGTGCCACCTTAGATGGCATTAATATTAGCGCCCAACAGCTTGATTATTGCGATCAACTCTATCGTGATGAGCGGCTTCGTGAACGTATCAATTTGTATTTATGCCAAGCTCATGACCTCACATTATTACCCGATGAAGAAAAATATTATGACTTAGTGATTATTCGCGGCGTAATTTCCCATTTCACCAACGATGTTTTCGAAAAAGTATTTTCTGCGCTATATCCAAGATTGCGTAAGGGTGGAAAAATCATCATTTCAGATAATTTATACAATATAGAATTGGATGAATATCAGTCAGATACCCCCGATGAAGTTGACCGATTAGCTTGCAAATACCGCAAAACTCCCAAGTATGTTCGGCAAGTTATTGAACATAGCGGATTCGTTATTAACGATTTTCGGGTGCTACCGTCAAATATTGATGTCGCCCGTTGGCTAATGGAATCCAAAGCCAATATTGAACGCCACTTCCCTGAAGGTGTCGATGGAGCTTTAGAAGAGCTACGGGTTTTAGCCGAAAACTTCTCTGTCGCGCTGTTAAAAAACAAAGTTTCCACTTACAGCATCATTGTCGAGAAAAAATAAAGAGGTCATTGCATGCCATTACAACTTCCTCCTCTACCTCACCCATTTTTACCCGCTATTCATCCTAGCTTTTATCCCAACAATCCAACACCTTATATTCAACTTGATGAGTATGACCATCACCCATTTGAAAAAGTCACTCGGGACTATGCTGACCACTTTGAGTTATACGCTGATGACACCCAACGAGCGCGGCTGGCAAGCTGTCATTGTGCATGGTTTGGTTCGTTAATGTTCCCGGTCGGCAGTGATGAACTACTGCAAATCGGCATTGATTTTTGTATGTGGTCAATTGCTTACGACGATGAATACTGCGATGAGGGGGAAGTCGCACATCAACCTGAAAAGCTGATTCAATATTCAGCAGAGATTTGGCGACAATTTGAGGTGCCGGAATACAAGCTATCTAATGATCGATACGCGCTTGCTGCGCGCGACCTACGTATTCGCTTAGATAAATACGCAAAGGCAGAACAAACCGCGAGATTTGTGGAGTATATGCGGGTGTATATGATGGCAGAAATGTGGAAAGCAGTGAACCCAGCCCCTTCATTGAATGACTATATGACGATCCGTTTAACGGGAGGTGGTGCACTCGCTTTTCCAGCATTAGGGCACATTATTGCAAATGTAGATATTGCTCAGCGTGACTATGAAAATCGCAAAGTTCGCGTGTTATTTGAAGCGCTAGCCAACTTAATGGTATGGGAAGCGGAGCCTCACGCTTATATCAAAGAATCTGTACGCGGTGCCACGGATAAAGAACATAATTTAATTCGTGTGCTGATGCGTGAGCGTCAATATGGGTTCGCTGAGGCAATTCAGGAATATTTGGAGATGCGTGATCGGCTACTTGGGTTAATTCTGCGTTTGAAAAAAGATATTGAAAAAGAAGCCCCTGCGGGTGTCTGCGAATATATTGAAACGTTGATTCGCTACTATATGGGCGCGACAGTCTGGTCACAAAATACACGACGCTATAAATCTATCAGCGGTCAGGGCGGGGAGAGTGTATTTGAGGGAGGGTGTTTGACAGAGCAACTCCCAGAGTCACAATTTAATGCAACTCAGCCGATTGATTTTGATGCGATTCGTTGGTGGTGGCATTACGATCCCTTGAATTCATTCGAAATGTTTTCAAGGGATGCGTAGAGAACGTACTACATCGCTAGCAGCGCAGCAATCTCTGGGTGTGTTGCTAAGCTATCCATATAAGTTTGCATCGCAGGGGTGGCGGTATAGTTGCAATATTTAGTTAAAAACATCACAAAGCAGCCGACATACACATCCACTGCGGTTAATGTTTCACCGCAAATATAGGGCTTGGCGCTGGCTAGGCAGATATCTAGCGTTGCTAAAGTGCGTTCAACGCTACCAAAGCCTGACGATTTTTGCTGTTCTTCTGTTAATTCCACACCTAAATCAAGGACGGTAAACGCAGATTCAATCGGACCTGCGGTGAATAAAAACCATCGGTAATAAGCACCACGCTCAGGGCTATTGAGCGCAGGGGCAAAGCCCTTTTCAATAAATTTATCGGCTAAATAAAGACAAATCGCCGCACATTCCGTGACAACCACATCACCATCAACTAATGCGGGTACTTTTGCCATCGGATTAATGGCAAGGTATTCCTTGGTGTGCATCTCTGCACCATAAGCTAATTCAATGCGCTTATAGGGAACGTCCATCATTTTTAAGAGTAATTCAGCGGTATTGCCGCGGGACATTGCATTGGTAAATAGAACTAGCTCGCTCATCGTGATTTTCCTTAAATGAAGTAGAGCACTGACTATAAGCGAAGACAGTGTCAGAAATTGTCAGGAGCGACGCACAAGACTTCTTGCTGCCAGCGGGTGAGTAAATAGCCTTTCGGGTAGGGAAGTGTGTCGCTTAACACGGTGTAAGATTGCATTCTATCTAAGCGGAAATGGCGATAGCTTTGACGCAGCTCGCACCACGCAGCTAACACTTGGGTGTCTTTCATATAGCCTACCGCAATGGGCCAAATAATCCGTTCACTGGATTGCCCTTTAATATCCACATACGCGATTTTGGCTTTGCGCTCTTCCCGTAAACTCAGGCGTAAATTTTTAGCCACATGCTCGTCGATTTCATTAAGTTGGGTCGTTGGGGCAAATAACGTATTACTGTTTAGGATGATCTGCGCCTCTTTACCCACCACAGCATTAATTTTATTGAGTGCGCGCAGGGCAGAGTTTTTGAGTTCTTCATCGGCATTACTTTGTACCCAGCGTAAACCTAATATCAGTGCTTCCAGCTCATTTTCATCGAACATTAATGGTGGCAGTAATAATCCGCTTTTTAACTGATAACCAATGCCCGCTTCCCCGGTAATTTCAGCCCCCTGATCTCGCAGTGATTCAATATCCCGATAAATGGAACGAACACTCACCTCTAACTGACAGGCGAGGGCGTCTGCAGTGACTGGATAGCGATTTTCTTTCAGGATCTGGATCAGTGTGAGTAAGCGTTGGGTGCGAGTCATTCGGCTCTCAGTTAGGATGTTATGCAAAGAATTGCCATCATACTAAAGAAAGCCGCTATTGAATTCCAATCGTCTTTGTCATTCTGAATAAAACCTTCATTTCACCTTAATCTGATTGTCATCTTCCCGCCGTAGCCTGCCATGGCAATTTGAACGCGTGTGCAAAACGACTCAACCGAAAATTCGTACAGAAAAACAAGAGACACCCACTAGGAGAAGCAAATGATTAAGCGCACATTATTAGCATCCGCTCTGATAGCCTCAACACTTGGCGCTAGCGCCTCAGAATTAATTATTGCCGGACGAGATAGCAGCTACGGTGATGCGATGCAGTTTGTGGTCGATGAATATAAAAAAAATAATCCTAAGGCTGAAATCACCTTAGTGAAGCGTCCAAGTAAAGGGTTGTATGAAAGCGTCGTGCTCTCGATGCGTGAAAAAACCGGTAACTATGATGTGATTTTAATGGATGACACATGGGCACCTGAATTCCTAGCCAATAAGTGGTTATCTCCACTTCCTGACTCACTCCAAGATAAAGACTTTATTCAATCCACCGTGGATATCGGTCGCCAAGATGGCAAAGGCGCGAGCTATGCATTGCCAATGGTGGGCAACGTGGCGATGTTCGCATGGAATAAAGACCTGTTCGACCAGTACAAACTTCAACAACCAAAAACATGGACGGATGTGTTGAACTCAGCGAAAACTATTAGCCAAGATGGCAAAGCCAATGGCGTTGTGTATCGCGGTGTGAAAGGCAACCCAATCGTGACGGGATTTTTACCCATTTTATGGGGATATGGTGGTGATGTTGTCGATAAAAACGGAAAACCGACCTTAAATACCCTGCAAGCCAAACAAGCGTTAGAAACCTTCTTAGCGATGAAGCAATATGCGCCGAAAGGGGTGGATGTGTTTAACGCCGATGAAGTTCGCGATGCGTTACAAAAAGGCACCGCGGCGATGGCTATCGAAGTGTGGCCAGCATGGGTGCCTGATCTTGATAATGCCAAGGTATCAAATGTGGTGGGCAAAATGGAAATGATGGCACCGCCAGCAGAAACTGGACAACCAGCACCGATGCTGGGTATTTGGCAGCTTGCCATTCCGGCGGATGCGAAAAATAAAGTGGAAGCGGAGCAATTCCTCGCATTTGCTAGCAGCGCCGAAATGCAAAAAGCGTTAGCACTAAACTTCGGTACGCCGCCGACGCGCCATAGCGTGTATGCAGACCCACAAGTTGTCAGTCAATACCGTTGGTACCCACAACAAGCTGCCGCATTAGAAGCCGGTAAAGCGCGCCCACGCATTCAAAATTGGGCCGAAGTGGAAAGTATTCTTGGGGACTTTTTACAAATGGCGATGATGGGGCAAATGACTGCTGAGCAAGCTTTGGAACAAGCGCAAAAACGCATTGAACGTAGTACCAAAAAATAGCACCCAAAAAATAGCACCCAAAAAATAGTGATGTTTTCATGGCGCTAGTTTCTAGCGCCTTTATGGAATGCTGAGTATGTTATTTGAAAACCGTAAACAGTTGTTTTGGTTACTCCTCCCAGCGTTGATTATGCTGGGGTTATTGACGCTGTATCCCATCGTATCTGTGCTGTATCACGCATTTGGGCAAGTGGATTATATCGATGACAGCTACCATTTTATTGGCTGGTCGAATTTCTCTGAATTGTTTGATGACTTTTTCTTTCTGGCAGCCATCAAAAATACGTTCATTTTTACCCTCGTGGCATCCATCGCCCAAGTTCTTTTAGGGCTGTGGCTAGCACTGCTGTTTAACCGTCAATTTTCTGGGCGTAAATTTGCATTGCCCATCATTATCTACCCGATGATGCTCTCCACGCTGGTGTGCTCCTCGATTTGGCGCTCTTGGTATAACTACGATTTTGGATTCTTAAATAG
Organism: Providencia sp. PROV202; assembly: GCF_028479565.1. Lineage (NCBI taxonomy): Bacteria > Pseudomonadati > Pseudomonadota > Gammaproteobacteria > Enterobacterales > Morganellaceae > Providencia > Providencia sp. PROV202. Next base: position 43,489 of record NZ_JAMPNV010000012.1, on the reverse strand, counting down.
CCTGCTGGTGGCGGTGGGCTTACCCGCCCAAGAGTGGTTATTCAATCCAGATTTAGCCTTATATTCCATTGCGTTAGTAGATACATGGCAATGGACGCCAATGGCATTTTTGATCATTTTGGCGGGCTTGCAATCCATTCCTAAAGATATTGGTGAAGCGGCGATGGTGGATGGTGCAAAAGGCTGGAAATCCTTTGTGTACATCACGCTTCCACTGATCAAAAAGCAACTAATGTTGGCGTTTTTACTGCGCTCTATCGATACCTTCAAGCTATTCGACAAAGTGTATGTGATGACGGGGGGCGGCCCCGGAAATTCAACCGAGACATTATCCATGTTTGTCTATAAATACGGTTTCCGCTTCTTTGACTTGGGCATGGCCAGTGCGGCGGCGTTAGTGATGTTGGCGATCTCCTTGCTGATGACATTGATTTATGCCCGCAACGTCATGAAAGGACGCTGATCATGAAAGCCAAAATACACACATTGTTAGTTTGGTTGGCGGTGTTTTTCATGACGCTGCCGATTATTTGGATGTTCGGTACCGCGTTTAAATCCCCGTCTGAAATTATGCAATCGGGGGCGCAATTACTGCCAAGTCAACCGAGCTTATCGTCGTTTGAAAAGCTATTTGAAGGGGATTTACTGCGTTTAGTGGGCAATACGGTTTTAGTCTCGGTGGGGGCAACGGCGGTTTCGGTGGTGCTAGCGTTCTTTTGTGCTTACGCCTTAGTGCGTTATCGCTTCCCCGCTAAGCTCGATAACGTGTTTTTGCTCGGTGTATTGATTATCAAAATGATGCCGCCGATTGTGATTGCCATCCCGCTCTATTCCTTGATGAACCATGTCGGATTACTGAATACGCGCATTGGGCTGATTTTGTCTTATCAGGTGTATACCTTGCCGTTTTGTATCTGGATGCTGCTTGGCTTTATTCGCGATATTCCATTAGAAATTGAAGAGGCGGGAGCGATGGATGGGGCGAACTTACTGCGGCGTTTAGCCTATATTGTCTTTCCGCTTTGTGCGCCGGGGTTAGTTGCGACGGCGATTTTTTCCATGATCCTCGGCTGGAATGAGTTTTTATTCTCGCTGTTATTTATTCATACGCCCGACAAATTCACCATCCCATTATTTATCTCTAACTTTATGACTGAAGACGGTACCGCGTGGGGAGAAATGATGGCGATAGGGATTGTTTCTTCATTGCCGATGCTGGCACTGGCGGGCTATATGCAGCGCTATTTATTACGTGGCTTCTCGATGGGATTGAAATAGTAGGCACTTATCATGAAAAAACTCGAACTGATTAACATTGGTAAAAGCTACGCAGGGCACTGCGTGATCCCGCAAGTGGATTTAGCCATCGACAATGGCGAATTTGTGGTGTTTGTCGGGCCTTCTGGCTGCGGGAAATCCACGTTGCTACGCATGATTGCAGGGCTTGAATCCATCACCGAGGGGGAGCTGAAACTCAATGGTCAACCTCTAAATGATGTACATCCCTCACTGCGACAAGTGGCAATGGTGTTCCAATCCTACGCCCTGTATCCCCATATGAGCGTAGAGAAAAATATGGGATTCCCGCTGAAGATGGCGGGGATGAGTGCACGAGAAATTACCCAAAAAGTACGGGAAACCGCTGAGAGTTTACAACTCACCCCTTTACTTGACCGACTCCCATCTGCGCTATCTGGTGGGCAGCGTCAACGGGTGGCGATTGGACGTGCGATTGTGCGTGACCCTGAGTTATTTTTGTTTGATGAGCCACTGTCTAACCTTGATGCCAAATTACGTGGGGAGATGCGCATTTACTTGAAGCAACTTCACCAAAACTTGAAAGCCACCATGATTTATGTGACTCACGACCAAGTTGAAGCGATGACTTTGGCTGACCGTATTGTAGTCTTAAATCAAGGACGTATTGAGCAAGTCGGCACACCTGAAACACTGTACCAGAAGCCTGCCAATAAATTTGTAGCGTCGTTTATTGGGTCACCGGTGATGAATTTTCTCGCACCGAAAATGTTCGATTCAATCAATATTTCGCTCCCTGCTGGGGCAGAGTGTGTGGGCGTTCGCCCTAATCAAGTGGTGGTGGATAGCCAAAATCCAGATGCCTTTATGCCAATCACGGTGGTGGAGCCTCTCGGGCATTCACGACTCTACTATGGTTCTCTACAAGGCTCTGGTTCTCTACAAGGCTCTGGTTCTCTGCAAGGGCAGCATTTTGTGGTGGAAAGTGACCAAGTTTATGGTTTGGGAGATAAGTTACCCATAAGCTTAGCGCGTTCGACGTTGCACTTTTTTGATGAGCAAGAACAACGGATTGAAATGGCTAAAACAAGGAAAAACTATGCAGCCTAACTTTCAAATTACGGTAGTGGGAACGGGGGATGCTTATGATAGTGAGCGCATCAATGCCAGCATTCTGGTGGAAGAGTCAGATTATCAATTGCTGGTGGATTGTGGTCCAACGGTGCCTCAAGCGCTGTTTGGAAAAATGCATGTGGAAGAGTTAGATGCTATCTACTTGACCCATACCCACCCTGACCACTGTTTGGGGCTAACCTCCTTGCTTAACTGGATGGATTCATACCGGCGAAAGCGCCCACTGACGATTATTGCTCAGCGGGAACAATGGGGGCTATTAGCGCCGCTTCTTGCCTTTGCCCATTGGCCTAAAGCGCAATTAGGTTTTGAAATCATCCAACAAAATAGTGAAGAGATTCAATTTATTGGTGATTGGAAAGTGATAACGGCGTTAACTCAACATTCGGTCAGTAACCGTAGTTTGCACCTGACTGCGAATTCGGGGCGCAGTCTGTTTTACTCAGGGGATGGTGAGATTTCGCCCCAAGGGGAACAACTGGCACTACAAAGTGATTGGGTATTTTTGGAATGTGAAACCCTCGATATTCATCCGAGTCATGGCTCTTGGGCGTCACTACAGCAGCGATTACAAAAGTTATCTCCAAAATCGAATAGCCAATGGCGGCTTTATCATATTGAGCAGCGCTCCCGAGATAGTTTGAGTGAACATATTGTCGAATATCCGTTTCTTCAGTTGGCTCAGCAGGGGGAATGCTTATCATGATGCAAAATCGAAAAGTGACGGCATCAGATGTGGCTGAGGTGGCAGGCGTTTCCCGTTCGTCGGTATCCCGGGCATTTACGGAGGGCGCGAGTATCCACCCGAAAAAGCAGCAAAAGATTTTAGATGCGGCGAAGCAACTGGGTTATCAACCTAATTTTTTTGCTCGTACACTGAGCACGCCTAATCAGAAAAAACGTTCCAATATCGTGGCGATCCTTGTCAGTGATTTATCGAACCCGTATGAATCCTATTTGTTTGAAGCCTTATCCAGCGCATTACAAGGGCACAGGAAACAGCCAATGCTATTGAATGTGAAACAGGCGGACGACCTTGATGCGGCGATTTTGCAATTATCGGGATACCAAATTGATGGAGTGGTCGCTGTGGTGGGGTCACTGCCAGCGGAGCATTTTCATCAATGTTTAAAGCTCTCTTTACCGCTAATTACACTGGGGCGCAGTGATGATGCGGGATTGATCCCTTCAGTACAAACAGATAACCAATTAGCTGGAGAAATGGCGGCAAAATATCTATTAAGTTTAGGCTTAACTCAGTTGGGATTTCTGGCAGGGCGTGGAGATGGGCAGGCATCAAATGAGCGCTATCAAGGTTTTAAACGCTATTTAATGGCTGTGGGCTATCCTGAACCCGTATGTCTATCCGCGGGGAGTTATCGTTATCAAGCAGGCTTTGAGGCGGCGTTGCAGCATCAGCAGCAACTTCAATCGCTGGATGGCTTATTTTGTGCCGCAGATTCTTTGGCGCTGGGGGTAATGGATTGTTGCCGGCAAGAGTTGAATATCGCGGTTCCTGCACAACTCAGAATCGTGGGGTGTGATGATATTCCGATGGCGGGGTGGCAAGGGTATCAGCTCACCACATTGGCGCAGCCTGTGAATCGTATTGCCCAGCAAGTGATTACCTTGCTCGAAGGCATTTGGGCGCAGTCAGAGAATCAACCGAATCTTATCAAGCTTGAACCTGAGCTGATTGTGCGCAAAAGCGCATAAAAAATGCCTCGAATGAGGCATTTAGAGAGGCAATTTACTGGCTTTTTTGCCACCAGGAAACAATATAGTCCGCCACCTGTTCAGGATTATTGATATCCAATTGCGGGACGTCAGTATCGATAATTTCGTCGCTGGCAACCGCCACAACGTACTCGTCGATTAAGCCGTTTAGCGGTTTACCTACATCGGAGCGAAATAGTGCGATTTTATCGATGGGCTCACTCTTGAATCCTTCCACTAAGATCAGATCTAGCGAAGCAGGATCAAAGCGGCTAGCGAGATAGCTCAGATCCATTTCATTGCATTCAGGGGTTTCGGTCATTAATGCCCAGCGCTGATTGCTTGCCACTAACGTTTGGTCTGCACCTGCTTTGCGTAATTCATAACTGTCTTTGCCCGGCGTATCAATTTCCATATCGTGATGCGTGTGCTTGATTAAGCCCACACGAACATGACGCTGTCTCAGTAAAGGGATAACTTTCTTGAGCAAAGTTGTTTTCCCGGTGCCACTGTAGGCGGTGATCCCGAGTAGAGGTAACGTGTTCTGGTTCATGATTTTTTTTGTTGTAACTCCCAGTTACGGCTATCTTCCGGCGTATTTAAGTTAGCAAATGTGCCAGTTTCAGAGGTAAATATGACGCCTTTTGCATCGATCTCACGCATAAATAGCATCAATTTGCGATCTCCTCTTGCGAGGTAATCATCCAACGGTTTCTGGAGAGACCGATGGAGTAGGGTAAATGTCGGGTGTTCTCGTTCGTTATCACAGGCGTAGCAGGCAAGGTGCTTGCCTTTTTCGCGAAACATTTTTTCGGCTAAATCAGTTGGGAATTCGGGAACATCACAAGGGACAAATAGCAGCCAATCGGTGGTGACTTGATGAAGTGCAGCTTGCATCCCTGCTAAGGGGCCCGAAAAATCTGCGGTTAAATCCGTGAAAACGGGCAGCTGGCTTTGTGCATATTCTGCATGGTGGCGATTAGCATTGATCATCAATTGACCGACTTGCGGCTGCAAACGTTCAATAATATAGCGGTATAGCGGCTTACCCAATAAAGGAATTAAACCCTTATCTTGGCCACCCATGCGGGTGCCTTTGCCCCCTGCGAGGATCACGCCTGTAATCGACTGACGAAATGACATGTTCAATATCTCTGAAAATCTTAGCGAAAATGTTTTAACGAACTTAAGTAGTTTTTTGAGTATAGTAACAGCTAAAATCTATTCTATTTTCCTATAAAATCAATGAATATTAATACAAGAAACGGTTAAACTTTACTTAGATTGACAACTGTTCCCTTTTTCTCTTGTAGGATTATTGGTAACTTGTATCGAATATTCGTGATAAGGAATAAACATGAAATGCCATCGTTTAAATGAAGTCATCGAACTTCTGCATCCAGTATGGAAGGACAATTCAGATTTAAATTTAGTGCAATTACTGCAAAAACTGGCAGATGAAGCAGGTTTTAAAGGCAGTTTATCTGAACTGACAGACGACGTATTAATTTATCATCTAAAAATGCGTGGCACCGACAGCAATGCGGTGATCCCCGGTATTCAAAAAGATTACGAAGATGATTTTAAAACGGCCATTCTACGTGCTCGTGGCATCATAAAAGATTAAATGAACATGGATTTAACAGAACAATCGAGCTTCCACTTTAGTGGGATCTCCCCTGATTTGATCCTTGATGCGCTGATGGAAGCGGGGATTTACCCAGAATCAGGGCTGACAGAGCTTAACAGCTATGAAAATCGCGTTTTCCAATTTCAGGATGAAAATCGCCAGCGCTATGTGGTGAAATTTTATCGTCCTGAACGCTGGAACCGTTCTCAAATTCAAGAGGAGCATGATTTTACCCTTGAGCTGCAAGATGAAGGCTTATCGGTGGCTGCGCCGTTAGAATTTGCCGGACAAACAGTATTAGAGTTTGGTGGGTTTATGTTTGCACTCTTTCCGAGTATCGGAGGGCGCCAATATGAAACGGACAATTTATTCCAGCTTGAGGGTGTCGGCCATTTATTAGGGCGAGTGCATCAAATCGGTAAACAGAGAAACTTTGCATTTCGTCCGACTCTTGGTGTGGAAGAGTATCTCGACCAACCGAGAAATATTATCGCCGCCAGTTCATTAATTACTGAGCGTGATAAAGCACCATTGATAGATTCACTCGATAAGTTGATTGCCCAAGTTAAAGCCCTGTGGCCTGCTCAGCAATCTTTTATTCGCCTACAAGGGGATTGCCATCCCGGCAATATTTTGTGGCGTGATGAAGCGTGGCTGGTGGATTTTGACGATGCACGCAATGGCCCTGCAGTGCAAGATTTATGGATGTTGCTTAATGGTTCGCGCCAAGAGCAAATTATCCAACTGGATACGTTATTAGAAGCGTATAACGAGTTTTGTGATTTTGATGTACGTGAGTTAAAGCTGATTGAACCGCTACGTGCGATGCGAATGGTGCATTATTTAGGATGGATCCTTCGTCGCTGGCAAGATCCCGCTTTCCCGAAAGCATTTTCTTGGATCCAATCTGCTGATTTTTGGCAAAAGCAATCTATCGAGTTTGCACAGCAAACTGAGCGGTTGTTAGATGCTCCTTTGCAATTGAACCCGCAATTTTAATATTTAAGACTGTGTTTTTGGAGAAAGTTTTCTATGAAAAAAATCATGTTGGCTTTGATTGGTATCGCCATGTCTTTTGGTGCTGCGGCAGCAAATTATTCAGAAGGTAAAGAGTACACGGATGTTAAGCCTCCGGTGCAAGACTTACCGCAAGTGCTGGAGTTTTTCTCATTCTACTGTCCACACTGTTATCAGTTTGAAAGCATCTACAAAGTGCCACAAACGGTTGAGAAAAACCTGCCAGAAGGCGTCACTAAAGCGCGTTATCACGTTGATTTCTTAGGTCCTCTAGGGGCCCAAATGACTCAAGCGTGGGCTGTGGCGATGGTGCTGAAGGTTGAAGATAAAGTGACGCCAATTCTGTTTGAAGGCATTCAGAAAACGCAAACTATCAATACCCCTGCAGATATCCGTAATGCGTTTATTAAAGCAGGCGTAACAGGTGAAGAATACGATGCAGCGCTGAATAGCTTTGTCGTGAAATCACTCGTCGCGAAGCAACAAAATGCAGCACAAGATTTAAAACTGCGTGGCGTGCCAGCGTTATTCGTCGATGGTAAATATCAAATCCGTAATAACGGAATTTCTGTCGATAACGCAGAGGATTATGCTAAAGAATACTCAAAAGTTGTGAACTTCTTAGTCAGTAAAAAATAATCCGTGAAGATAGCGGCAATTTGCCGCTATCTTTTTATTTGCTGATTGTCCGTTATCAATATCCACAATTCGACCATTCCCCCTGATTTGCGATAAATCAAAGCCTCATTAGCTAACTTATTGATTTTATTTTATTGTTTTCTTCTTGCAATTCTCTTACTCATTGAATCCTTTAGATAACTAAATTTTACTCACAAAGTTATCCACAGGAAGTTATCGTGTAAAAAATGGGATAACTTGGCGGGACATTGAATCTCAAGGTGTATCTGAAGCCACAATGTGGCATCCTATCCCCCATTCATTCCCGATAAAAAAGATGATGACAGATTATGGCTCAGATTGCTGAAAATCCCCTTATTTTGGTAGATGGTTCTTCCTACCTGTACCGTGCTTATCATGCATTCCCTCCATTGACCAACAGCGCTGGTGAACCGACCGGAGCGATGTATGGCGTGTTGAATATGCTGCGTAGCCTGATCATGCAATATACCCCGAGTCATGTGGCGGTTGTCTTTGATGCCAAGGGAAAAACGTTCCGTGATGAACTGTTTGAAAGCTACAAATCCCATCGCCCGCCAATGCCGGACGATCTGCGCGCTCAAATCGCACCATTGCATGAAATGGTGGAAGCGATGGGGCTGCCGCTGCTAGTGGTGCCTGGTGTGGAGGCGGATGACGTCATCGGTACATTGGCGCGTGAAGCGAGCAGCAAAGGGATGCCAGTGCTGATCAGTACGGGCGATAAAGATATGGCGCAGTTGGTGGAGCCGAATATCACCCTGATCAACACGATGACCAATACCATCTTAGGCCCTGAAGAAGTGGAAGCGAAGTATGGGGTTCCACCAAGCTTAATTATCGACTTTTTAGCCTTAATGGGTGACTCATCCGATAACATTCCGGGCGTACCGGGTGTCGGTGAAAAAACCGCATTAGCGTTATTGCAAGGTATTGGTAGCTTAGATGACATCTATAAAAACTTAGATGCGATTGCTCCACTCGGTTTCCGTGGTTCTAAGACCCTCGCACCAAAAATGGAAGAGAACCGTGAACTTGCACTGTTATCTTACCAATTGGCGACGATTAAAACGGATGTTGAGCTAGAAAAACCGTGTGAAGAACTCAAAGTGACGGAACTGGACGCGGATAAACTTCATTCGTTGTTTAGCCGTTATGAATTTAAACGCTGGTTGGCCGATGTTGAAAATGGTAGCTGGATGGACGGCAAAGGGGCAAAACCGACTAAAGCCGCAGAAAGTTACCGTGCACCAGAAAGCCTGTCTGGGACAAAATCTAAGCCAGCAGTTCCAACGTTATGTGCTGAAAATTACCAAACAATTCTCGATAAAGAACAGTTAGATAACTGGGTGAAAAAGCTCAGTGAAGCAACACTGTTTGCCTTTGATACAGAAACCGACAGCTTGGATACCCAAGAAGCTCGATTAGTCGGGATGTCTTTTGCCATCGAAGCGGGTCATGCTGCGTATTTACCCGTGGGACATGACTATCTTGATGCACCAGATCAGTTGCCTTTAAAAGACGTTTTGGCAGTGATGAAGCCTATCTTAGAAAATGAGAAAATCGGCAAAATCGGTCAGAACCTAAAATACGATGCGGAAGTGTTATTAAATTACGATATTTCGCTAAAAGGCATCAAGTTTGACACTATGTTGGAATCTTATGTGTTGAACAGTGTGGCAGGCATGGGACGTCATGATATGGACAGCCTGGCAGATCGCCATCTCAACCATAAGACCGTGAGTTTTGAAGAGATAGCGGGTAAAGGCAAAAAGCAGTTAACCTTTAACCAAATTCCATTGGAACAAGCGGCAAATTATGCGGCGGAAGATGCGGATGTGACATTGCTACTGCATCAAGCGCTGTATCCGCAACTGGAAGCCGAGCCAAAATTAGCCCACGTTTTCCAAAATATCGAAATGCCGTTGGTGCCAGTGTTGGTGCGTATGGAGCGCAAAGGTGTACTGATTGACGCGGCGGCATTAGGAGCGCAGTCTCAGGTGATCACCGCGCGTTTAGCTGAGCTGGAAAAACAGGCGTTTGAGTTAGCGGGTGAAGAGTTCAATTTGGCATCTCCGAAACAGTTGCAGACGATTTTATTCGAAAAACTGCAATTGCCAGTTATCAAGAAAACGCCAAGTGGCGCCGCTTCAACCAACGAAGAAGTATTGGAAGAGCTGGCATTAAACCATGCATTACCAAAGTTACTGTTAGAGCATCGTAGCTTAGCGAAGCTAAAATCTACTTATACGGATAAGCTGCCGCTGATGATTAATCCAAAAACTCATCGTGTGCATACCTCTTATCACCAAGCAGTAACGGCGACGGGGCGTTTGTCTTCCCGTGACCCGAACTTGCAAAATATTCCTGTGCGTACCGAAGAAGGTCGCCGTATCCGCCAAGCGTTCGTGGCGCGTGATGGCTACAAAGTGATGGCGGCGGACTATTCGCAAATTGAATTGCGTATTATGGCACACCTTTCCCAAGACAAAGGCTTATTGACGGCGTTTGCGGAAGGTAAAGATATCCATAGAGCCACCGCAGCCGAAGTGTTTGGGGTTCCATTAGAGGAAGTTACCAGCGACCAACGCCGTAGTGCAAAAGCGATTAACTTTGGTTTGATTTATGGCATGAGTGCATTTGGTTTGGCTCGCCAGTTAGGGATCCCACGTGGAGAAGCGCAGCGTTATATGGATCTCTACTTTGAGCGTTATCCAGGTGTGTTGCGTTATATGGAAAATACGCGTCTGCAAGCGTCTGAACAAGGTTATGTTGAGACACTAGAAGGCCGTAGATTGTATCTTGCAGATATTAAATCCAGTAATGGTATGCGCCGTAAAGCGGCAGAACGCGAAGCGATCAACGCCCCAATGCAAGGTACTGCTGCCGACATCATCAAAAAAGCGATGATAGCGGTAGATAACTGGCTCGAAACTGAAAAACCAGATGCGGATATGCTCATGCAGGTGCACGATGAACTGGTGTTTGAAGTCAAAGAGTCCGAGTTAGAGAAGGTGAAAGCGAAGGTTCAGGCGCTGATGGAGCAGAGTATGGTGCTGGATGTTCCTCTAAAAGTGGAAGTCGGTGTGGGTTCTAACTGGGACGAAGCCCATTAATACTCGTCATATTTCACGCTGTGGCGGCGTTGGTTTCACTCAGCCACTTGGGTCACATACTTGTGTATGCTCCCCAAGCTGTCTTCGTTCACCGCCTTACCACAACATGAACTATTTAGAGTATTGGTTGGCACAACGATCTTAGATGTAAAAACTAAAAGCAAGAGCAAGAGCAAGAGCAAGAGCTAAGCAAAAGATAATGTAAGACACCCCAAAGGTTGGCGACAATGTTTGGGGTGTTTTTTTATGTTTGGAATATTTTTATAGTGGTATTTACGCAGTAAATTGGAGGCGTTTTATTCCCTTTAAATTTCACATAATTCATGGGTAAAACACTGAATTTTAAATATATCGTTGGGATGGAGAAGGTTGTTATTATGCGACTTAGATCTCATAAATATGTAGTAAAAATACGTTTTTAACGAATTATTAGGCAATTTAAAGGGCTGAATCGTAGTAAGCTTTGAAAAAAAACTACAAAAAGCCTTTTTTTCGAGCGGAAAATAAAGTACATTATCAGGCGTAGGGTACAGAGGTAAGATGTTCTATCTTTCAGACCTTTTACTTCACGTAATCGGATTTAGCTGAATATTAGCTGCTCCAGTCAAGTTTTTGACTGGAGCATTTTTTTTGCATAAATTCTGATGCGCTAACGGCATAGACCGTTGTACGCCGCGATTGGCGTACAAGGAATGAAAAGATTATTCTGCGGCGTTACTATACCAACTGTCGAGTTTGATACGTAATTTATCGATACCCATTTTTTTCAGGGCAGAGAAATATTCCACTTCAATATCGCCTTCCGCTGATAACGGTGCTAATGCTTGGCGAACTTCCATTAACTGTTTCTTTCTTGCACCTGACGCGAGCTTATCCGCTTTAGTCAGTAGAACAAGAACAGGAATGCTCATGGCGACGGACCATTCGATCATCTGCATATCGAGGTCTTTTAATGGATGGCGGATATCCATCAAAATCACTAACCCTTTGATACATTCTCTTTTCTGCAAATATTCACCGAGCGCTTGCTGCCATTTGCGCTTCATCTCTTCAGGTACTTCGGCATAACCGTAGCCCGGAAGGTCAACTAGGCGAATGCCCTCTTCAACTTCAAATAGGTTGATAAGCTGAGTTCTTCCCGGTGTTTTACTGGTTCGCGCTAAGCTTTTTTGCTGTGTTAATGCATTTAATGCACTGGATTTGCCCGCGTTAGATCGGCCAGCAAATGCCACCTCAATACCCGTATCTTTTGGTAGATGACGGATATCGGGGGCACTGATGACAAATTTTGTCATGTGGTAGTTGTGGTTTTTAATTGCCATTGGTGGTTCTCCCTGAGTAGCCTCAAAAGGCTGGGGGATTATAGCGACTGAATAGCATACAAACAACAAAAGGGGGATATTTGGTGTGATATCTATTTGAGAATGACATTATGCGAAGGCTTTTTCATTAAATTGCTCTACAATTAATTTAATTCAGCGAAATTTAACTATTTGGCGTAAATATAGGTAAATCTTTAGCAATTACCCCCGCTTCGCTCTAGAATTGGGCATTAATATGTTTTTGGGTATTAACAAAAGGGATCTTGAATGTTGAAACGAATTTTTGTGCCATTATTGGCAATCTGTGCAATGAGCACCACTTCTCTTGCATTAGCCGCGGGTGAAACTTACGTTAAATTAGTCACCTCTGCAGGTAATATTGAATTAGAACTCAATAGTAAAAAAGCCCCTGTTAGTACTGAAAACTTCCTGCAATATGTTAATGAAGGCTATTACAACGGAACAACCTTCCATCGTGTTATTCCTGGATTTATGATCCAAGGCGGCGGTTTTAATAAAGAATTGCAGCAAAAACAAACCCGTGCACCAATCGCTAACGAAGCTGATAATGGTTTACGTAATTTACGTGGCACTATTTCAATGGCTCGTAGCGCAAATAAAGACAGTGCAACCAGCCAATTCTTTATTAATGTTGCTGATAACGCATTTTTAGATCACGGGCAACGTGATTTCGGCTATGCGGTATTTGGTAAAGTTGTTAAAGGAATGGATGTTGCAGACAAAATTTCTAAAGTGAAAACAGAGAACGTAGGTCCATATCAAAATGTTCCTGTTGAACCTATTACGATTATTTCCGCGGAAGTGATTAAAAAGCCTTAATACTGTTTGCTGTAATATCGTCTAATAGAGAGGGTGGTTCTTGTTAATCATCCTCTTATCATAAAGCCTTTCTTTGCATTTTTTCTTAAATTCTTTCCATTATAAGTCATCCCAATTCACTTCTATTTCATCATCACTCATGCGTTTAATTGTTTTTTTATTAGTCTGATTGCTTCTATTTTATTCCATTGTATTTAAAGCATTTATTATCAAATTTTGAATGTTGTTATATTTTTGTGAACATAATGCCATGATTTTTATATGGAAATTTTGTACTGAAAGTGGGTTGCTTGACGTAAATAAGCTATTTTCCTGTCTTGGCTGTGCTATGATAGCCGCCCTTTGTGATAATTTATGGTTTTTGGGACGCGTTCTAATTGCTAACCACCACGAATTATGCATAAAAAAAAACTTATAATGATAAAAATCAGTCGGATAGGCTACTATGCTTTTACTTATTGATAATTACGATTCATTTACATACAACTTATACCAATATTTCTGCGAACTAGGGGCGGAAGTGCTGGTGAAACGTAATGACGAAATTACCATTGAAGAAATTGAACAACTGGCTCCAACCCATTTGGTCATTTCACCGGGTCCTTGCACGCCTGATGAGGCGGGAATTTCGTTGGAAGCGATAAAATATTTCGCCGGAAAATTACCTATTTTGGGTATTTGCCTAGGGCATCAAGCTATTGGGCAAGCATTTGGCGCGTCTGTTGTGAAAGCACGAGAAGTGATGCACGGCAAAACGTCATCTATCCACCATAATCATCAAGGGGTATTTAAAGGACTGAATCGGCCTTTAACTGTGACTCGCTATCACTCTTTAGTGATTGCAGCAGAAACGCTACCCGCCTCTTTTGATGTCTCCGCGTGGTCACTGAATAACGGGGATATCGATGAAATTATGGGGATCCGCCATAAAACCCTGCCTATTGAAGGGGTTCAATTCCATCCTGAAAGTATTCTCAGCGAACAAGGTCATGAGCTGTTGAGTAATTTTCTCAAGTATTAGTGGTTGATTTTCGCGAATAGCAAAATTAATTATGCATATTTTACCCTTCCCTATTGCTCTTTATTGATTTTTTATTCATATTTGATGCTTATATTTTCACTTAAGCATTCGATAAAGAGCAGGTGAGGGGTATGTCAGAACAACACGCAGTCAATCGGCAGACTTTTGATCAGGTCATGTTACCTATTTTTTCGCCAGCTGAATTTATTCCAGTTAAAGGCGAAGGAAGCCGCGTTTGGGATCAGCAAGGTAAAGAATACATTGATTTCGCAGGCGGGATCGCGGTTTTAGCGCTAGGTCATTGCCATCCAAGCCTCGTTGCGGCTGTACGTGAGCAAAGCGAAAAACTTTGGCATGTGAGCAATGTTTTTACCAATGAACAGGCGTTAAAACTAGCCCAAAAATTAACGAAAGCAACGTTTGCTGATCGCGCATTTTTTGTGAACTCTGGTTCTGAAGCGAATGAAGCCGCATTTAAATTAGCGCGTCGTTATGCCATTACTAAATATAGCCCATATAAAACAAAGATCATTGCATTCAAGCAAGCGTTCCACGGCAGAACATTATTTACTGTCTCAGTTGGCGGACAAGCGAAATATGCAGATGGTTTTGGTCCAAAGCCAGCTGATATTATTCACGTGCCTTTTAATGACCTTGATGCCGTTAAAGCCGTGATTGATGAAAATACTTGCGCAGTGGTATTGGAGCCGGTTCAAGGGGAAGGCGGGGTAACCCCAGCAACATCAGAATTTCTGCAAGGAGTTCGTAAACTTTGCGATGAAAATAATGCATTACTTATTTTTGATGAAGTGCAAAGTGGAATGGGGCGTACGGGGAAATTATTCTCTTATATGCACTACGATGTCACTCCCGATATATTAACCACTGCAAAAGCGCTCGGAGGCGGTTTCCCTATCAGTGCGATGATCACAACCGCGGAAATTGCGAAAACAATGGAGGTAGGATCTCACGGAACCACTTATGGCGGTAATCCGCTAGCGTGTGCGGTCGGTAATGCCGCTTTCGATATCATCAATACCGATGAAGTACTCGATGGTGTTGCTAAGCGTCGTGAGTTATTTGTTGCCCATTTAAACAAGCTTAATGACCAATATGGAATTTTTGCTGAAATTCGCGGAATGGGCTTATTAATTGGCGCAGAACTGAATGGCAAATTGCTGAATCGCTCAAAAGATATTCTACAAGCTTGTGCTGCAGAAGGGCTGATGATGCTTAATGCGGGCACGAATGTATTGCGCTTTACTCCATCGCTGATTATTTCTGAAGATGAAATTAATAGCGGGATGGCGAAATTGGAAACTGCAATTAGCAAACTGCTGGCTTAATTGTCTTTTTATAGTGACAGAGGCAAATTTGCCTCTGTCACTATGGGGTATTAGGCTTTTAACTTATATTTTAGTGTTGCAACGTCATTTTTTGTTTCAAGCATAAGCTGATTGACCGTCTTTTCCTCTTTTGTGGTTACATCAAGCATCGCTTGAGCTTCTTCCTTCATTGCTAACAATTTAGAAATTTGTTCATCAAACTGTTTTATTTTTTGTTCTTTTTCTGCGTTAGTTGGCTGAGCTCGACGGGATGGGTGAATATAACCCGTTGTACTGTACCCTTTTGTTAATCGAGCCATTTTCTCTGCTTGTGTTTGTTCTAATCCCACTGTATTCCTATTCATCACTTTAGTTTTTGCTGTGCTTTTTCTCGCTGCCACTATGCGAGTATCAGTATGTAAGGTTGAAGAACCTAAGTTATCTTTGTTTGATTTAACATTTCCTTTTGTCAAACTTGGTTTTTCATCTGAATTAAATGAATTGAGAAGATTGTCAATATCTTGTTTCTTTTGATTTAAATTTTTATTTAATGATGAATATTGACTACTTACTTGGGGAATGGCTAAGGATATATTCCTTTGTGGAGCGTTATTTTTTTTACTCTCAATACCTGACTGTTCATTGGGTCCCATTTCTTCTCTTCGTGAAAGTAATTTAACTCGCGGCTTTCTTTGAAGTGTAAATGATTGCTGGGTTTCATTTGATGATCGGCTTATATCTGATTTATAACCCGATGAATCGGAGTTTAAGCTATCATTACTCTTGTAAATGTTGTTTTCAACGGTGACATTTATGATTGAATTTTGATTTTTTTTAAGGTGGTTAAGTTTATTTTTTAATTTATCAACAACTCCGTTCATTGTTTCAATAGTGGCGTTAAATTTGTTATCTCTTTGATTTTTTTTTGATAGAATGCATTCATCAATTAAGCTTTGGGCAGATTTTGTATAATTAAATTCACTTTCTAAGTTGCCGATATTTTCGGGATTAGATTTGTTAATTTCGAGTATTTCCTTTTCTAGAGTGTGAATCTCCCTCTGTAGATCTTTAGTTTGATTAAATTTCTCTTTTTCCTTCCCTGAAAATGATATTGGTGAGTTTTTTACGTCGTTTAGCATTGCTGCGTTTTCTTTGTGGTTTTTTTGTATTTCAACCGTCCCTTTTTTATTATAAAACTTAACGTCGTATAAATCTTTTTCTCTGGGAATTACTTTGTTTGCAATGACTAAAGCTTGAATTTTCCCTGTTGATTTTACTGTGTTAATAGAGTCATAGAAAAAATGCTTTAACTTATTAATGCCGAAATTTTCAACTAAAAAACGGCTACTTTTTGTATTCACTGTTTGGCTGCTTGAATTATTAGCTTTCATTGGTGTGTTATCCCATTTAATGTCTTTTGGCGAAATGTTGTTTTTATTTAAATTAATAATAGAGAGTGGGGCTGAGCGATTTCTATTATTTTCATAAGGTGGAAGCGTATATTTATCTGTTAGAATAGCGTTTTCCTGATTAACTGGAAATTTAATAAATTGATGAGGAAGTAAATATTCAGTATTCATACTACTTTTAACTGAGTTGGCGATTTTCATTGCTTTTGCTAATGCATCAGCAGGGGGTAAAACAGTTGCCTCGGTACGGGGCTTTATTAGAGAAAACTGATTTTTCGTAACAAGGTTTTCTTCTGAACTACTTTTCTTATTGCTTATGTTAAGTGGTGTTGATTTTATAGAACTCAGGGAAATATATGGCATGACTAATAACCTCCAAATAATGATTAACTCTCACTATCTTAGTTTGATAATTAGCTAGAATAATATAAAGAAACGATTCTTATCGATGAAGGTATATAAATGAGGGGATACAAAAGGATTCTAATTAAAAAATAGCTTTGTACGTGGAGTATAAAGCTATTTCAATATCGAAGCCCCACCCAAAAGGGTGAGGCTGAAAGGCAAATCAGCGGGTACCGTAAACAACAATCGTTTTGCCGTGTGCGGAGATTAAGTTTTGATCTTCCAGCATCTTTAAAATACGACCGACAGTTTCGCGAGAACAACCTACGATTTGACCGATTTCCTGACGAGTAATTTTGATTTGCATACCGTCTGGGTGAGTCATCGCATCAGGCTGTTTAGCTAAATTCAACAAGGTTTGAGCAATACGACCAGTAACATCTAAGAATGCAAGGTTACCCACTTTTTCGGATGTGGTTTGCAAACGATTCGCCATTTGCGCGGAAAGGCGCATCAGGATATCTGGATTGACTTGAATCAGCTGACGGAATTTTTTGTAAGAAATTTCCGCGACTTCGCAAGCAACTTTCGCGCGAACCCACGCAGTACGTTCTTGCCCTTCTTCAAATAACCCAAGTTCGCCAATGAAATCTCCCTGATTTAGGTAAGAGAGAATCATTTCCTTGCCTTCTTCATCTTTGATTAAAACAGCCACTGAGCCTTTAACAATGTAGTAAAGGGTTTCTGCTTTTTCACCCTGATGGATCAGAGTGCTCTTGGATGGATACTTATGAATATGGCAGTGTGACAAAAACCATTCAAGAGTAGGGTCTGTTTGTGGCTTGCCGAGAACCATTAGCGTTATCCTCTGTATGTTATTGCAACCTTTCGAAAAGTAGGAAAAGGCTGACTTTAAAGTGTCTAGCTTAGCATATTAAGTCGCATTGATGCCTATTATTAATGCTGCTCTAGGCCAACGCAAATTAATATCAATTGTATAATATAATCAATTAAATCGTTGAGTTTTGATCTTAATCCTATCAACTGACCATTGTTTGTATCATATCCAATGCCGAAAGTCTTCCCTGTATCGCTTCAGCCTAATAATGCTGATATAACATTGTCTAGATATATGGAACAATATGGCGATAAATATCACTATTTTCGAGAGGAATAAAAAATGGAAGCACGCGTAAAGTGGGTTGAAGGGCTCTCTTTTCTAGGTGAGTCGGCATCAGGTCATCAAATTATGATGGATGGTAATGCGGGCGATAAAGCACCAAGTCCGATGGAAATGGTTCTAATGGCGGCAGGCGGATGCAGTGCGATTGATGTGGTTTCTATTTTACAAAAAGGTCGTCAGGATATTGTTGATTGTGAAGTGAAGTTAACTTCACAGCGTCGTGAAGAAGCCCCGCGTTATTTTACGGATATCAACCTACATTTTATTGTGACGGGACGTGAACTAACGGACAAAGTAGTGGAGCGTGCGGTTCAACTTTCTGCAGAAAAATATTGTTCCGTTGCTATCATGTTAGAAAAAACAGTTAACGTGACTCATAGCTTCGAAATTAAAACGCCGTAATTGTTTTCTTGCTATTAAGATGCTTATCGACAATTAAGATAAGCATCTTGTTATTTATCTCTTTAATGAGAATCTCAAACTACCCATTTCGCTGTTTCATTAATTTTTCCACTAATGGCATCATAATAAGTTCCATCGCGAGTCCTAATTTCCCACCGGGTACCACAATGGTATTCATCGCTGAAATAAACGAGCCATTTAACATGGATAATAAATAAGGGAAATCGATCTGCTCTAATCCTCTAAAGCGAATAACGATAAAACTTTCGTCCTGTGAAGGTATTGCTTTGGCAGAGAAAGGGTTAGAGGTGTCAACGGTAGGAACCCGCTGGAAGTTAATATGAGTACGGGAAAACTGCGGCGTAATATAGTTAATATAGTCACCCATCGAACGGACAACGGAATCCATCACCGCTTCACGGGAATGTCCTCGCTCGGTGGTATCGCGGATGAGTTTTTGGATCCATTCAAGGTTAACAATCGGCACCACACCGACAAGTAAATCAACATGTTGTGCAACATCGTGCTCTGGGGTAACTACTCCGCCATGTAATCCTTCATAAAACAGCACATCGGTATTGGCTGGTAGCGATTCCCACGGGGTAAACGTACCGGGTTGCAGACCATAGGGCACCGCTTCATCGTAAGTATGTAAATATTTTCGAGATTGACCGCTGCCAGTTTTAGCATAGTCAATTAGCGTCTGTTCAAGTAGAGAAAAATCGTTGGCCTCAGGGCCGAAATAACTGATATGGCGCCCTTGCTCGCGGGCTTTACGAATAGCCATATCCATTTCAGGGCGGGTATAACGGTGAAAACTATCGCCCTCAAGGGTGGCTGGGCGGATATTTAATTGATGGAAAATTTTACGAAAAGCTTGGCTCGTTGAGGTTGTTCCTGCGCCACTCGAACCCGTCACTGCAATAATCGGATGCTTCTTCGACATAGTGGACTCCCTGTTTTACGCCATGACCACTATTTTTGAGAAACAGCGCTACGGGCGAAACTGGTTATTAGGCATGAAATTTACCGATTCATGTAACTCAGACCAGACTAGCACAATTTCGCCAGAAACTAACTGCCGTTTCACATCATTCACTTTGTCCTGCAAGCTTTTTTCGTGAACGCCGTAATCGGTTCCTTCGCGTAAAACATAACTCTCGATAAGGTTTTCGAGCGTTTCAGGAGCGAGATCTTTCCACGGAATAATCATGATTTTTGCTCATTCAAATACGCTGTTAGCCACAGAGGAATACGAGTTTCTAACCACATTTGTGGCTTTCTAAAACTACCGCCGACAAAGCCGACGTGTCCACCATGTTCCGTCATTTGGTATTCAATATTTTCAGGTAAATGACTTAAATCAGGCACGACTTCGGGCGCCATAAACGGGTCGTCTTTTGCGTGAATAATCAGGGTTGGCTTAGTAATCTGAGATAACTTAGGTAGTGCGCTGCATTTTTGATAATAATCCGCAGCATCATCAAAACCATGAATACGCGCGGTGATCACATCATCAAATTCACGAATGCGTTTTAACTGTTTAAGCTGCAACAAATTAAGAGGGAGTGAACCAGGGTAGCGTACCAGTTTGCGGGTGGCGTTACGTTTCAACCCATTTAATAGGTAGCGTTGATAGAGCTGAGAAATTCCTTTCTCCATTTTCATGGAGCAGGCTTCGAGCATTAATGGAGCTGAGACAACAACGCCGGCATCTAATTCAGCTTTCTCACCATTTTCAGCTAAATAACAGGCTAGCATATTACCGCCAAGGGAATAACCTACAGCAGCAGTTGGTGCTTCCCCCCATGTCTGTTTTAGCCAATGTAAGAAATAACGTGCATCACTAGTTTCACCAGAATGGTAAATACGTTTTTGACGGTTAGGTTCACCGCTGCATCCTCTAAAATGCATGATCACGCCGAGCCACCCTTGCTTTTGGGCGCTTTCTAACATCCCGTGGGCATAGGGGCTTTTAAAATTTCCTTCCAACCCATGAAAAATCACTAAACGAGGTTTTTTGCTCGCTTTTTCTGGATTTTCACTCCAAGCAAGATCGATAAAATCACCGTCAGGCAATTCTAATCGCTGCCATGTTGGGATAATTTTCGGGGTACGGCGAAAGATCCTTGGCAATAAGGTTTGGAGATGAGGGTTTTTTGCCCAACTCATAGGGCGGAAATTTTCTGACATGGCCTTATTTTTTATTTAGTGGAACGCTTGTGAGTCACATAACATACTGTTATTTTTCTGCGATGCAAGTAAACAAACTTAGAAACAAATTTAGGTTGAGGAACATAGTATAAATGACTCTGGGGCTAATTTTTTCGCTTTTTACGTTTTTATTCATTGCAGCAGTCACACCCGGCCCTAACAACATGTTGTTGACCTCTTGTGCAGCTAACTACGGTTTTCGTCGCAGTATCGGATTATTATTAGGAATTATGCTGGGCATGCAGTCAATTTTATATTTGTCTGCGTTCGGTGTTGCCGCGCTATTACTATTATATCCTGCAATTCATATTGTGCTGAAAATCATTGGTAGCGTTTATTTATTATGGCTAGCATGGAAAACCGCTACCGCCAGCTACGAGCCACTCAAAACAGACAGCAAAGCCTCTAAAAGCGTCACTTGGTTTCAAGGCGGACTATTGCAGTTCTTAAATCCGAAAGCATGGATGATGGGGTTAGGGGCGGTAGGGAGTTTTAGTCTTCCAGGCGAGTTATTTACTCAGTCCATCATTGTAATGAGCATCGCTTTTGTGATTGTGAATTTTGTCGCAGGCTTGATTTGGATGGGCTTCGGTTCTTTGATTGGGGTTTTCTTACGTAGCCGCCGTGCATGGTTTATTTTCAACCTAGTGATGGGGATACTGACCGCCGCGTGTGTGCCATTAATTTGGTTGGAGTAACGTCTCAATAAATTAAGTGGGTAGGGATACAGAGACGGTGCTCTCCTTATGACGCTGAAAGATGTAAGCCGACGAACACAATATGAAAGTAACAAAAAAGGCACCTTAGGTGCCTTTTTTGTTTTTCAATCCACGTTATCCTCTAGTCTAAATCGACATTTTTACTACCGAACAGGTAGGTGAAAATAAACCCGCACAGATAAGAGACTAAGACACCGCCTGCATACACCGCCATTGCAGGAAGCACGCCTTGGTCTGACGTCATCAGTGGAATAGCGATTAATCCTGAAGGGCCGAATACGGTATTTAACCCTACAGGTAGACCCATCCACGCGATGGCACCGATAAAGAAACCACCGGCCGCGCCCCCTAAACAGGCGGTCACAAACGGTTTCACTCGTGGTAACGTCACCCCGTAAATCAATGGTTCACCAATACCTAAGAAGCCGGGGAAGAGTGCACCACCAATTTGGCTGCGGGTAACAGAGCCTTTCTTCGCCTTCACATACAGTGCCAGTGCCGCACCCACTTGACCTGCACCTGCCATCGCTAAGATTGGGAATAACGAGTTAAACCCTTGCGCTTCAACTAACGCGACATACACCGGAATAAAGCCTTGATGGACACCGAACATTACCGCAATCAGGAACAGACCCGCTAAGACGGCTGTGCCGATAGGGTTTCCGTTTAAGTGCATGAATAGCCAAGACATTCCTTCGAATAACCAAACGCCAATAGGCATGATGAAGACAAAGGTTGCAGCGCCGACGATTAACAGCGTAATGGTTGAGGTTAAAATAATATCCAAACTAGCCGGAATGATTTTACGCACTTGTTTTTCAACCCAAGCACCAAAAATACAGGCAATTAGGATCCCGATAATGTTGCCTCTCGGGTCAATATACCAACCAAAGAAGTCTGTCATACCGGAATAGAAGCCTTTAGTGGCCGCCGGGTCGTAACCTAAAATAAACAGCGCAGCGATAATGGCACCGTTAACGCCACTTCCCCCAAACGCTTTTTGGGCGTTATAACCAATCAACAATCCCATAAAGGTGAATAACCCTTTACCGAATACACTCATATACGCAATTAAGCTTTTGAGGTGGGCAAGCTGGGTTGAATCCGCAGGGAATAAGTTTTGGTTCGCTGATAATAATGTGAGTAATGAGGCCAAGCCCATTAAGAGACCCGCGCCGATAAAGCCCGGAATTAATGGGGTAAAAATAGTCGCAAATTTAGATAAAAAGCGATGAACGGCGCTGGTTTGTTTTTTCTTCAGCTGCTGTTTATTGGCTGAAGCAATCTCTTTCAGATCTTGGGTCGCAGCAGAGTCATGGGCATCATCCGCTTCGCCATTTTCTAACATTTGCTTCATTAAATCCGCGGCGGCTTGGGCTTTTCCTGGGCCCAAAACAATTTGCAGCTGGTCGTCACTTTCAATTACGCCCAGTACGCCGGGGATTTTTTTGATTTCGGTTTTATCGATAAACTGGTCATCATGTAAGGTAAGCCGTAAACGCGTCATGCAGTTACCGCACTGCTTAATATTGCGACCGCCACCCACGTGTTGCAGGATCTGCTGTATCATTTCATTTGTTATTTTAGCCATACTGTTTCTCTCATAGAGATCCGCCGATTAGACGGATTTTGCGATGTTGAGGGCAGTGCGAATAAAGCCATGATTTTTAGCGAGCAATTGACGAGCTTCATCAGCATTTAAGCCAGATAAAATCATCAAGATCGCTGTTTTACAGTGTCTATCACATTGTTGTAATGCAGATTCTGCGCTTTGGCGGTCGCATTCGGTTGCTTCCATCACAATCTTAGTCTGGCGCTCAATGAGCTTAGCGTTAGTCGCTTCCACATCGACCATTAAATTGCCAAAGACTTTGCCGATGCGGATCATCGCCCCAGTGGTGATCATATTTAAAATCAGTTTCTGTGCGGTTCCCGCTTTCATGCGCGAAGAGCCGGTGACAACTTCAGCGCCCACAATCGGGGTGATAGCAATGTCAGCGGCTTGAGAAACAGGGCTATCAGGGTTACAGCTAATTGAGGCAACGGTTGCACCTAAGGAATGTGCATATTTCATGGCACCTAGAACATAAGGCGTGCGGCCACTGGCGGCGATCCCAACTAGAATATCTTTTTGATTGAAATCGATATTCTTTAAGTCTTGCTCCCCTAATTCGGGTTTATCTTCCGCATTTTCAACGGCACGGAAGATTGCTTGGTGACCACCGGCAATCAGCCCAATCACTTGTTCATGTGGGGTTCCATAGGTAGGAGGGCACTCACTGGCATCGAGGATCCCTAAACGTCCCGAAGTACCCGCACCGGAATAAATTAGACGACCACCTTGTTGGAAAGCTGCCGCAACTTTATCGACCAATTGTGCAATTTGCGGTAAGGTTTTTTCGACAGCCAAAGGGACTTTTTTATCTTCATTGTTGATGACTTGCAGCATTTCAATGGTAGATAATTGGTCAATGTGGGTGCTGGCTTCGTTACGGCTTTCCGTGACCATCTTGCTTAAATCAATCGACATAGTAATAACTCCTTAAACGTATCATGAGGGGTATGCTATGGAATTATTTATTCCTTTGATGTGATAATCATCACGGTGCTATCTATTCTCCCTTGTCAATATAAGCGAATAAATTTGGTTGTTTATTGCCCTATAAATTAATAGTGATTTGAATTTTAATAATTAATTACCAAGCATTGAGTTCTTATTAAAGGAATAATTTATTTGTAAATTTATTCTGTCGATGAAGGTTTATCTTCTTGAGGGCTACTATGACGTTACTCGATACCATCACGTACCTATTACCGCGACTTGCGGAAAATCAACGTAAAATTGCACAATTTATCTTAGAAAGTCCGGAAAATGTGCTGAAACTATCATCTTCACAGTTAGCGGAGCAATTGGGGATCAGCCAATCCGCTATAGTGAAGTTTAGTCAAAAGCTAGGTGTAAAGGGGTACCCCGCGCTGAAATTGGCGCTAAGTGAAATCATTGGTCGCCAACAGCAAGAGTTGGGGGAGCCTCACCGCGCGTTGCATAACCGTATTACGCAAACGGATAGCTTGATGGTGGTCGCGCAGAAGCTGGCATTAGAGAAAAATTATTCCATCACAGAAACCACAAAACGTCTTGATTTCAAACAGTTTGAAAAAATCATTCAGCGCATAGATAGCGCACAACGCGTGCAAATTGTTGGGATTGGCGGCTCAGGACTCACTGCGAAAGATTTAAGTTATAAGCTTCAGAAAATCGGCATTACCACGCTCGTGGAGCCGGATCATCACGTTCAAATTGCGGCCGCATTAACCTTGACGCCGAAAGATGTGCAAATCGTGATTTCCTTCTCTGGAAAGCGCAAAGATATGCTCACTGCCGCCAATATCGGGCATCAAAATGGTGCTTGTGTTATCGCTATTACGCGCTCGAAAGAGTCTCCACTCGCTCAAATGTCAGACTATATGTTGGAAAGTGTGGCAGAAGAAAACGAATGGCGCAGCTCATCAATTTCTTCAAGAACGGCACAAAATACCCTGACCGATTTACTGTTCATGGCGTTGTTACAAAAACGGGAAGATAAAGCGAAAGCATTGGTGATGAATGCCAAAGTGATGATTAATAAACTTGACGAATAACTATTAATACCCCGATAACTTTGCAAAATAATCTTATCTGCGTTAAGACTAAAGGAGGCATTATTTCGCTTAAAACAATTCATTGAGGGAGAGTCCATGAGGGCATTGATCGTTTATACCGAGCTAACAGATGAAGATTCTGTGATCAGCCATGCGGTTGCACGGCTGGCAAGCGAACTGAATGACGAACACGTCGAAACGGTCATTATCCGTGATTTTGAAGACGGTCTTGCCTATATTCGCTCAAACACCAGCATTGACTGCTTGCTTTACGGGCGAGATATGTCCGATAAAGAAGAGCAAGCCCAAGCACATCGGCTAATTACCCAGCTTCATCGCCGCCAAGAAGATGTACCCGTTTTTCTCTTGAGTGATCGTGAAGAAGCCTTAGTGGCATTTGATAGAAAAATGATGGAGCAGGTGGATGAGTTTGCATGGATTTTAGAGGATTCGGCGGACTTTATTGCCGGACGCGTTCTCGCTGCTATCATCCGTTACCGTGCGCAGTTACTCCCGCCATTAATGAAAAGTTTAATTAAATACAGTGATGTACACGAACATTCATGGGCAGCGCCGGGACACCAAGGGGGTGTCGGCTTTACCAAAACGCCCGCTGGGCGTATTTATCACGACTTTTTTGGTGAAAATTTATTCCGTACAGATATCGGCATCGAGCGAGTTGCTGTGGGTTCGTTGCTCGATCACACTGGGGCATTTGGGGAGTGCGAGAAAAACGCGGCTCGGATTTTTGGTGCTGACCAATCCTATTCCGTTGTGGTCGGGACTTCGGGCTCGAACCGTACCATTATGCAAGCTTGTATGACGGACGACGACGTGGTGGTCATTGACCGAAACTGCCATAAATCCATCGAACAAGGCTTGATTTTAACGGGAGCAAAACCTGTTTATATGGTCCCGAGTCGTAACCGCTATGGGATTATTGGACCGATTTACCCAACAGAAATGTCCCCTGAGGCCATTCAGAAAAAGATCGCCGACAATCCATTTACCGCTGATAAAATCGGTAAAAAGCCGGCGTATAGCGTGGTTACAAACTGCACTTATGATGGTGTTTGCTACAACGCGCGTAAAGTGCAAAATCTATTGGATAAATCCCTCGATAGAATTCATTTTGATGAGGCATGGTACGGTTACGCGCGATTTAACCCGATTTACCGTGACCATTTCGCGATGCGTGATGAAGAGCGCAAAGAGGATGACCCTACCATTTTCGCGACTCACTCAACCCATAAATTATTGAATGCGTTGTCGCAAGCCTCGTTTATTCATGTGCGAAATGGACGTAACGCTATTGATTTTAATCGTTTTAATCAAGCCTATCACATGCATGCAACCACCTCGCCGCTGTATGCCATTTGCGCCTCAAACGATATTGCGGCAGATATGATGGATGGGAATAGCGGGCGCTCATTAACGGATGAAGTGATCCGCGAAGCCATCGACTTTCGTCAATCACTCGGCTATCTGTACAAAGAGTTCCAAAATGATGGCGAGTGGTTTTTCAAACCGTGGAATCAGGAAACGGTGAAGGATCCTGCAACTGGCGAGCGCTACGATTTTGAGTTTGCGCCTGTTGAATTGCTGATGAAAGAGCAAAGCTGTTGGGTAATGAACCCTGAAGATACGTGGCATGGTTTCAAAAATATTCCCGCAGATTGGGCGATGTTAGACCCTATCAAAGTGAGTATTTTGGCGCCAGGAATGGGGGACGATGGCAAGCTGCTCGATTCCGGTGTCCCTGCGGCGCTCGTGACCGCATGGCTAAATCATTATGGTATTGTGCCGACCCGTACTACCGATTTCCAAATTATGTTCCTGTTTTCTATGGGGATCACTAAAGGGAAATGGGGCACATTAGTTAATGCATTGCTCTCCTTTAAACGCCACTACGATGCCAACACGCAGCTGAAAAAAGTGTTACCTGAAGTGGTGGAAGTCGCGCCTGAAATTTATGGTGAGATGGGGCTGAGAGACTTGGGGGATAAGATGTTTGCTTACTTGCAGCGCAATAATCCGGGTAGCCAGCTGAATCAAGCCTATTCAGAGTTACCCAATGTCATGATGAGTCCACGTGATGCCTATCAACAGATTGTTGCGAACCGCGTTGAAGCTGTGCCGTTAGATAAGCTGGCTGGGCGTATTGCAGCGAACTCGATTATTCCTTATCCACCGGGGATCCCAATGTTGTTATCCGGCGAAAGCTTTGGCGAAACCAACAGCCCGCATATTGGTTATTTACGCAGTTTACAAGCGTGGGATAGCGAGTTTCCGGGCTTTGAACATGAAACGGAAGGTACAGAAAAAATTAATGGCGAATACCATGTGATGTGCGTGAAAGTTCGATAGTGAGAATGTAATTAAATTTAGGGCTTAATACCGAAAATAGATCCTTATCAGGGATTAGCTAAGGATCTATTGTACCTTTCTGCCGGTTACTATGAGCGGAATTAACGCCTTATCTGGTGTGAGAATGTGTGGTTAATTAATGGAATGATTGGGATTTTTTGTTTATTAAAATAATCTTTATCTTCAATAAAACCTAATTGATGACAATATTGAGAAGCGTAGCCACTGACTAACAGTTTCCAGTTAAATTTAAAATCAGGATAGGTTTTCTTGGCAATTTTATAAATACTGGTCGTGCAGTTATTCCACATAGAATGATATTTTTCATTGGTCTCTTTGAGCTGATTAAGTTTACTCATATAATTGAGAAACAGTTCGGTAATAAGTGGCTTATCTAAATTTAAGGGATAAATATAGACCTGCTCATTGCGTAAATTAACGCGAGTACCAATTAAATCCTGCTCATCAGCGACCACATAGATAATATCGTAGTTATAGAAAAAACCCTTCCAAACCGAAAATTGTTGATGTGTTTTTCGCCTTGTCTCGATAGAGAAAGAGACATAGTCCCCATTGGTAAAACCGAAGCTCAGAAAGACATGGGCTATCATTTTACCAGACCAGTGGGATTGAACTAAGTCTACGCTTTGCAAGTTAGACAGGTTGTAATGCTTTGTATCCCAAGTGTATTCATTCTTATCGGCAAACTGAAAAGAGCGAAAATTATGAATGGCGACGTCCGAAGTTTCGTGATTAAAATCCATATGGGATTTATAGCGATACTCGGTTCTCCACTCATTTTGAGGTAATAGATTGCTCATCTACACGCTACATTTTTAATAAAACAGACATGGCGCGGGAATAATCTAAAACAATGCCCGGTGTCCACGTCATTATACTTGCATGTTTTCTGAGTTGGGACATGACCCAAAGCTCAGGGCTAAAGAGCAATTTAAGTAGCAGCATGAAGCCGCCTTTTTTCTCAGTAAAATATCCCTCGGTACTTTTTATTAGCGCCAAAGAAACGACGGTTGAACAATTGCGATTCGTTAAATTATAAGTCGTGTCTTTACTGTACTCTTGCCAGAATGCGTCTAATTTTTCTTTGCTGATCCCTTCAATGGTTAATTTGAAGTTTGATGGCGGCGCAATTTTCATTTCATCAAGATAGCTGATTTGAAAAACTCCCGTGTCATTGTTTTCCTCGGTGGATTTTAATATCTGCAAAAATTGCGCTGTATCGCGGTCGATATCTTTCTCTGGGTAGTGGCTGATATATATTTCATCCAGTTCAAAAGCCACATGCCCCGTACTAATCACGCCCAATGAATTACGGGAAACAATATAACGTTGGATAATTTTAAAAAATAACGGCAGTTGCCCGGTCGTTGTCCATACGTGTAAGGTGCCGCGTTCTCTGTTTGAAGCGTCATTATTGCGATTGCGTGTAAATACCATCTGGTTAACATTGGAAATTTGGCTGCTCACAACAAAGTAGTAAACAAAGAATGAATCGAGGGAGAAGATCATAATCAGCGTGCCGACATCCCAATAAACTTGGCGAGAGGAATAGTCAAAAGACCAAGGAATGAAATTCCATAAACCTAATAAAAATTCAATAATGGAGACAGTGAACATCAACTTCCAGCGTTCAAATTTTAAAACCACGCTATTGGACATTTTCCAGATAGCACTGACCATGAGATATAAGCCAGTAATAAATCCAGAGAGAACCGTTTCCCATGCATGTATTTTAGAAAATAAGACAATGTAGACCATAAAAAGTAGCACTAATCCGCGGCTGATCCGCAGCCCTCGGGTAGCACCTTGGCAATACATCGCGCAGACAAACGAGCGAATAGCTTCCAATAAAATTGGAATACAGAGGAAAATCATAAACTCATGGGGATCAGCAAAAAAAGGTAATAGAAAAAAGCAGGCACCAATCAGAACACCAAATAGTGTGAGCGCCAGAATAAACCAGAAATATTTTTTCGCTGTGTCTCTGCCATAGAGCATCGTAATGATATAAATCATGCTGCACCAACCATAGAATCTTGATAAGTGCTAATGCCTTATCTTTATAGGTTTTTATTTTTAATTTGTAGGATTGGCTTCATTATAATGGGGATATTTAAGCGACAAAATAGATGGCAATTTGTGCGTTTTGTAGTGATTTTAATTCATTGAAGAATAAGCGTTATTTTTAGTGTTACACTTTGGTTGTGTGGCTGCAACTGCTTTAGGTTAACGATATGTTAATATTTAATTCTGTTAATAACACGTCAACGCTTCGGATTATGTTTTAAAGAAACCATAAATAAGATTTTTATGTGTAATTAAATTCTTAAACTTAAAAGTTCTAATTATGATTATCTCTTTTGGTCATTTATTGAAATAACCCTTTATTAGTTTGATCTTAATAAAGGGTTATTATTGAAGAACGATTACGAATTAACCCGCTTCAAACTCATTGGTCATGGTTTCTAACTGCTCTTGCAGATCCATCCATTCCATTTCAACGTCTTCAAGGGCTGATTTATGCTCAGTCTGCTTTTTCAAACAGTCAGTCAGCTCCGCTTTTTTATCTTGCTCATAAATGGCGGCATCGGATAACTTCGCCTCTAACTCCGCTAAGGATACAGAGTGTTTTTCCATTTTCTTTTCCAACTCCGTGATTTTTTTACGGATAGGTTGGGTTAGTTGACGGAATTCGGCTTCGCGGCGTTTTTGGTCTTTTCTATCTTGCGCCGTCATGGTTGACGTACTGGCTGGCTTTTCTTTATCAAGCAGATCACGAGCTTGTTGTAGCTCCATTTTGTTCTGCTCAGCTAACCATTGTTGGTAATCTTCGAGGTCACCATCAAATTGCTCCACTTTTCCGCCATGAACCAGATACAGCTCATCCGTGGTGGTGCGCAGTAAGTGTCTATCATGGGAAACCACAACCAATGCGCCTTCGAAAGCCATTAACGCTTCGGTTAGTGCTTGGCGCATATCCAAATCTAAGTGGTTGGTTGGCTCATCGAGTAACAGTAAGTTAGGGCGCTGCCAGACAATCAGAGCTAATACTAAGCGGGCTTTTTCCCCACCAGAGAAACGTCCACTAGGATCCGTCACTTGGTCGCCTTTAAAACCAAAGCCGCCAAGGTAATCACGTAATTGCTGTTCAGTTTGTTCAGGTGCAAGGCGAGCAAGATGCTGTAGCGGGGATTCATCCGCATGCAAATATTCTAATTGATGCTGGGCGAAATACCCCAGTTTGATCCCTTTGGCGAGTGAGATTTCACCGTGTAATGGTGGTAAGTCACCTGCTAGCATTTTGATTAGTGTGGATTTACCGGCACCATTTCGTCCCAGTAACCCAATGCGAGAACCCGGAACTAAATTCAATTTGATGGATTCCAGCACCACTTTTTCACCGTAACCTGCACTGACTTTTTCCATTTTTAATAATGGATTCGGCAGGCTTTCCGGTTGACGGAATGAGAAATGGAATGGGTTATCCACATGGGCAGGGGCGACCATCTCCATGCGTTCGAGCATTTTAATTCGGCTTTGTGCCTGTTTTGCCTTGGTGGCTTGCACTCTAAAGCGGTCAATATAGCTTTGTAAGTGAGCGGCTTTAGCTTGTTGGCTCTCATATAAAGCTTGTTGCTGAGCGAGTTTAGTCGCACGTTGGCGTTCGAATGAAGAGTAGTTGCCCGTGTATTCGAACATGGTTTCTTGTTCGATATGCAGCACTTTGTCGATGATTGGGTCGAGGAAGTCCCTATCATGGGAAATCAAAATCAGCGTGCCAGAATAGCTTTTAAGCCATTTTTCCAGCCAAATCACCGCATCTAAATCTAAATGGTTCGTCGGTTCATCGAGAAGTAATAAATCGGAACGGCACAGTAGGGCTTGTGCAAGGTTCAGGCGCATACGCCATCCACCGGAAAATGATTTTACCGGAGACTGTAGCTGTGCTTGGCTAAAGCCAAGACCATGTAGCAAGCTCGCTGCACGGGACTGAATTGTCCACGCATCAATGGCATCTAATTGCCCATGAATGACGGCAATAGCATGACCGTCATTTTTTTCGTTCGCCTGTTGGAGCTTATGTTCTAAGGCGCGAAACTCACGATCACCATCAATGACATACTCAATACAAGGCACATCAAGGGCTGGAGTTTCTTGGTTCACCCACGCCATAGACCAATTGCTTGGAAAGGTTGCTGATCCTGCTTCCGCCTGCAATTCACCCTTTAACAGTGCCAGCAATGTGGATTTTCCGCAGCCGTTTTTACCCACTAACCCGACTTTTTGCCCCGGATTGATAGTCGCAGTTGCATTGTCCAGCAGAACACGTACACCTCGGCGAATTTGTAATGAAGAGAAAACAATCATAGAAACCGTCTATTGAAAATATGTTAAATTATTGAGTTAGATATATTCGAATAATAAAGTTATTACTGAAATATATTAAGCTTAAAGTACATTTAGCAGGCTGCATGGTAACGGAAAATTATCCGCCTGACACGCCTTTGAGGAGGGAAAGATGTCAATTACGCCAAAAGTGCTCGTGGTCTACGCTCACCCAGACCCCCATGAATCTGTTGCTAATCGTCTGTTGTTAAATGCAGTGCGCGATTTTGACAATGTCACTATCCACGATTTATACGCAACATATCCCGATTATTTTATTGATGTCACCGCAGAACAAAAGCTGCTTTGCCAGCATGATGTCATTGTATTTCAGCACCCGCTGTATACTTATAGTTGCCCCGCGCTATTAAAAGAGTGGTTTGACCAAGTTCTGACTCGCCGATTTGCCACAGACCAAGGATACCAAAAACTGAAAGGCAAATATTGGCGCTCGATTATCACCACGGGGGAGCCAGAAGAAGCTTACCAGTATGGTGGCTATAATCGTTATCCATTATCCGAAATTCTTCGTCCATTTGAATTGACCTCATTAATGTGTGATATGCACTGGATAGAACCAAATATTATCTATTCTGCCCGTCGGCAGAGCCCACAACAGTTACAGCAAATGGTTGAAGAGTATAAGCAATGGATGAGACAACCCCTCAATACAGGAGATATTTCAAATGGATGAGTTAAATCTATTTGAGTCGGTGATCATATTTTTATGCGCTGGTGTGGTGATGGTGCCGATTGCCCAAAAAATTCGTCTGGGGGCGGTGCTAGGGTATTTACTGGCAGGGATTGCGATTGGCCCATTTGTATTAGGCTTTATTCGCAATGTGGATGACATTCTGCACTTCTCGGAGCTGGGTGTTGTCTTCTTAATGTTTTTGATTGGGTTGGAACTGAAACCTTCGAAATTGTGGGAGCTGCGCCGATCGATTTTTGGTGTCGGTACCATTCAAGTGGTTGTAACCGCAGCTTTGATGGCTGGGATCTTGATTCTAGCTCAGTTTTCTTGGCAGGCAGCTGTGGTTGGCGGGCTGGGAATGGCGATGTCCTCAACGGCTATGGCGCTGCAATTAATGAATGAAAAAGGGATGTCCAACCAAGAAAGTGGGCAGCTCGGTTTTTCTGTTTTACTGTTCCAAGATATGGCGGTAATCCCGATTATGGCACTGATCCCGCTGTTGGCAGGGGATACGGGAAGCAGCGATTGGTACAAAATTGGATTGAAAGTGGTGGCGTTTGCGGGGCTATGGATTGTCGGGCGTTATTTATTACGTCCACTCTTTAGGCTCGCAGCGAAATCGGGTGTTCATGAAATTTTTACCGCAGCGGCGTTGTTAGTCGTACTGGGTTCCGCGTTGATTATGGAAAGCCTTGGCTTCTCAATGGCGTTGGGTACGTTTATGGCGGGGGTGATGCTCGCTGAGACGGAATTTCGTCATGAACTTGAGATTAATATTGAACCGTTTAAAGGCTTGCTGCTAGGGCTGTTTTTCATCTCCGTCGGTATGTCATTAAATTTACAAGTATTGTGGGCTTATCTCCCTCAAGTTTTACTGGCAGTTTTGGTGCTGGTCGCCGTGAAAGCGCTTGTCTTATATGTATTGGGATTTGTGGCGCGTTTACGCACAGGTGCTCGAGCGCAATTCTCTGGGGTGCTTAGCCAAGGTGGCGAGTTCGCCTTTGTCATTTA
This sequence comes from Providencia sp. PROV202, assembly GCF_028479565.1. Taxonomy (NCBI): domain Bacteria; kingdom Pseudomonadati; phylum Pseudomonadota; class Gammaproteobacteria; order Enterobacterales; family Morganellaceae; genus Providencia; species Providencia sp. PROV202. Next base: position 10,061 of record NZ_JAMPNV010000012.1, on the reverse strand, counting down.
TGCCACGGCATTCGGTGCTAGCGTGATTGATGAAAGGCAAATGGATTTATTGTTGGTCGTGGTGACGCTATCGATGATGACAACACCACTTGTGATGCAGTTGATAGATGCGTATCTCAACCGCCGTTATAATCAGCCAGCAACCTCTACCGAAAAACCGTTTGTGGAAGACACCAATCCTCACGTTATTTTAGTGGGATTTGGGCGAATGGGGCAGGTGGTTGGTCGTCTATTGATGGCGAACAAAGTGAATATTACGGTGCTTGAACAAGATGTTACCGCGATTAGTACCATGCGCCGCTACGGTTACACCGTCTATTATGGGGATGCGCGAGAACTACAACTTCTACGCTCAGCGGGAGCGGATAAAGCCAAAGCGATTGTGATCACCAGCAACGTTCCTGAAGAAGTGATGGAAATTGTGCGTATTTGCCAAGAAAACTTCCCGAATTTGCATATTATTGCGCGTGCAAAAGGGCGCTTAGAAGCTCACGAATTACTGCACAGCGGCGTGACGGATTTTAGCCGTGAAACCTTCTCAAGCGCGTTAGAAATGGGAAGCAAAGCACTGATTAGCACCGGAATGCATCCACACAAAGCTTATCGAGCGAAACAGCATTTCCGTCGGCTTGATATGCGTATGCTGCGGGATATTATTCCTGAAAATGAGAACAGCGATAGCGGGCAAATTTCGCGTATTAAAGAGGCGCGGCGTGAACTCAACGAACTTTTTGAAAAAGAGATGCAAAGAGAAAATCGCCAACCGCATGGCTGGAATAACGAACAGTAAGGTAGAAAAATGGCAGCAACACGTAAACGTTTTATTGCTGGGGCAACCTGCCCTAAATGCAAGTCTCAAGACACCTTAATGATGTGGCGAGAAGATAAAATTGATGTGGTTGAATGTGTGAATTGTGGGGATCAACAACGTCAAGCTGAAGGCGATGCAACTGAGCATGTGAGAAAGCAAGAACAAGTTATTGGAATTTTTACGCCAGAATAAGAGAATTTTGTCAATTCTCAATACAGCACAATTGTTTTCCGGTACAATTGGCAAAAATTTTTCCCTTACGGGTCGTAGGAGATGTCATGAAAGTAGCAAAAGACTTGGTTGTAAGCCTCGCTTACCAAGTAAGAACAGAAGACGGTGTTTTAGTTGATGAGTCCCCGGCGAATGCGCCAATGGACTATCTGCATGGCCGTGGTTCTTTAATTTCTGGTCTGGAAAAAGCATTAGAAGGTCGCGCAGTTGGCGAACATTTCGATGTTGAAGTCGCTTCAGACGATGCATATGGTCAATACGATGACAACTTAGTTCAACGCGTACCGAAAGATGTATTCATGGGCGTTGACGAGCTGGAAGTGGGTATGCGTTTCTTAGCGGACACTGACATGGGTCCAGTTCCTGTTGAAATCACAGGCATCGAAGGCGATGAAGTTATCGTTGATGGTAACCATATGTTAGCAGGTCAAAACCTGAAATTTAATGTTGAAGTCATGGCTATCCGTGAAGCAACTGAAGAAGAAATCGCACATGGCCACGTCCATGGTGCTGATGGTCACGACCACGACCATGACCACGAAGGTGGTTGCTGTGGCGGTGGCGGTCATAGCCACGGTTCAGAAGGTGGTTGCTGTGGTGGTGGCGAAGGTCAAGGTCACGGACACAAGCATGGTGGTTGCGGTTGCCACTAATCTCTAAAAAAGAGATTTAATAAAAAGCGAACTAGCTTTTTATTTCGAATGTAGGCTCAACATTTTTATGTTGGGCTTTTTTTTACTCAAAATTCAGTCTCAAGCATTCACTGTTATTAAATTTAATAATTACTGAAATTTATTGTAAATCAATTGGTTATTTTTCTAGCTTATAATTTCCATGATTTTTATCGAGATTAATTTCTTCGTTTATCTCGTGTCATAGTCTCAATTATCTAGGAAAATCATTATGGGAATGCCCTCTATTTATCCTACAAAAACAACAATTTATAAACCAGATAAAGCCTGGAATGGTTATACATTATTTTCAGTGGCTAATAAGGGCGCTGTGCTTATTGATATGAATGGCAATGAAGTTCATGTTTGGCAGGACAGTGATGGAGTGCCTTGTAAAATGTTACTCCGAGGCAATCTGCTGAGTTATGAACGGTCAAAAGAAGGTGATAAATATCGCGAATATACTCGGTTGGTCCAGCGGGATTGGGACAATAACGAAGTTTGGTCATTTGATCGTGTCGAATTATTGACGGATGATGTTGGGGAACAATATTGGTCTGCAAGAGCCCATCATGATTTTCAACGGGAAGGAAACCCCGTCGGGTATTATACGCCTGATTTGATATCCCCTATCTATGAAGGGAAAACATTATTACTTTGCCATCGAAATATTCAAAATCCTCAAATATCTGATAAGCCATTACTGGATGACGTCTTTGTTGAGATTAATTGGCAGGGAGATATTGTATGGACCTGGGCGCTCAGTGATCACTTTTCAGAGCTCGGTTTTTCTGAAACCGCAAAGAATGTCTTTTATCGTAATCCTAATCTCATATCTGATGGTGTGGGGGATTATTTACATATCAATAGCCTATCTCGGCTTGGTCCCAACAAACATTATGATAATGGCAATACTCATTTTCATCCTGAGAATATGATATGGAGCTCTCGGGAAACGAATATTATTGGAATTACCAGCCGTGAAACTGGAAAGATTGTATGGCAAATTGGACCTGATTATACCCATGACAATGTTAAGCATTTAGGGGGGATTATTGGTCAACATCATGCCCATCTTATTCCTCAAGGGTTACCGGGGGCTGGGAATATTTTACTGTTTGATAATGGCTGGCAAGCAGGCTATGGGCAAGCTACGCCAACATCGCTTTATGGATTAAAAAATGCGAGTCGTGACTATTCTCGAGTCTTGGAGATAGACCCTATCAGCTTAGGTATTGTTTGGCAGCATTCTGCAAACGAGCAGGGATTTAAAATGCCGACGAATCGTTTTCGATTTTTTAGTCCGCATGTTAGCAGCGCACAACGACTCCTCAATGGTAATACATTGATTACAGAGGGCGCGGATGGGCGAATTATTGAAGTTACTAAGGAAAATAAAATTGCTTGGGAATATATTTCCCCCTATACCGATGAACAATACGCATGGGATAACATGATCTATCGGGCTTATCGAGTTCCCTATGAATGGGTGCCTCAATTGGATAAGCCCGAAGAGATGGCATTGCCTGATATTGATATCTCCCAATTTCATATCAGGGGGAAAAGCTGAGAGACTAATAATGGGGAGGGGGAGTCTCTTCTTCAGGACGAGCTAGGTGAGATGATTGCGACGCTTTCAATCTTTCCGCAACGATACGCAAATGTTCCTGCATTTTTGACAGCTGCATTTGTTGTTCTGTAATCACTTGGTTAAGCTGTTCAATAGTCAATTCTTGGAAAGCAACTTTGCTTTCTAAAAGTTCTAAACGCTGTTCAAAATTGTCTGATGAATCCATTTTAGACTCTCCTTATGGGTTCCCATCATGAAAAAAACATCATAATAACCGAACATTACAAATCAACAGATAAGTTTTATTTAAAGGTGTAGGCGTCGAAACCTCTTTTTGTTAATGTGGTCTAAGATATTCTTATATTTTTTGTGTTAACTGACAGCTTGTTTTTTAAGATAAGGAACAGCTATCAATAAAAATGAGCCGTATGGCTCGAATAATAGCTATCGGAGATTAGGATGAAATCACTGTTTAAGGCAAGTCTATTAGCAACAACATTAGCATTCGCTTTTACTGCCCCACAAGTTATGGCGGAAGAAGCAAAAACACAAGCGAGCGCTTTCAAAAATGCAGAAGAGCGTAACGCATATGCATTAGGTGCCTCTTTAGGTCGCTACATGCAAAATTCTTTAGAAGAACAAAAATCGATCGGTATTAATTTGGACAAAGCCCAATTACTGGCTGGTGTTCAAGATGCATTCAACGGCAAAAGCAAAATGACTGATGCACAAGTTGAAGAAACATTACGTCAATTCGAAGGACAAGTGAAAAAAGCAGCTGAAGATAAAATTAAAGCTGAATCAGTAGCTAACGTGAAGAAAGGTGATGAATATCGCGAGAAATTTGCAAAAGAAAAGGGCGTAGTGAAAACTAAGTCTGGCCTACTGTACAAAATTGAAAAAGACGGTACTGGCGCCAAACCTAAAGAAGACGAAACCGTTGTTGTTCACTATAAAGGCTCTTTAGTTGATGGCACTGAATTCGATAGCTCTTATTCTCGTAACGAGCCACTGACTATCCCATTAAACTCAGTGATCAAAGGCTGGACTGAAGGTTTATCTAACCTGAAGAAAGGTGGCAAGATGACATTAGTTATCCCACCAGAATTAGCTTACGGTGAAAACGGCGTTCCAGGTATCCCAGCAAATTCAACGCTGATCTTTGATGTTGAATTATTAGATATCAAACCTGCTGCAAAATAAGATTTCACAGCATTAAAAACAAAAAAGCTCAGATTCGTTCTGAGCTTTTTTCATTGGGTTACGCAATTCAATGCTAAAAAAGCAGAGTTGTGTCATTCTCGATTAAAAATTTACATTTAAAAATCTTATATTCTTTAAAACTTGTGATAAAACATACTCTCTTGCATTCATTCGCTTGACGGCAACGCCTTGGAGTTTTAACTTCAATAGATTCGTTTTTATTTTTAATCATCACATCCGTTGACTATGTACGATAAAGTGAAGGCAAATGAGTCGAATAATGAATGCCTCATTGGTTGACGTGATGAATTTTATACACTTTAGAAGGATGCCGTTGAAATGTCTGATGCATTACAATCCCAAGACCTCAGTGATATTAATATTCTTGATAACCAGCCGTTTACTGAGACTGACCACGAAATTTTAAAATCATATGAAGCTGCGGTTGACGGGCTCGCTATGCTAATCGGTGAGCATTGTGAAATTGTTCTTCACTCTTTAGAAGACCTCAAATGTTCAGCAGTGAGAATAGCGAATGGTCAGCATACAGGGCGTAAAATTGGCTCCCCTATCACTGACTTAGCATTAAGAATGCTGCATGACATGGCGGATGCGGAATCCAATGTCTCTAAAGCGTATTTTACGAAAGCGAAAAGCGGCGACTTAATGAAGTCTGTGACGATTGCGATTCGTAACCGTAAGCAACGTGTTATTGGCTTACTGTGTATCAACATGAACTTGGATGTGCCATTCTCTGAAATCATTAAGTCTTTTGTGCCGGAAGAAAAGCAAGAAGTGACTTCCGATGTGAACTTTGCATCTTCAGTTGATGACTTAGTCGCACAAACATTGGAATACACCATCGAAGAAGTTAGCAATGACCGTAATGTTTCTAACAACGCGAAAAATAAACAAGTGGTTCTGAACCTGTACGAAAAAGGGATCTTTGATATCAAAGATGCTATCAACCAAGTGGCTGATCGTCTGAATATTTCCAAGCACACTGTCTATTTATATATCCGCCAATTTAAGAGTGGTGAATGAGTAAAACAACCCCGCTAACCTATTGTTTGTTAGTGACAGGCCCTGCATACGGCACTTCACAATCAGCAAGTGCCTATCAATTTGCCAAGGCCCTTCTTAAAGAGGGGCATCTATTGAAGACGGTGTTTTTCTATCAAGATGGCGTTCTGAATGGCAATGCTTTAACTTCCCCTGCGAATGATGAATTTGACCTGGTCAAAGCATGGCGCCAGCTGGCACAAGAGTCGGGCTGTGAAATGAATATCTGCGTTGCAGCAGGATTACGTCGTGGTATTACAGATGAAGAGCAAGCTAACGCGCTATCGCTATCTGCCTATAACTTATCTGAAAGTTTTACCATGAGCGGTTTAGGAAGTCTGGCTGAATCCATGTTAACGACTGACCGCACAATCCAGTTTTAAACCTGAACATCATGAACCACGTCACTCTATAAGATATAAGATAAGGTCTCTTGTGAAGAAAATAGCCTTTGTTTTTACGACTATGCCACATGGTAGTGCCAGTGGGCGCGAAGGACTGGATGCGTTATTAGCGACCTCAGCACTGACTGAGGAAATCAATGTATTCTTTCTTTCTGATGGCGTATGCCAATTACTCGCTCATCAGCAGCCTAAAGAAATTTTAGCTCGGGACTATATTGCGACGTTCAAAATTTTACCTCTCTATGACATTGAAAACATTTACCTATGTTCAGAGTCATTAAAGGAAAGAGGCCTTAGCCAGCAAAATGAGTGGATTGTGACGCCTGAATTTTTAACACCCCAGCAGATCCAAGAGCAGTTATCTGCCTGTGATGTTGTGCTGAAATTTTGATCTTGTGTTCAAAATTTGATCTTGTATTCGGATTTTGATCTATAGTAGGATCCTGCCTATGCTATACACCCTAGCCACTTCTCCATTTAAATGTGATTTTTCCGCGCTACTGCGTTTAATCACCAATGAAGACGCTATATTGCTTTTCCAAGATGGTGTGATTGCCGCTGTCTCACAATCCAAATATCTTGCGGAACTACAAAATAGCGGTGCCCAAATCTATGCCTTGGATGCAGATATTGACGCCCGAGGGCTACAAGATCAGGTAGCTGATGGCGTTTCTATCATCTCATATCAAGGTTTTGTAAAGCTAACTGAAGCTCATAAGCAACATTTTGCCTTATAAAGTCACTAAAAGTTGTATATTTCTTGACACCTGAGCCAGTCGGCAATAAAATTTCGCGTCCTCGTGTATCGTCATGTTGGCGAACGAGGTCAAAATCCGTGTTTACGAAGCAAAAAAACCAGGAGCTTTTTTAATAATGGCAACTATTAATCAGCTGGTACGCAAATCTCGTAGCTCGAAAGTTGTGAAAAGCAACGTTCCAGCACTGGAAGCTTGCCCGCAAAAACGTGGCGTATGTACTCGTGTATATACTACCACTCCTAAAAAACCAAACTCAGCATTACGTAAAGTATGCCGTGTTCGTTTAACTAACGGTTTCGAAGTATCTTCCTACATCGGTGGTGAAGGCCACAACTTGCAGGAACACTCCGTAATCCTGATCCGTGGCGGTCGTGTTAAAGACTTGCCAGGTGTGCGTTATCACACCGTTCGCGGCGCACTGGACTGTTCTGGTGTTAAAGACCGTAAGCAAGCTCGTTCTAAATACGGCGCGAAGAAACCTAAGGCTTAATGGATTTCCGTTAAGTAAGGCCAAACATTTTTAATCTTAATGTCAAAATACTCTCGTAGAGTTTTGGACAAACCTGAATTAACAACGGAGTCATATCCATGCCACGTCGTCGCGTAATTGGTCAACGTAAAATTCTTCCAGATCCTAAGTTCGGATCAGAATTACTGGCCAAATTTGTAAATATCCTGATGGTAGACGGGAAAAAATCTACTGCTGAAGCAATCGTATATAACGCACTTGAGCTCCTTGCTCAGCGTTCTGGTAAAACTGAACTTGACGCATTCGAATTAGCACTTGATAACGTGCGTCCGACTGTGGAAGTTAAATCCCGCCGTGTTGGTGGTTCAACTTACCAAGTTCCAGTTGAAGTTCGCCCGGTTCGTCGTAATGCCCTGGCAATGCGTTGGATCGTTGATGCTGCTCGTAAACGCGGTGATAAATCTATGGCGCTTCGCCTGGCAAACGAATTATCAGACGCTGCTGAGAACAAAGGTTCATCTGTTAAGAAACGTGAAGACGTTCACCGTATGGCAGAAGCTAACAAGGCGTTCGCACACTACCGTTGGTAATCTCTTACCAATCTTAGTGATGTATCTCAGGGTAGCTTTTAGCTGCCCTTTATATGAAGAATTGAACGCCCACGAGAGAGGAAAAAATGGCTCGTCAAACGCCCATAGCACGCTATCGTAACATCGGTATCAGTGCACACATCGACGCCGGTAAAACCACAACTTCTGAACGTATTCTGTTCTATACTGGTGTAAACCATAAGATCGGTGAAACCCACGAAGGTTCTGCAACAATGGACTGGATGGAGCAGGAGCAAGAGCGTGGTATTACTATCACTTCAGCTGCGACTACTGCATTCTGGTCTGGTATGGCTAAGCAGTATGAACCACACCGTATCAACATCATCGACACCCCGGGACACGTTGACTTCACAATCGAAGTAGAACGTTCTATGCGTGTTCTTGATGGCGCGGTAATGGTTTACTGTGCGGTTGGTGGTGTTCAGCCACAGTCTGAAACTGTATGGCGTCAGGCTAACAAATATAAAGTTCCACGTATCGCGTTCGTTAACAAAATGGACCGTATGGGTGCGAACTTCTTACGTGTTGTTGAGCAGTTAAAAACTCGTTTAGCAGCTACTGCAGTTCCACTGCAATTACCAGTTGGCGCAGAAGAGTCGTTCACTGGTGTTGTTGACTTGCTGAAAATGAAAGCAATCAAATGGAACGATGAAGACCAAGGCGTTACCTTCGAATACGAAGATATCCCTGCGGACATGCAAGAGCTGGCTGAAGAGTGGCACAACAACCTGATCGAATCCGCTGCAGAAGCATCAGAAGAACTGATGGAAAAATATCTGGGCGGTGAAGAACTGACTGAAGCAGAAATCAAAGGTGCTTTACGTCAACGTGTTCTTGCTAGCGAAATTATCCTGGTTACCTGTGGTTCTGCATTTAAGAACAAAGGTGTTCAGGCGATGCTGGATGCGGTCGTGGATTACTTACCAGCTCCTACAGATGTACCGGCAATTAACGGTATTCTGGACGATGGTAAAGATACTCCAGCTGAACGTCATGCAAGTGACGAAGAGCCGTTCTCATCTTTAGCATTTAAAATTGCAACTGACCCATTCGTTGGTAACCTGACATTCTTCCGTGTTTACTCCGGTGTTGTTAACTCAGGTGATACCGTTCTGAACGCTGTTAAAGCGAAGAAAGAGCGTTTTGGTCGTATCGTTCAGATGCACGCTAACAAGCGTGAAGAGATTAAAGAAGTTCGCGCTGGTGACATCGCGGCTGCTATCGGTCTGAAAGACGTAACTACAGGTGATACTTTATGTGCAGTTGATGCACCAATCATCCTGGAGCGTATGGAATTCCCAGAGCCAGTAATCTCTGTTGCAATCGAACCAAAAACTAAAGCTGACCAAGAAAAAATGGGTATCGCATTAGGCCGTCTGGCTCAAGAAGACCCATCATTCCGCGTATCAAGTGATGAAGAGACTAATCAGACTATCATCGCTGGTATGGGTGAATTGCACTTGGACGTTCTGGTTGACCGTATGCGTCGTGAATTCAAAGTTGAAGCGAACGTTGGTAAACCACAAGTAGCTTACCGCGAAGCAATCACTGCTAAAGTGACTGACATCGAAGGTAAACACGCGAAACAGTCTGGTGGTCGTGGTCAGTACGGTCATGTCGTTATCGATATGTACCCACTGGACAAGAAAGACAAAGATGGTCTGCCAATGGACTACGAATTTGTCAACGAAATCAAAGGTGGTGTAATCCCTACGGAATACATTCCTGCGGTTGACAAAGGTCTGCAAGAGCAGCTTAAGTCTGGTCCATTAGCTGGTTATCCAGTAGTTAACATGGGTGTTCGTCTGCATTTCGGTTCTTACCATGATGTTGACTCCTCTGAATTGGCGTTTAAATTGGCAGCATCGCTGGCATTTAAAGACGGCTTCAAAAAAGCGAAACCAGTTCTGCTTGAGCCAATCATGAAAGTTGAAGTGGAAACTCCAGAAGACTACATGGGCGATGTAATTGGTGACCTGAACCGTCGTCGTGGTATGATTGAAGGTATGGATGACTTACCTACTGGTAAAGTTGTTCGTGCACAAGTACCATTGTCCGAAATGTTCGGTTATGCTACTGACCTGCGTTCTCAGACACAAGGTCGTGCTTCATACTCTATGGAGTTCCTGAAGTACAATGAAGCGCCAAACAACGTTGCACAAGCTGTAATCGAAGCTCGTAACGCTAGATAATCGATTTTTATCGATTTAACTACTTTAATTTAAGTTCCTTCTTTATCGTGAAGAGGGAACTCCATAAGGAATAGAGTCG
>NZ_JAMPNV010000011.1:0-343528 GCF_028479565.1 Providencia sp. PROV202 | reverse complement strand
CTCTGTGACAAAGTAATTAATCCATGCCTTGCCAAATTCATCCCAAATATTCAGGTACCCTGAACGCATCAGACGCAAAGTGTAGGCGGTTTCCCCTTGGGCAGGAACTGGCATTTGAATAGACTCAGGTATGACTGGCAGAATATCGTGTTGAGACATAATGGCAGGACGAACGGGTAAAATTGGGAGACCTTTGCGGGTGCAAAATTTACAACCTTGTCGAGTGTTCGTTTGGTTCATGAATGTATTCCTTTATGTAATATCCATGGTGGCGTGGTGGATTGAATTTTTTCCCAATCGTGTTTATCCCAACCACGGGTCGCCCGGTCGTAATAACCTGGGTTGACTTTTGCTTTATACAATAATGCTTGAATATCGATGTGTTGCCAGAACAGGCAATGATAGGTTAATGCCTGCCATGCAAAGGTCAGTACATCTTGAGCATCAACCAAACCACACATTGCCGCTTGTTGTAGTGAGACATCAATATTTTGGCTTGTTGTCACACGCTCTTCCCATAAAGCGATCTGTGGTAATTTATGTAGTAGCTGATTAATTAAGCCAATTCGATTAATTTTATCAATGGGTAAATCGGTAGGATCATTTTTTTGGTAATGGATAGCGTCTGAGAAATGCAGTGTGTGCCACTGGTTTTCTAACCAATAAGTCCATGACGGTGCCGCATGGGCTTTTAATACCGTTTTTAGTTGCCAAGGTGTAAGCATCCAAGATAAGTGGAATAATACGCGGGGGTCATAATAGCGTAATAGCCAGCTTCGTTGTTTGGTATCAGTAAGCAAAAGGGCGCGAGCCAATTCATCACACAACGCTTTTGCGGGTAATTCACTTTCGATGAGGAGCTGGCAGCGTGGTGGGGATGTGTATGATTCTTGCTGATTTAATTCTGTGGTAAATCGACTCCAGTCCTCTGCGGGTAGCGTATTCACACTCAGCAGTGCTGGGTATAAATGTGCTTGCGGTTGCAAATGTACTGAAACAATATCTAACGTAGGGTATGGGTCAATCAGTTCCGGTGACAACATTTTGTCAATAATGGCGTATTGATGTTCCCCTAAAGCTTTATGTGGTGATTGATATAATGGCATATTGTTTTCCTTAACCTAGCGGGATAGTCGCTGAACCATCGCGTGCGGCCTCAGAAGCCACCGATTCACAAGCAGTAAAATTAGGGTAGGGTATGTTGAGGGTTGCCGCATCAATATAGTTCAGGTTGGCACTTTTCACGATAAAATCGCCAGAGGTTCCATGCTCAAGTTTGCCACCTTCAAGCGTGAAATATGAGCCTCCACTTTGTAAGGTGATTTTTTTCTTCGCACTGATGATAATTTCATCATTGGTACTAGTAATATTCAGCCCTTTTTGTGCAATGATGTCGACTTCACCTGTTTGAGCTTGAATTTCTATCTTGCCTGCCGCACTCACTAATTTCATTCCTAATTCATGGGCGAATAGCACCATCTTTTTCTTGGCAAATAAAACCATACGTTTGAGTGATGATATTTCTGTGTTACCTGCCGCTGTGTAGATTTGATTGCCATTACTACTGTGCTGAATATGTTTGGGGGTGGATACTGCAATACCGCCGGGAGCCCCTGCAAGGATCACGGGTTCTTGTAATTGCGTAATATTGCCATGTAAAAAGGTCTCTTGCGTTTGATTATCTAAAGGCTCAACCTCCGCTTTCTCTAATATTGTTGAGAGAGATTCAGCCATGGATAATGCATCAGAAAGTTGGCGTTTAATTTCATCTATATTGAGTTGTTGCTCGTTCGCTTTTTCTTGCTCATGAGTACTTATTAACAACCCTTTACCCGCGCGAATCGCGCCCCAGCTGTCAGTACGTAGCTCAAAACCGTCACCGCGTTGTTCGCGTTCGGCGTTGACCAAATGCCCCAGGTTTAACTGGGTTTTTCCGCCATACTCGGTGCTGAGCTTAATATGCTCTTGCCCGCGTTTATCCTCCATGCGCAGTTTGTTATTCGCAGGCGTGCGGATCACATTGCGGGTGTTATTTTTATCCGTCACGTGGTCGGGATGGCGGGAATCATGCAGTGCGTGGGCGATATAAGGACGGTCTGGATCGCCTTCATGGAAGGCGATAGCGACTTCAGTGCCTTGAATCAGTGGGAAATGCATTCCGTAAGTATCGCCGGCATAAGGTTTTGCCAAACGTACGGGCATACTTTCATAGCCCTTGGTTTTATTATCACGATCTGAGTCGAATTTGACCCAATAAAAGCCGTGTTCATTTTGGTGGGCATAAATATCGTGGTCTTTTGCGCTGGTGACGCGCGCCATTAATGTTCCCGCAATGACTGGGCGTGGTTTTAGAGCAGGGCGCCAGCACAGTGATTCCGTGTATGGCACGGCGTCAAAACGGACGGTTAGTGCTTTATCTCGGCTGGCGGTAAAGCGTAGGCGAGTAATTAGAATTGGCGATTTGAATACGCTGGGCAACGTCGAACTGAGCGGGTTATCTTGAATACTTAATACTAATAGAGGAGTAAGATCCGCAGCGCTACTTTCTCCGCGCAGCAAAGTCTGACGGGCTAAAAAGCGCTCGTGATCGAGTCTTGCCCAGAAGTTAGCGGTTTCAGTTTCAGGGCGAATTTTGTCCCCTCGGGTTAGGTGACGACCTTTATAGTGGTAAACATCGCCGTAGTTGGTTTTTTCGCCATCACCGCGCGTCATATCCGCGACGGCGGAAATCAACGTATCTTCCGCCAGTCGGTGGTTATAGTCTTTGGCAAAAACAGTGCTTTCAACCACTTGATGGCGCAAAGATAATCCCCAAACACTGTCAACATGGTTATCGCTCAGCCCAGATGGGCTATTGAGTGGCAGCGTTTTGTCATACACATAGCCTCGTTGGCTGTCTGTAAAGTGGAGTACCTCAGTTTGGGTTTCATTTTGTAAACCAAAGCGATAAAAAATACCCACTTCACTGAGTAAACGTTCAATAAATTGGCGGTCGCTTTCGTTAATTTGGTTGATTTGTTCGCGCTTTGGGTACGCTTTGTCGAGATGAAATTCGAACTCCCAGCCTTTGAAATTATGTTCACGCAGAATTTGTTCAACCACATCAGGGATGGATTGGTTGATAAAGAAACGGTGGCTGCGAATTTGATGGCGCAGTAGCGCAAAAAAAGGCTCGATAACTAACTGGTAGCGCGCTTCATCCGCAGAGCCAGAGAGACGGCGGAAATCCGTCACCACGCCATGAACGCGCTTGGCAACGCTCGGCTGAGTAGCGAGTCCCATAAGGTTATTTATCGGTACACAAAAGGTCAGGCTGGCATTACGGCGCAATAATTGTTGAGCAGAAAGATCCTGGGTGGAACAGGTAAACGTAATTTGATAGCGATAGGGTTCGCTAGCGGCTTCACGCCCGGTAAAATGTTCAACGTCCAGTAAATCTGAGCAGCCTTGCACTTCTAGGCGATAGCGGTTTTGACCTTGAAGGAGGTTTTTGGCTGTATCGAGTAGGCTCATGGAGTTATCTCCTCAATCTCACTGAAACTCAGGGTGATCCCGTCTTCTTCGCTGTAACCCAACGTCAGGCTTTGTGCTTGCTGGTGGTTGGCTTGGCGCATGAGTAGTTGCTGGCTCAGTACCGGTAAAATCTGCTGATTCAGTAGGCTGTCAATATTGCGGGCACCGGTGTCGGGTAATAAACAGGCGCTCACGAGCGTGTCATACAGCGTTTCTTCGATAATGCCCTCAAGCTTGTAGTGGGTGTAGAGACGCTTAATGACGCTACCCAGTTTCATTTCAACAATTTGGCGCAGTGCCACAGGGCCTAATGGGCGATAAATCAGTGTTTGGAAGCGGGCGAGTAAAGCGGGTTGGAAGTGGTCGCGCAAGGTTGGGCGCAGCAGTTCTTGTAACTCGCCGTCGGTAGACTCAGGGAACTCTTCGAGTTGCTGCATAAGCAAGTCGCTGCCCAAGTTGGCTGTCATTAAGATCACGGTATTGCGAAAATCAATTTCACGACCTTCGCCATCGCGCATAAATCCACGGTCGAAGACTTGATAAAACAGGTTGAGGACATCGCGGTGAGCTTTTTCCACCTCATCAAGTAACACGACGCTATAAGGGCGCTTGCGAACGGCTTCCGTTAAAATCCCGCCTTGACCATAACCCACATAACCTGGAGGCGAGCCTTTTAATTGGCTGACGGTGTGGGCTTCTTGATATTCGGACATGTTGATGGTGATTAAGGATTTTTCGCCACCAAACAGCACATCAGCCAAGGCCAATGCAGTTTCAGTTTTACCGATTCCGCTTGGACCGACTAATAAAAATACCCCTTGAGGGCCATTTTCTGAGGCGAGACCCGTGCGAGCAGCACGCAGTCGTTGCCCAAGCCCCAGTAATGGGCTTTCTTGACCCACAACGCGTTTACCTAGCGAGTCTTCTAACTCCAACAGTTCGGTTTGTTCGTCTTTTAATAGGCTGGATAATGGCACACCTGTCCAGTCGGCGATGACAGTAGCCACGGTTCTGACATCCACATCGGGGGTGATCAGTGGTTCACTTTGCTGAACGCGTTCTAACTGTGATTGGGTATTGCTGACATCTTGGGATTGACGTCGCTGTTCTAAGAGCTCGCTGATAAGGGTTTTTTCTTGCTCAAAACGCTGTTCCAGTTCCGCCATTTGCAGGGCTAATTGCGCATCTTGAGTGACTAATTCGCTCAGCAGGGATTGGTTGGTGGTGTTGCCAATCGCCAAATCATCAAGAATCGCTTGCTGTTCAAGTTCTAATGCATTGCGCTTGGCTTTTAAACGAGTCAGTTCTTCAGGGAGCGTATCGAGGCTCATGCGGATACGGGCGCTGGCGGTATCGAGCAAATCCACGGCTTTATCGGGGAGTTGACGACCGGTCAAGTAACGGCGAGATAAGGTGACGGCGGCTTTGACCGCATCATCGGTAATGTGAACACCATGATATTTTGCGTAGCGTGGTTTTAGTCCACGCAGCATTAAACAGGCTTTTTCGTCATCCGGCTCATCGACTTTGACGACTTGGAAGCGGCGTTCTAAAGCGGCGTCACGCTCGAAATATTGCTTATATTCAGACCAAGTGGTGGCGGCAATCGTACGCAATTCACCGCGGGCAAGGGCGGGTTTGAGTAAGTTAGCGGCATCAGCGCCACCCGCTTGGTTGCCTGCGCCAATGATGGTATGGGCTTCATCGATAAATAATAGAATAGGGGTTGGAGATTGTTGTACGGCTTCAATCACGTTTTTTAGGCGCTGCTCAAATTCACCTTTGACGCCAGCCCCTGCTTGCAGTAGCCCTAAATCTAATGTGCGTAATGATGTGGTTTGCAGGCTAACAGGAACATTACCTTCAACGATGCGTAAGGCTAAACCCTCCACTAACGCTGTTTTCCCAACACCCGGTTCGCCCACGAGAATGGGGTTGTTTTTGCGGCGACGAGAAAGAATATCCACCATTTGACGGATTTCGTCATCACGCCCAAAGACTGGGTCAATCGCACCTTCACGTGCTTTTTCGGTCACATCCACCGTAAATTTATTCAGCACTGCCAGTAAGGCATCATTCAGTGTGTTACCGATGACATTCGGTGCAGGGGGTTCGTTAGAGGATTGAGCCTCAAGCGGCGCTTCCGCCGGTAAAGATTGATTATGCGCCGCAAGTTGCTGAACTTCAGGGCGCTCATCGGATTGCGCATCAAGCATCGGTCTTAAGCGTTGTAATTGTGTGATGCTTAAGGTCATTAATGGCCAAAGGGCGTCGTTCGGAACTAAAGCGGGTTGCTTCACCATCGCCGCAAGAATATGGACGCTGCGAATGTGCTCGATATCTTCATCCAATGAGGCTATCACCCATGCGTTTTGAATTAAGTTTAGGAGTGATTTCGAGAGGGATGGGCGGCTATGGATAGAGCGGGGCAGGTTGTCGATGTCTGTTAACAGGCTTTGCCAAAGTGCAGAAATATCCCATTCATAGCGGCGCGCTAACACAGTGATATCACTTTCTCCTAGCTCAAGTAGCTTGAGTAACCAATGTTCGATGGTCACCTCAGCATGGGCGCGTGTTTGGCACAAGGAAGCGGCTGCCTCTAGTGCATTTGCACAAAAAGGGTTTAGGCGACGCAATAACATAACTGAAGAATTTTCCATGTTCTCTCCCTAGATAATCTGGTGGATATCAATGTGTTTAGGCACGCTACCGCCCCTAACCGTTAACCGAGGTTCATAAGGTGATATTCGCGATGGGAATGCGCGGTTGAAAGCGCGTATAGCTTGTTTAATGGCAAAATGTGTTGTGTGTGAGTGAGGTTGCGCAAGGGGCGCAAGAAAAAAGCAGACGCCGAAACGCCTGCTTGTCTTAATTAAGCGGTAGCACGCTCATTCCAAGAATCGGAATGGATGATGTTGCCGTCTTTGTATGTCCAAGTGATTTTTTCATAGCGCAGCTCAATCTCTTCGAGATGGTTGTGCTTCTCTTTACCTGGATCTTTGATGTCGTGCATTTTTGGAGCGACTTTCACGACTTTGACGTTTTCAAGTTTGGTGTTGAAATATTCGACTTCTTGTCCTGCGTCATCAATGCGATACCATTTGAATTCAGCTTCTTTCAAGGTTTGACCCGTGGTCACAGCCTTGTAAAGGTAAGGGCTTGAAGCATCAATTTCTTTAACGAAAATGAATGGCGTATGGATACGAGTACCTGTTAATTTACCGGTATTGTTATCCGTTGGGATGTACAGGTTATGGTCTTGAGCAACCACTTCGATGCTGCCTTCACGGTCTTGTACGTCGACAGAACCTTTAATTTCAGCACCGCCATCATCTTTCAGCCATAAATAAACTGGAATAGCCATAACTACTTCTCCTTTCGTGTGGAATGTGTACCACCATCCATCGATGGTACGGTGTTGACGCCTAATATCTGACAAGCTTCAGCTTGCGGTATCAGGCGAATTTCTACGCGGCGATTGCGAGCTCGTCCGTCAGCGGTGTTGTTGTCGGCAACAGGATTATTTTGCCCGTATCCCTGCACGGCAAAGCAGGTTGGCGAGATATCGCTGGTTTGGATCATCCAATCACGGACAGACTCTGCGCGTTTTAAAGACAGTTTTTGGTTTTGTTCTGGATTCCCGGTGTTATCGGTATAGCCAGAAACCATAATTAACCAGCCAGGTTTGGCTTTGATATTGAGTAGCGCATCAACTAACACTTTGGTTGCACCCGTTTTGAGTGTGTATTGCCCAACATCGAATAAGGACAAACTATCTAAAGTGACGATTTGAGGTGGTGCAGCTGGCGCTTCAGGGGCGATTTCAGGTTGAGACGGCGCCCAACTTCCTAGCAGAGTATGTAAGTAAGGCAATATTCGATTACCTTGATATAACGCTAAAGAGTAAGCGCTTGGGATCCCTTCGCGCTCCCAACGTGCAAGCTCAGCGGCATCATCTTGTAGCTGCTGATAAGCGGTCAATTTGGGTGCGAGTGGAACTTCTGAAAGCTGAGAGAAACGAGCAATATCTTCACCAATATGGCGAATGAGTTGCTGGTTGTGGTGGTAGCTACCGATTAAAGCACCCACTAAGAAAACCCCAAAAATGACGCCAATTGCACCGAGGCTTTTTTCTGTTCGGCTTAAGCTAATATCATGATGTAAGCGGCGTAGCATGACATCCGGTAAAGGGAGTAAATCCGTTGTTTGTACTGAGGAGCGCAATGGCAATGTGGTTTTTTCTTGGATGAATTGCTGCCATAAATTGTTCGGTTGACTCGTGATATCAATCCACTGAATGGCCCATGCGGAAGGGATTTGCTTCGGTGCTCCTGCTTGAGGCGTTGTGAACTGAGGGACTAAAACCTGATTTAACCAACTCTGTAAGGTATCTAGCCACAGGGAAAATTGCAGGCTTTGTTCTGACTGTCCGAAATGTGTAGGTAGCCACACGGAGTAAGGGACTGACATCGCCCCTTCTTGCTCTACTTGAAATTCAGTTTGGTGGCTGAGTAATGTCATCCAAGGGGTATGTTCATCATCAACATGCATAGTGGTCTCAGCATGATGAGGTTTAGAAAGGTATACCGTTACCCAAAATGGCAATTTAGCACCGATTTTTTGACGGCCTTCCCCAATCGCTCGACGCCAGTTGAGTAGCGCTTGTGTCAGGGCTTCTTGCTGGGTAAGTTGCTCGGGTAATACAACGTAAAGTAAGGATAAGTGCCCAGATAGTGAAGGGGCATATTCCACCAATGCGGCAATCAGTTTAACAAGCTCAGTGGGTGCGGATACACGAATATACCAACCTTGATTTGTTTCTCTGTGTAATTGGTCATCCAGAAAGAGTGCTTGAGATTGGCCACAGACTAAAATGACAGGTCCCTGATAATTATCAGCCGGAAATGCACCCGTATAATCATGTTCAGTGGATAACACTTGGCGTCGTTGTTTATATTGCCAAAACAACATTCCACCCGTCAGTACTATGACGAAGGCGGAAACAAAAATGGTGACACTTTGCCCTAGAGACCAAAACCCCCAGAGTAGCCACAAGAAAAGCCCTGTAGCAAAAAGCGTCAGACACTGTCTGATTGGATTTTGCATGCCTATCCCTGTGTCACCCACTGTTGTAGTAAATGTTCTAGCGAAGCACTGAATCCCCACCACATGGCGGCGAGTATTAGGATGCCACCTACCCAACCAAACCAGTAAAGTCTGCGACGGCTAAACCGTAATTTAGGTTTTACGACGAGAGGTAATTCTGAAGCGATCAGATAGTCTGGAAGCTGAGTATTGAGTTGAGCGACGATGCGCTCACGCTCTGGTGCCTCTTTTTGGCGAAACTTACCGACAAACCCGAGGGTAAGCACGCGATGAAAACAGAGCAAAACATCAGGGTTAGGGGCGGTTTCATTTAAAATGCTGCGTAGGCGATCCCAAAGTTTGTCTCCCGCTTCTAATGTATTGAAGTAGCGTGCTTGCAAAGGAGATTGGATCCATGTGTTGTAGCCATCATCTTGGTGTTGGCGATTCATCACAGATTCATCAATTAGGGCACATTGAGCGTATTGCATATGTTCAATGGCGGATTCAGGGTAGCCATGTTCGAGCAGTTTTTGACGTGTTTCATCAATGAGTTGGCAAACGCGACGATAAAAATTATCCCCTTGAGTGATGGCGGTGCCTTGATGTAATTGACAAACCATCAGCCAAGTTTGGGCGAAGATCATGTCGATAGTATGGTGCGATGTTGTATTGTTCATGAGCGAAGTACCGCAAACAGCTCTAATTGAATGTCACCTAACGTGCTCGGAACATAGAACGCACATTGCCCAGAAGAGAGCATGGCTTGACCCGCAGGTGTTTCAATATCTAGCGCAAAATATTGATTTTCTAAGCGAAGAGGAACTGCCGTTGGGACATGGCTGAGCGGTTTCAATGGAATACCATTGAGTGCCACATTAACGACGTCAGCCACATCATCACTGCTACCCGCTTTGCAAAGGAGTGGAAATTGGGCGATCAATAAGTGAGCAGGCAATGATGAGCGAACCGATAAGTAAAAATCGGCTTCTTCACGTAATCGACCATCATGGAGTTGACCTTTCCAGAATGGACCTTCTTTCGCCAATTCAATGCTAATAACGCGAGAAGGCAAACTGGCTTCAAGCAGTGTATTTAACAAGGCAAAAAGAGGTGGAAAAACGAGCTCTGGCTGCTCATGTTTGTATAGCGGGATATCTTCCAGCTTACTCTCTAAGGAAAAAGTTAATAAGCTGCCCGCTAAACGAGCTAGCTCCCGATAGAGTAATTCAGGATGACGATGTAATGCCGTGCTGAGCTCATTGAGGACGGGTTCGGCACTATTGAGTGAATTCAGTAACCAAAACAGTGAAACATCAGCGACCACAAAGTCGGCCATTTTTTCATTACTTTCGCGACGTAGCGCCATTAAACGACGGCGCTTAGCCACTAAACGGTGCATAAACTCAGAAAGCAATGTTCGTAATTCAGCACTTCCTTGACAGGAAAGTAAGGGAGGAATGAAGTGGCTATCAAATTCCCACATTCCTTGAGCGTTGCGAATAAGGCGCGCAACAGGGCAGGTCATATAGGCTTCATTCTCATCATGAGCAAAACGCAGTGTTGCCACGTGACGTAACACGGCAATGTCTGTTTGCTCATGCCCTAATAAGTCTTGGACTTTAACCCATTCTTGGCTAAATCGGCGTGGGCGATCGGTTCCTGTTTCGGGAACTAAGTTTCCGCCATTGGCTAACATTAAAGGCAATGCCAGAACGATATCCAATGACTGGCGATCCGCATAATCATTGAGGGACAATACCGGAGGAAGGGCATCAGCTAAGGTTGTGTCAATCAGTGTGCCATCGTGAAAGCGCACCACGATTTTTTGGGCGCTTACGCGAGAGAGCGTTAATGCACTGACATCAAACTCGGTACTAATGACGCCCCACGTGGAGGCGATACCCATTTGTGCGACCACTTCAGCAACATGACCGTCCCAACGGGCTTGCTGTTGAAATTGCTGAGGGGCCAAAAAGGCCCCGTCTGTCCATAGGGGACGGTAGATTTTCATCCTGAATGACCTTTAATAACCGTTAGGCTTTTGCTTTAGGCATTTGTGAAACTAGCGATAAATCAACATCCATACCTTCGACTTGGAAGTGTGGAACCGCGTACAGTTTCACACGGAAAAAGCCCGGGTTATCTTCGATATCTTCAACAACCACTTTTGCATCACGCAGCGGGTGAGAAGCTTGTAAATCATCGCCTGGGTCGGTCATTTCAGTGACTAAGCCACGAACCCAGTTGTTGAGTTCTAATTCAAGTAAGCGTCTGTCTTTGGTCGTACCAATGTTTTCGCGTTGAATCAGCTTCAAGTAATGGGCGATACGGGACAGTAAGAAAATGTATGGCAAACGAGCGTTGATACGGCTGTTTGCGGTGGCATCAGCCGTATCGTATAACGCAGGCTTCTGCGCCGAGTTAGCAGAGAAGAAACAGGAGTAATCACGGTTTTTGTAGTAAGACAGCGGGATAAATCCAAGATTAGCGAACTCAAATTCACGGGTTTCAGGGATCATCACTTCGGATGGAATTTTGACCTGACTGCCCGTTCCTAAATCAAACAGGTGGATCGGAAGATCTTTAACAGCACCACCGGCTTGAGGTCCACGAATTTGTACGCACCAGCCATTGTTGATAAAGCTTTTCACCATGTTGGCAGCAAAAGCAAAGGTAGCGTTGGTCCACAGGTATTTCTCGTGGTCTGGGCCTTTAACTTCTTCAACGTAGTTGAAGCTACGAACAGGTACGGTATCTGGACCGTATGGCAGACGACCAAGCACACGAGGCATCGTTAAGCCGATATATCGAGCATCATCAGAGTCACGGAATGATTTCCACTTGATGTACTCAGCACGATCAAAATAGTTGCCAATATCTTTGATTGCCGCGACTTCTTCCATCGTCTCTTTACCGAAGAATTTTGGTCCTACAGAGCCGATAAATGGCATATGTGCGGATGCTGAGACTTTGGAGATGCTACGCAGTAAGGCGATATCTTGCGGGCTACGGTCAAACTCATAGTTAGAAATCATTGCTGCGATAGGTTCGCCACCTGGGGTGTCATATTCCGCAATGTAAGTATGGTGATAAAGGCCGCTTTGAATGACTTCTGGGCTATCTTCGAAATCTTGGCGTAAATCGTCTTTCGCAATATCTAGCAGTTCAATTTTGACGTTTTGACGAAAATCAGTGCGGTCAACGAGGAATTTCAAGCCACGCCAAGTGGATTCAACTTTTTGGAAGTCTTGGTGGTGCATGACTTCATCCAATTGTTGGCTGATTTGCTTATCAAGTTCAGCAATATGATGGTCGAGCAGGTTTCTATCTAAACGCTCGACTTTTTGACCTGATGATTTTAAACGATCGAGGAAGACTTGAACGGCGATAGTGACGCGTTCGTCAGCCGTTGTATCTGCCAAGGCTGTATTGTCTTGGAATGCGTTAATATCACTGATTGATGCGACTGGCGTTAAATTGATTTTTTCGAACAAAGAAGCGTAAACACCTTGATTTGAGGTGTCATCCAGCACAGTTGTTGCGCCTTGAGTTGATTCAGTTTTTACAGACATCAGCATAATCCTTTAATAATCCAAATTAATCTTTCTTCGGTGCTAGCTGTGCTAGTTCTTCACGAAGTTCATCACTGAGCTCTGGATCTTTAAGGATGTTTTCCAGTTCACGGCGGAACGTTGCGTTATCGAGGAGATTAGATTTCAGGTCACGCAGCAGATTGCGCATAGCTAACATTGCGCGTAGTTGAGGAATTTGACGGGCAACTTGTTCAGGCTCAAAATCTTTCATGTTTTTGAAAGAGAGGTTGATGCTTTCTTCACTTCCATCACCGGCAAGGGTGTTTTTCACCGTGAGGTTAATGGTTGGCGCAAATTCAGTGAGTACACTATTAAAGTTATTTTTATTGATATTCACTTTTTCGCGCTCAGATAATGCTCGATTATCTTGTCCATTGCTGTAGTCACCAACAGCTAATAATTTAAGTGGTAATTCCACTTTTTTCTGCGCACCACCCGTGTGCAAGTCTAATTTGATATTAACCCGAGCCTTCGGTACTTCATTTTGGAAGCTATCTGACATTTTAGGAGTCCTTTAGTGGCATTACTCGCTTTAAATATGAATTATTGGTAAATGAAATATATTCTTAAACTTTAATTTGGCTTAAATCAGTTTGCTATTTTATATAATTTTAAGACTGATAGATCAAGGTTTCTAATGGATATGATTTTATGTTTGAGTACGACGTAACGTATTTTTACGTATTAGCAGCTATTAAATTAATTAAAAACCATTTAAAATCATAGTTGATGTGTGTTTACAATGAATGTGAGTGAATAATTGGCAGGAGATCTAGAAGGGTAAAAATAGAGAGTATTCTTAAGAAATTTAGAATATATAAATAATTCTACACATAAAGGGAGTGATATCGGACGATAATATAGACGAACTACTATTCGTGGAGTTATTTCTAATTTTTAATATAAATCGTTAATTAAAGCTAAAAATAAAGTGTAAAAAAATGTGTAGTGAATATAAATGACTCGCAAAATTTAAAATAAAGCATAATGGATGATTATGCTAAATTAATTTGGTTTACTAAGATTTATTCCGGATTATTTAAAAAATAATTTTGTTGAGTGAGGTATTGCACAAAATTTAGATAGTTTTCGTGTGAATCAAACGCTCGTTTTGGGAAAATAAAGGCGCTAGTTCTATCAATAAATAGATAATGTGTATCTCCATTTTGTTTTATAAAACGCATTGAATTCCAATTGTAGTGCCATAAACCATAAGCACTCTCAATGTGTAATCCATTCTCATCTGCTGTGAATGTTTTTGTGCAGAAAGTCGAGCTATCCGCATCAGGAATCGCTTTGTTCAATGTTTTAAACAAACGTATTGCAAAGATGGCATAAAGTAATATCGCCATCAGAACAGCGACAATAAATTGCCCCATATTAAGCTCGATATCAAAATGCTGGAGCAAGGTGAATACCCCTCCCATGATGGCAAAGAAAGCCAAATAGAGCAGAGTATAAGTGAGCAAACTGCGGTTTTTGGGTAAAAAGTAGTTATTTTTATGGCAGTAGCGGCTAAAGGCGATAAATTCTTGGCGTGATAATGCAACTGTGACGGATAGCGACATGCTGTATAACTCAATAAAAGGTTAAAAGAATAGTGGCTATTATTCCGATAGCAATGCAATTTGGCTATCAGATAATGGTTAAAGAAAGGGAAACATTGAATAACAAAAAGCCAACCGAAAAGGCTGGCTTGAGTGAGAATTTGGTCGGCACGAGAGGATTTGAACCTCCGACCCCGGACACCCCATGACCGTGCGCTACCAAGCTGCGCTACGTGCCGATTAATGAATACACGCCTTTACAACAAGGGCTTTAGGCAAAAAATATACTACTCAAAACATTGGCAAAATCAAGAGCAAATTCATATGACTGATTGAAATTTAAGCGCTAATTTTCATTGAAGCGTTTAAGTTCAGTGAAGATTTTCAGTAGCTCAGCAAGGTCTGGTTTGTCGTCAGTCTGCTCGTTGCCTTGTGGGTCATAGATATTAAATTGACCATTATGATCCATATACATGGTCGCGCTGTTGGTGGTAATGACGACATCGCTTTTATCGCCAGTGATCACCCACGGATAAGTGCGCTGCGCACTGAAGAGATCTTCACCTTGGCTGTAATCATCAGGCGGGTTATTAACATGTAACACACGCTGCATGAGGGTGGTCATTACGTCTTGATGGCTAGTCAGCTTATCAATTTGTTGTGCTGGAGTATTCGGCCAGTAGATAAATAACGGAACTTGCATACTGTCACGGTTAAAGTGTTTCTTATTCACCCAATCAGTCTCTTGCGAACCGTTACTGTTGTAGTTTGCTGTGATCACCACAATGGTATTGTTAAGCTTGTTCTGGCTCTTTAACGTCTCAATGACTTGACTGATTTGGTTATCCGTTTGATGACTTCCCGGCGCTCCCTTGATATTTAAGAATGAGAACCAAGGAGAGCCATGTTTCACGTTATCTAGCCATAAATTCCACTGTGCAATAGTTTGTTTGTCACTGTCCGATGCTTTTGTTGGCAAAGAGTAATCAGACAAAATCGCTTGTCGGAATAATGGTGAGCTAAACCCATCAGTGGAGAATAAACCAAACTGATAGCCTTGATGCTGTAAAGCTTCAATCAAGACAGAAGGGTGGCGTCCATTGAGAATATTATCAATATAACTTGAGGAGATACCGTAGAACAGCCCAAATAGGGCGGTGTCATTACGTAACCCAGAAGTATAGTGATTGGTAAATTGGGAGCTGATATTTTTGAACTCTTTCAGTGAGTTCATTTGGTTTTGCTGAGAAACATTACCTAAATCATCGACAACCAATAAAAGTAAATTGTAACCCGTACCTTGGTCTTGGTAGCTAAGTGGCTTCAATGGGTACTGAAGTTTCAGTGCAGTTGGGCTACCTTGCTGGAAGACACGATTTTGATGTGCAGTCAGGTCGAGTAGCCCATATTTATCAAGAAGTTTACGCGCTGTCATTGGTTGAGACAGCGGGTAGTTATAGCGTTGCATCGTGATCGGGCGATAAAAATTGGCATCCGCCCACGCATACATTAAATGCGACATCACAAACGTTGCGATGAATAGGCCTGCCAGTGGGCGCCCAAATGTTTGACGACTTAAGCTGCGTAATTTTTGCCAGCTCCAGGTCGCAAATAACATCTCAACCAAAAAGATAATGGGGATACTGATGAACATCAGTTGCCATTCGCGTGCCATTTCACCTTTTGCGGGGTTAATCACTAAATCCCAAACCTGAGGCGTAAGATGGAGGCCAAATTGGCTAAAGACGCGAATATCAAAGAGTAATAAGGTGAGTCCCGCGGTGGCTAGCGCCACACAAATAACCCTCAACAATCGTTGGGACATAACGATAAAGGTCAGTGGAAAGATGATTAGCAAGTAAGTGGCGAACACCACAAAACTGAAATGACCCAACCAACTGACGAAGGCATAAGCGCGACCAGCGAAGGTGTCTGGCCAGTCAAAAATAAACAGATAGCTGCTACTTAGCAAAAGGCAAAGTAGTATATTAAAAAGTGCAAACCAGTGCCCCCAACCAATCATGTTGGAGACTTTATCACGGTAGCGCTGATGGGTGACCATGCTGTTTATTTATCAACCAAATTAGTGTGATTTATCTTCTTGTACAGAAGAAAGTAATGCATTGGCAAAAGACTCTGCAATCATTTTACGCTGAGCAGGGGCGACAGACGTATTGAGCAGATTGGTAACCATGTTACCAAGTACCATTAATGATAGATCAACGGGAGTATGGTTTTTTTCTAACACACTAACAAGGTCAGACAGTAAACCTTCAACTTTTTCATCACTATAGCGAGATGATTGTGGCATAAATTATGACATCCTAAATTAATGAAAGCTCCATATGATAGCCCATTGTGGGTGACTTTTCTTCTTTCTTTAAACAAATTTTCGTTTAATTGATAATAATGTTTATTTAGATCACCGAAGTGGATAATAGTTCGCCACAAAAGTAATAAAAAAATGGCGGTTAACGGTTTCAGTTGCAGACAAATACTAACAGTGTTTGAATACGCGACATTATTTCTGCTAGCGAAAGGAGCCAACAATGAGTCTGGAAATTACCCAGATAGCGTTACACCAGTTGATTAAACGAGATGAACAGACCTTAGAAGTCATGTTGCGTGATTCGTTATTGACGACAGACAATGTTGTGCAAGACATGATGGCAGAATTACATCGTGTATACAGTGCAAAAAGTAAGGCATTTGGTGAGTTTAACGAAGAGAGTGAACTTGCTGAAGCGTTAACGTTACTGCGTAAGGGCGAAGAAGAGTTTTTAGGCTTTAGCCGCGCAATGACCGTGCGTTTAAAAGATGAGCTGGCAAAATACCCGTTTGCTGAAGGCGGCATCGTTCTTTTTTGCCAATATCGTTACTTGGCAGTGGAATACCTGTTGATTGCCGTACTGAATAGCTGCGATAGCATGTTTGTGACCGAATCCCTCGATTTAGGTACGACTCATTACTTAGATATTCCTCATGCGGATATTGTGGCGCGTATTGATTTGACTGAATGGGAAACCAATCCAGAATCGAAGCGTTATCTGACTTTCCTTAAAGGGCGAGTAGGGCGTAAAGTATCTGATTTCTTTATGGATTTCTTGGCTGCATCTGAAGGTTTGAATGCGAAGGTGCAGAATAAAGGGTTAGTCCAAGCATTGGATGATTTTTGTGATAATGCACAAATGGATAAAAACACTCGCCAAGCCTATCGCCAGCAAGTCCATAGCTATTGCAGTGAGCAATTGCAATCAGGCGAAGAAATTGAGTTGAAAGAACTCTCGAAAGAGTTACCGATGGTGGAAGAGCAAAGCTTTGAAGATTTCACTCGCCAAAATGATTATCAATTGGAAGAGAGTTTTCCTGCTGATCGCGGTACTTTAAAGCAGTTGACGAAATTTTCAGGTAGTGGTGGGGGAATTACGATTAGCTTTGACGCGATGTTAATGGGAGAGCGTATTTTCTGGGATCCTGTAACAGACACATTGACTATTCGTGGAACTCCGCCAAATTTACGTGACCAGTTGCAACGTCGCGGTAATAAATAGTGAACGATAGATTTTCTATAGAAATCTTACGTTAGAAATCTTACGTTAGAAATAAATAACGCCGCAATTGCGGCGTTATTTACTCGGCGTCCCGAAAAAACTTTAAAGCTCGGCTATGGGCTTAATTAAGCGCGCAGGAAGTCAATGTGCGTCACTTTTGGCTTAAATGGGTGACGTTGAACAGCCTGAACTTTTACTTTAGTTTCTTTACCATCGATAACCAGAGTCAGAACTTCGTAAAATTCTGCTTTGCTTTCTTGGTTAATGATTTCATCGTGGTTCAGAGTAACAGAGATAGCTTCTTGGTTGCCACCGTAAACGATAGCTGGCAGTTGGTTAGCTCTGCGCAGGCGGCGGCTCGCACCCTTACCCTGCTCTTTACGTTCAATTGCATTGATAGTTAACATTACAATTTCTCTATAAAAGAAAAAATAAAAATCCTGCTACAGGCGACCCAGCAGCAGGTTCGAGATTTGGCCCTGTAACATCATTTCGCGAAGCGAGACATACAAAGGCGGGCGGCATTTTAACGAAAAAACGGCTAGCGGGCAATCATTAAGATCATTATCTTTCTGACTTGGCATGATTTATTCATCATTAATCGCGTTTTTTCTGATTATCTTAATGATGCAGCAAGACGGAAACGTCCCTGATAATCAAAGATTTTTTCTCTAATCTCCCAGTAGCTTTCTTTTTTTCGCGCAACAATAAATTGCGGGTAACGTAATAATGCTTGTTGTGAAATTATGTCGTTCGCATTATTCCAATGGAAGGGAACGCCAGGGGCACGGTGATGTTCGCGTAAAAATCGGAATTCAAATGCGCGTTTTTGAGCGGAGGTGGTGAGTCTAAAACGCTCAGACACCGACGTGCCATCCTCATCATAGTAAGTGATTTTCAGCCATTCGCCTTTTGCATCCGAGCCTGAAGTGAGTTCCATTCCCCCGCAGCGTAAAATTAGCGCATCTTTAAGCCGTAAAGCGGCTTTAAGCATATCATCGGGGTCAGTAAGGACTTCTTGGCATTTATGGCAACGCCGTGCGGCAATGTCATTTTCAGCACCGCAATGAGGGCATTGTTTAAATCGAAAGCGAAACTCGCATTGTTGTTTTCGCCCATGCTCATCTTCTTCCCATCCCTGACAACGGCGCCCGTAGTGCTCGACAATTTGACCATCTGCAGTACATTTTCCCCAAAAAACATTGGCAAATTGACACAGTGGACAGAAAACTTGGACTGGAACGCTGGTGGAGTTGGGTTTGCTGCTACCTACTTCGGGGCGAAAGAGGTCATGAGGATTTCCGGCATAGTCCAGAATTAGGCACTGTTTCTTTCCTTCACTCAAACGTAAGCCACGTCCAACGATTTGCTGATATAAGCTGATGGACTCTGTTGGACGTAAGATGGCAATTACGTCTACGTGTGGCGCATCAAAACCTGTGGTCAGTACTGAAACGTTGACAAGATAATGTAATTGCTTGTTTTTAAATTGCTGAATGATGTTTTGGCGCTCAAGGGATGGTGTCTCTGCGGTGACTAATGCCGCGGTATCTTGAGGTAAATAACTTAGGATCTCTTTAGCATGTTCAACCGTAGCGGCAAAAATCATGCATCCTTGTAACGGTGTGGCATATTCAATAATCTGCGTCACAATTTTTGGTGTAATTCGCTGCTGTTTTTTGAGGGATAAATTGAGTTCTTGCTCGCTAAAAATTCCCGATTGGTTAACCGATACCTGACTAAAATCATATTGCAGCACTGGCATATCAAGGCGTTCAGGGGGAACCAAAAATTGGTTTTTGATCATGTAATGCAGCGGCAATTCATAGATACAATCACGGAAAAAACAGCGTTCATCCCCTTTAACCATTCCGTGGTAGTGGTATTGGTAAATCCACCCATGCCCTAGGCGATAGGGAGTCGCGGTCAAACCTAAAATGCGCAGTGCAGCGTTATGCTTTTGTAAGCTTAGGATAATTTGTTGATACTGACTTTCTTCGTTTAAGCTGATGCGATGACATTCATCGATGATAACTAAAGAGAATTTGTCGTCAAAGTGTTCAAGATTACGCGCTACCGATTGTACGCTCCCAAAGACCACTTTACTGTGGGATTCTTTGCGATTGAGGCCTGCTGCGAAGATATCAGCTTCTAGACCATAAGTTAGATATTTGGCGTGGTTTTGCTCAACTAACTCTTTGACATGGGCTAAAACTAATACGCGCCCACGAGCCAGCCTCGCTAATTCTGCGATCACTAAGCTTTTTCCTGCTCCTGTCGGGAGCACAATCACCGCAGGTGTAGTGTGACGTCGAAAGTACTGGATTGTCGCGTCAACGGCTTCTTGTTGGTAAGGGCGTAAAGTAAAACGGGATGAGGCTGCAGGCATATGAGTTAGTTTTTTCAAAAAAGTCAGATTATTAATGTTAAATTTAAGTTAGATCCGTGGCTAGGTCTAAATTTAAGCGTTCCCTTTGCTGTGCTATCACTTGTAACAGGTTATTGGTATAATAAATTATGTGATAGTAATCACAGCAATCCATCTTTCTATCTTATGACAGCGCGGTGCTATTGTACCTCTCGCTGACATTCCATCAAGTTAAGAGAATCTATGCGACTGGATAAATTTTTGTCCCAGCAACTTGGGATAAGCCGGAGTTTGGTGGCGCGTGAGCTGCGTGCTGGTAATGTCATGGTTGACGATGAAGTAGTAAAATCAGGTTCGATGCAGGTGGGTCTTGATAATGAAGTTGCCTATGATGGCAATGTGTTAGTGCAAGTTACGGGGCCTCGCTATTTTATGCTCAATAAGCCTGAAGGCTATGTTTGCTCAACCGATGACCCAACGCACCCAACTATTCTCTATTTTATTGATGAGCCCATCGCCCAAAAACTGCATGCAGCAGGTCGCTTAGATATTGATACGACTGGGCTAGTGTTATTAACGGATGATGGTCAGTGGTCTCATCGCATCACCTCACCAAAACATCATTGTGAGAAAACCTACCGAGTTCAACTGAGTGAAGATATCGCGGATGATGTCGCGGCACAGTTTGAACAAGGCGTCATGTTAAATGGCGAAAAATCACTCACGAAACCTGCGCAGCTGGAAATTATCTCTCCACGTGATGTCCGACTGACAATCAGTGAAGGGCGCTATCATCAAGTTAAACGAATGTTTGCGGCAGTCGGAAATCATGTGTGTGGTTTGCATCGTGAGCGAGTGGGGGAAATTCGTTTAGATGAGCAGTTAGAGCCGGGTGAATACCGCCCACTGACGGAAGCAGAGATTGAAAGTATTACGGTTCCCCGTTAATGATGTCATAGCAGGAGTTAATAAGTGCAACAACAGCGTTCATCCTATTTGGGGCTGATTTTAATTTTAGGTTTGCTATCAATGCTAATGCCATTAGCGATTGATATGTATTTACCGAGTTTCCCTGCAATGACAGGTTACTTTAATGTAGATGAAGGGCGCATTCAGATGACCCTGAACAGCTACATTTTTGGTTTTGCAATTGGTCAGCTTTTTTATGGTCCGATGGCGGA
Source organism: Providencia sp. PROV202 (assembly GCF_028479565.1). Taxonomy (NCBI): domain Bacteria; kingdom Pseudomonadati; phylum Pseudomonadota; class Gammaproteobacteria; order Enterobacterales; family Morganellaceae; genus Providencia; species Providencia sp. PROV202. Next base: position 322,687 of record NZ_JAMPNV010000011.1, on the reverse strand, counting down.
TAGTTTAGGACGCAAACCCGTCATTTTAGGTGGGGTGATTGTCTTTGCACTAGCCTCTGCGGCTTGTGCTGTTGCAGAATCTATCGATACATTTATCTGGCTGCGTTTCCTTCATGGATTTGCGGCAGCCGCAGCCAGCGTCGTGATCAACGCCTTAATGCGTGACATGTTTACTAAAGATGAATTTTCCAGAAGTATGTCTTTCGTCGTGTTAGTGATGACCATTGCACCGTTGATGGCACCTATCATGGGCGGCGAAATGATGCGCTGGTTCTCATGGCATGCCATTTTCTGGAGCATTGCGATTGCAGCTGTCATCGCTGTGGTGCTGGTTAGTTTATTTATCCGAGAAACGCTACCGGTTGAAAGGCGACAAAAATTCCATATCGGAACTACATTACGCCAGTTTGCGACGTTATTTAGAGCCCGCCAAGTGTTGTTCTATATTTTGGCCAGCTCATTTTCGTTTTCCGGTATGTTTTCTTTCTTGAATGCAGGGTCATTTGTCTATATCGACCTTAATGGGGTATCGCCTCAACATTTTGGCTATTACTTTGGCATTAATATTGTCTTCTTATTTATTATGACGACGATTAACGGCAAATTTGTAAGGCAATTTGGCGCTGAGCGAATGTTATATTTTGGGATTATTGTTCAGTTCGTTATGGGAATATGGTTATTAACGACGACAGCATTGGGTATGGATTTCTGGACATTAGTGATTGGCGTCGCGATTTATGTGAGTGGGATTGCCATGATCACCTCAAACTCGATGGCAGTGATCCTCGATAATTACCCTCATATTGCAGGAACAGTTTCTTCACTTGCAGGCACAATTCGCTTTTCTATTGGTGCATTGGTGGGAACGCTGTTATCAATGATCCCAGCTAAAAATGCATGGCCGATGGTAGGCTCGATGGTAGGCTGTGTGGCACTTTCCATGTTATTTGTGCTTTTAGCGAAACGCGCAAAATAGCACTCCTTATTGAATCAGTTTCAAGGATGAAACTGATAAATCCATTAGTTTCCTTCAATGACTTATATCATTCTGATTTATCTCACGAATGCACTATTCACAATACCTATAGATTAACCTGCGTGATACATCGATAAAACTGACTAATTACGCAAGGTAATTAAAGTATTTATCAAGAAATGATCCATATCAATTATCTTAAGTCGAATATTTGTTAAATTTCTGTTTTCAATGAAAGGTGGGACTCACTTTCTAATGATCCGAAATAAGGTTACATGAGCTTAAAAAATAGATAATTGTTAATATATTTGAGTAATAATGTAAAAAATAAATTGATTTATTATAGTTTGTTTTGAAGGTTATTCTCAAAATTTGTTTAAAAATTAACTTTTTTGTCAAAAAAATTCGTATGCAATGATGTGTGTCACAAAAATTTAACGACATGCTACTTTTTTAATGTTATATTTAAGTTCTTGCTTTTAACATTCATGTTACTTTTTAGTTGGGTTAAAAGTTCGGTTTGAACGAGGATTTCTTTAAGACTTATGTAGCTCTATTCGCTCTCTAATATAGAGAGAGGTACAAGGAAGAGGGACGTTGTCTCTTGGGGGAGTTTCAGTATCTAAAAGAATCGATATTCATTGAGTGAAATGTAAATTAAATGGCGATTTAGCTAGTCAATTTACTTGGCAAAATGATGACATATTTTAATAGGAAATTTTTGTGGAAAAATTAGGTCTTTCGGTGGTGCACAGGCTGCCGCAAAGCTATCGCTGGTTATCGGGAAAAATAGGTACGGATGTTGAGGTTGTGCCTATGAATGATATTAATAGCGATAAGCTAGTGGGGCTAAAATTGCTGAGCCACGACTGTGCAACAGATTGTATTGCAATGAAGCATTTGTCTGAATCGTTATCGGAAATGCAGATCGATAACGCCATTTTAGAATGGCAAAAAGAGATGTGTTTATTTATCCGAGCGAGTGATGAGCTAACAGCAATGTGCCGTTTAAAAGCATCGGGTGTTGCTATCGCAGAAATGGCTTCTGGTTTCTATTGTGCCTAACGGCATTGAGACTATTTAATATTAAGGTCGTCTTTATGATATTCGGCCCAATAAAAAAGCTTCCGGTTTAGAGCCTGGAAGCTTTTTTATTGGCAAGGTATCTATATATTACTGCATTAATGTTTCTGGGTCTTAGGAACCATTAACCACACGGCGGCTTGCGTAATAACGCTTGCTCCAATAATCGTTAGTCATTTCAGAAACGATAACGCCATTGCTTGTAGAGGCGTGAACAAATTTATTGTCCCCGATATAAATCCCTACATGCTTCATCGTGCGACCTGTTTTAAACAGAACTAAGTCACCCGCTCTTAAATTATTGCGTTTTACACTTTTACCTGAAGATTCTTGTTCAGAGGTAGTACGTGGTAATTGCACGCCAAATTGCTCGAGGAAAGTACGTTGTACAAAGCTAGAACAGTCAATACCACTTTTAGTGGTTCCACCTAGACGGTAGCTTACGCCTTTCCAGCTTGCATATTGATCCATGATTTTGGATTTGGTATCAACACTTCTGACTAAATCTTCGAATTCATCTTGAGATGCCATTGCGAGTGAGTCATTCGATGTTGCGTTTAACATGCGAACATCTGAAGATCTTGCGGTAGTTTGACCATTCTTCGATGTTTTCGGTGCCGTACATGCTGAAAGCGTTACGGCAATTGCGACTGCCGGAACAATGCGCCAGACATAGCGCTTAAATTTTTCAGAAGTTAACATTAATAGAATATCCCTTGCCATTTTATTTATTGCTGTGTGGAAACTACACAACACACTTAAACTGATCCCTGTGAAAAACGCATTTTAACGACTGAGTGTATTTTTCGCAGAAAGTGTTTATGTATTGAACAAATTATGCTCTAAATTAGCAGCTGTCTTGTGCTCTAACACCTGTTGATTATAAAAAGATAATCAGAAGCTGCTAAAAATCGTACTTATTTTATATATTTGGCTGATGAATATTGAGTTCTTTAACCAAACATAAAGAATATACATAAACAAAGCTGAAATGGCGAGTTAATAGGGGGATAATTTACAAAACATTATATAAAACGAGAGATCCATCATTAACTTGCCTTCAGAATGCGAATAATCCAGTTTTTTTGCGCCCTTACAGAGACCGTTCTCAAAGAAAATATGATCATAGTCACATTTCTTATCTAATATCTTTATAAAAACAGTGGGGATTTTTTAAATTTCAATCTGAATTGTAAAGAAGTTTAAATTTATATTATTTGTCACCTAAATGTAAAAGCAATTGGCTGTATCCGATAGGTATATGTTGCGGATATTCTTACTACATTATCGTGTGTTTTTTATGCATTAGTCTTCAAGTTAAGAAAGCTAAACAGCTATGTTCACCATTAGGTGCTATGAAGTTTCACGCTTTTAATAAGTGAAAGGAATTAAATAGATTAAATTTTCACTAAGAAAATGAATTTATATAGAGAGTTGTTTATAGCTGTTCTGATTAATAAATATCAAATTTGATTGTTGGAGTAGATGACTGGTTTTAATAAAATACAGAGTGATTTGTTATATAAATGAAATTAGTTTCAATGGGATTTATTGCGTCTAAGTTAAATTAAAGGCGTTAAAGGTCGTGTCCATCCTTTGGGGTTATTTGAAAATAAAAAATAGCGACCATAAGTGGAATAACTATTCCCCTCCGCAAATTAAGCTTATATCCGAAATTTATTAAGTAATGCATCAATTAGATGTAAATAAATTTTAGTAATTGACGATAACTTAATTTTAAGCGGAGAAATTCTTGTGGATCACTCAGTAAAAAAAATAACATTAGCAGTATTTTCTTTAATGGCATTAACATTCGGTATGCACGCTAAGGCGTCTACGCACAGCGAAGCAAAACCCGTTTCATCAGGCACAATCCACTTTGTTGGCGCAATTGTCGCATCACCTTGTGTTATCACGAGTATTGAGCAGAGCATTGATACAAAATGCTGGAATGATGATGGCGTCGTTAAAACGACCTCAGTAAAGTTTAATAAATTAAGTGAAAAAGGGACTGTGCTTCCAAATCAAAAAGGAACTCAAACATTTAAATGGATTAACAAGGAAAATAAAATAGGGGTTTACACGGTTATTTATGACTAATAACTAAATTTTCATATTTATATTAATTTTTGAATATTAAATGGAATGCTATTCTAGGATGAATTGGTGATGTTTATTTATAATGATGCCTATGGGCGGAATGCCCATAGGTAATGTAAGCTTATTTTCTTATTAAGAAAATAGGGCGAAATAATTAATCACAACGGCCCATATAACGGCGTTCAGGAATATGAATACGGATTTTTTCACCGGTCGTTATATATTCAGGAACTTGAACGGTTAAGCCTGTCGGCATTGTTGCAGGTTTAGTACGAGCACTCGCAGAAGCGCCTTTAATTCCTGGTGTTGTTTCAGCAATCACCATATCGACAGTTTGTGGTAATTCAAGTGCTAGAACTTGCCCATCCATTGTTAAAACCTGCATTCCTGGTAAACCTTCTTCAGGAATAAATAACAGCTCTTCTTCAATATCAGATTTTTTAAAGATATATGGGGTATAGTCTTCATTGTCCATGAACACATACTCATCACCATCAATATAAGAGAAGCTTACCGCACGGCGAGTGAGTGAAATTGTGTCTAAAATATCATCACCTTTGAAGCGCTCTTCAACTTTTTGGCCAGTTTTGATATCGGTAAAGCGCATTTTATACAGTGTACTTGCGCCACGAGCGCTTGGGGATTGGATATCAATGTCTTTAACCAGCAGTAATTTCCCGTTGTAGTTTATTGCAAAACCACGTTTGATTTCGTTGGCCTTGGCCATAAATAACCTTCTTTGTTATTGTCAAAAAGAGTTCGACAAAATTACTCGCAGATAAGGGATTAGGCAAGATGTTAACATCAAAAAAATCCCTAGTTTTCACGCTAGGGATCTCTTTTTAACCAATGATTGTCTTTGAATAACTTAATAGACAGGTAATAAACCTAACAGAGACAAAATATGTGCTGCTGCGTTAATCAAACCAAATAAGATGACGAACCCAATCACAAAGCTTCCGCCAGGTGTTCGATAGCTATTATTGGGAAAACGCTTACGGCTTGCTCTTGCCATCATGGCAGGGACAATGACCGCCCAAATAGTGGCTGCGAGTCCTGCAAAACCAATGGCATAAATAAAGCCGTTAGGGAACGCTAAACCTAAAATTGTTGGTGGTAAGAAGGTAATAATAACCGATTTAAAACGCCCTTGATGGCTATCGTTAAATTTAAAGAAGTCAGCGATAAAATCAAATAAGCCAAGGGAAACGCCTAAAAACGAACTTGCTAATGCCATGTAAGAGAACAGCGTTAAAAATTGCGAAATAAAGCTACTCTGTGCGGAAATATTCATTTGATTCAGCAACGCGCCAATATTGTTACCATTTTCTCTGATCGCAATAAAGGACGAACGTGGAATATTACCTTGGATAGCATACTGCCATAAGATGTAGATAGTGACAGTAATTCCTGCGCCGTACACTAAGCTCAACATGACACTACGGCTGTCTTTATTGTAGTACTTCACTAATCCCGGCACGTTACCGTGATAACCAAAAGAGGTTAGTAAATAAGGCAACGCAGCTAATGCATAAGGTAAATATTCACTTTGACTATTTTCATATTGGTCGAAAAGAATCAACGGTGAGGCGGTAGTGACCATGCCGCCGATGGACATCACAAATGTGATCACCATCCCGCCAATTAAAATCGTACTTAACCTATCAACTGCACGGGTAGATAACCAAACAAAAAACGCGATAACGACTGCAAAAACAAAGCCAGAAAGCGCTTGTGGAACTTGAACATATTTTGAAATGTTCTCAGTAATGATCGAGCTACCCGCCGAAATATAGGCATAGGTTAAAATATACAACACAAACGTGATGGAGAGAGTGTTAATGGTATTCCAGCCAGAACCTAATAAATCCTTCACCATGGTATGAAAACTAGCACCTGCTGGGTAATTCATATTGGCTTCTAAAATCATTAATCCTGATAACAACATACAGATAAATGTGTAGATCAGTAAGACAACTGAACCGGAAAACCAAACACCTGAAGTCACCATCGGAATAGAAAACATACCTGCACCGACTGCGGTACCGGCTATGATCATTGAGCCGCCTAAAATAGAGGGGCGCTTTGGTGGTTTTGTTACATCGGCTTCCATGATGACTCCTGAATGATTGTTTCACTGTACTAGCTGAACGATACATTAGGTCGGAAATAATGTAAACATCTAAAAGATAATAAAATAAAAAATAGTTAAGAGTGGTTATTATATGCGCAAGCAGTGTGATGCTTGTGCATATTGGGTTTAGATATGCGGCTGATAGAAACGTTTACTGAGCCATAATTCGACAGCATTACGGCTAGCTTCAAAATGAGGTTCTGGTAATGGGTCAGTTGGGGAGATCCACAACAGACTTTCGCATTTATCCGCTTCCATGATCTGCGGGGCAACTTTCCCGTTATATTCCACATGCATACAGATAGAAACCGTATGTTTACCTTCTTGTCGGAACGTTTCGATATTATTGCTGAGACCAAATACAGTTGGGGCATCGATATCAATACCAATCTCTTCTTTTATTTCACGGATTGCGCAGGCTTCAAAAGATTCTCCAGGGTCAACGTGGCCTCCGAAAATAGACCAGTAAGGCGCATGTTGGCTGCTACGTTTACCCAGTAGAATTTGCCCTTGGCCGTTCGTAATCAGTACACCGACACCAACAACAACATATTGAGGATCCGACATTATTTTTCCTTCTTCTTATTTTTATAAAGAAAGGAATTTTGCCACGTTACTTTCAAATTACAATCAGGAAAAAATACAAATATCACTGAAACCAACAGTTATTAATGTTATAACTATGCCCTTAAAATCTTGTGATAAGACTGTCTGCACGAAGACAATAATGATAAGGGAGATAAGTGGTTATGACTCGCCGGGTTGCTACAATTACATTAAATCCTGCTTATGACCTTGTGGGGCTATGCCCTTCCATCGAAGTCGGTGAAGTCAATTTAGTTAAGACCGCTAGTCTCAATGCTGGAGGTAAAGGGGTCAATGTGGGGAAAGTCCTGCGAGACCTTGGTATTGATATCACTGTTAGCGGCTTTATGGGTAAGGACAACCAAGAAGAATTCCAACATTTCTTTAGTGAAAATGGCATGGCAAACCGTTTTAGCATGGTGCCAGGTCGTACACGCATTAATGTTAAGCTCACAGAAAATAACGGTGAGTCGACAGACTTTAATTTCTCTGGTTTTGATGTCAGTAAAGAAGATTGGAACCGTTTTTCCACGGAATCCCTTAATTGGCTTGGTCATTTTGATATGGTGGTGGTCAGCGGAAGTTTACCTAACGGGATTGAACCTGAAGAGTTCACACGTTGGATGACTCGTCTACGTCAGTTATGCCCTTGTATTATCTTTGATAGCAGCCGCGAAGCATTAAAGGCGGGTCTGAAAGCATCACCATGGTTAGTTAAACCTAATCGTCAAGAGCTAGAAACATGGGTAGGGCGCAAATTACCGGATTTAAAAGATGTTATTGCGGCGGCACATGAGCTGCGCGATAAAGGCATTTCTCACGTGGTTATTTCCCTCGGTGAAGAAGGCGCTCTTTGGGTAAATGCTTCGGGGTCTTGGCTTGCTAAACCGCCTCAATGTGAAGTTGTCAGTACGGTAGGTGCTGGTGATTCAATGGTTGCAGGGTTAGCTTACGGTTTATTAAATGGTGAGACTAGCGAACATACACTCCGTATGGCAACTGCAATTTCTGCGTTATCAGTTTCTCAGCCTGATGTTGGTTTGAAAAACCGTAATAAACTGGCCGATATGATGGCAAAAATTGAGATGAAATCGCTGTAACTATTTTACGATTATTTCATTGAGAAGGCGGCTTATAGACGGCCGCCTTTTTATTTGCGATGGTTCTAGTTTATTGGCAGTCTTATTTATTGAAAGCGTTAGCTATTTTGTTGCGATTTTAACCATGCAATTTCTTGTGGCCAAATATCGGGATTGATGGTTTCTAAAATCAGCGGAATACCATCAAAGCGCGGGTCTTTCATAATATAGCTAAATGGCGCATAGCCAATATTGCCTTCACCTAAGCTATGATGGCGGTCAACACGACTGGCAAATTCACTTTTCGCATCATTAAGATGCATACCTTTTAAGAATTCAAAGCCCACAATATCAGAAAATTGCTGGAATGTTTTCTCGCAATCTTCCGCTGTGCGCAAGTCGTAACCTGCGGCGAAGGCATGGCAAGTATCAATACAAACACCGACACGGCTTTGATCTTTCACGCGCTCGATGATTTTAGCTAGATGCGTAAAATCAAAACCAAGATTTGTCCCTTGTCCTGCGGTATTTTCAATGACGGCGATAACGCCTTCAGTTTCTTCTAAGGCGATATTGATCGATTCTGCAATGCGGGCTAGGCAATCATCAACGTCAATTTGCTTAAGGTGGCTGCCGGGATGGAAGTTCAGCAGGTCAATCCCCAATTGCATGCAACGCTGCATTTCATCAATAAAAGCGACGCGAGATTTCTCTAATGCTTCAAATTCAGGGTGTCCCAAATTAATGAGATAACTGTCATGAGGTAAAATTTGGTGTTTCCCATAACCGTATTTAGCGCAGTTTTGTTTGAAGCTTTTAATTACTTCGTCGCTAAGGGGGGCTGCTTTCCATTGACGCTGATTTTTGGTAAATAAGGCGAATGCGGTGGCTCCAATTTCATGGGCGCGAATCACTGCTTGGTCAACGCCGCCAGAGGCGCTGACATGTGCTCCAACATATTTCATGATTGACTCCTTTTTTCAGGAGTATGCCATTAATAATTAAAGAAATGAAACCAATAAAAAAATGCCGCTTATGAAAAGCGGCAATCGGAGGTGCTCAAAAAAGGAGACAAACTTAGCAAGTAGAAAATGAGGGTTAAAACACTGACTGGATAACAACGTTAATTACAATACCGCCAAAAATTAACCAAGCGAACAAGATAGCAGCCATCAGTAAAGGTTTGATCCCTGCTTGTCGAATCGCACTGACATGGGTGGTTAACCCTAATGCCACCATCGCCATCGCTAATAAGATGGTATCTAACGTAATAATTTGTTTAACCAGTTGTTCAGGTAATAAGTTGAATGAGTTAAACGCGGCGACCAAAATAAAAATCACGGCAAACCAAGGGATCGTAATTTTACTTTTCTGAGCGCCTTCTTGTGTGCTGGCCGCATTTTTACGACTAATAAATGCAGACAAGATAATTAAAAACGGCGCCAGCATCATGACACGCAACATTTTCGCTATCACAGAAGCATTTTCTGCATCTGGACCAATAGTATGACCTGCGGCAACCACTTGGGCGACTTCATGAACGGTTGAGCCGATATAAACCCCGAACGTTTCTTGAGTTGCAGGGATCCAGCCGAAATGTGCATTTAACTGATATAACCATGGGTAGACAAAAATACCGATGGTCCCGAAGATCACCACGGTTGAAACGGCAACAGCGACTTTACTTGCAGACGCTTTAACCACGGGCTCGGTTGCCATTACAGCGGCGGCACCACAAATACTGCTACCTGCACCGATTAACATGGTGGTTTCATCATCAAGTTTGAATACTTTTTTACCAAGCCAGTAAGCTAAGAAAAAAGTGGAGGCTAATGTCAGGGCATCAATAATTAATCCTGTGGCTCCCACGTCGGTAATTTGCTGAAAAGTAAGGCGAAAGCCATACAGAATAATACCGGCACGTAAAAAATAGTGCTTAGCAAATTTGATCCCTGCATCGCTACTTGTACTAATAGCAGGGTAAACGGTATTTCCCACACAAATACCAAGAAGAATAGCCAAAGTGAGCGCACCCAGCCCAATATCCATAAACCATGACTGTTCCCCAAGGTATATGGCAATGGCTGTTAAAATTCCCGCTAAAATAATCCCCGGAACAAGTTTTAGAATAGGGAATGAATTATTTTGTGTGATTGCTTTGGTTCCAGTTTTATCCATGACTACACTCTTTATGACGACTTAGATTAAGTTGGAATAAGCATATAACAAAAAATTCAATAATCTAAATTGATTGTTTTTGTATTATTTATCTAAAAAATAGATTAAGAGTTTCTTCTGGTATATTGCTAATAAATGATTAATATTAACAATATTATTACAACTACATAATCATCTTGGAGCTTTCTGTATGCGTATTACACTGAGGCAGCTTGAAGTTTTCACGGAAGTATTGAAAAGTGGCTCCACGACGCAGGCATCGCAATTATTAGCGTTATCGCAGTCCGCAGTGAGCGCTTCACTGACTGACTTGGAAGGGCAGCTAGGCGTGCAACTTTTTGACCGTGTAGGTAAACGACTTGTTACTAACGAACATGGGCGCCTACTTTACCCAAAGGCATTAGCGTTATTAGAACAAGCATTTGAAGTCGAGCAACTGTTCAAAAAAGAGATGGGCGCAGTTCGTTTGGCGGCTAGTACCACAATCGGTAACTATATGTTGCCTGAAATTTTAGCTGGGTACCGTCATGATAATCCTGAAATTCCACTGGAGTTATTCATTGGGAATACTGAGGAAGTCATTAAAGGTGTGATGGAGTTTCGGGCGGATGTGGGGCTGATTGAAGGGGTCTGTCATAGTCCAGAACTCATTTCAAAACCATGGTTAAAAGATGAGTTAGTGGTGTTTTCTGCACCAAGTAACCCATTAGCGCAGAAAAAAGTGACTTTAAAAGAGTTAAAAGATGCGCCATGGATCTTGCGTGAAAGGGGTTCTGGTACGCGCGATGTACTAGACCAACTACTATTCGCACACCTTCCAGGCTTCCATATTTTGATGGAATTAGGTAATTCCGAAGCGATTAAACATGCGGTACGTTTTGGGATGGGTATCAGCTGTTTATCTCGACGCGTGATTGCGGAGCAGTTAGAGAATGGCACGCTGGTGGAGCTTGAAGTGGAAGAGTTACAACTTGAGCGTACGTTATACCTGATTTATCACCGTCAGAAGCATCTTTCTAACGCGATAACCAATCTGCTGGATTATTGTCATTGACGTTTTGTTCACCATAACGTGTTTTGCTAATAATTATCGCTGGATTATGAAGGTATCTTATAACAGCAAAGAGTTGCTTAGTTCTGCCGTTTGAGTTTGTTAGAATCCCCCGCGTTATTGACTGAAAATAAAATACAGGGAACAGATGGCAGAACAACATACAACGACATCGATGAGCGGCGGACCAAGATTACGTCGAGAACTAAAAGCTCGCCACCTCGCAATGATCGCAATTGGCGGCTCCATCGGAACCGGTTTATTTGTGGCATCTGGTGCCACGGTAGCGCAAGCTGGGCCGGGTGGAGCGCTCCTCTCATACGCCATTATTGGTTTAATGGTGTATTTCTTAATGACCAGCTTAGGTGAATTAGCGGCATACATGCCAGTCTCTGGTTCCTTTGCGACTTATGGCGCAAAATATGTCGATGAAGGCTTTGGCTTCGCATTAGGTTGGAACTACTGGTACAACTGGGCGGTGACTATCGCGGTTGACCTTGTGGCGGCGCAATTAGTGATGACCTACTGGTTCCCTGATACCCCAGGTTGGATCTGGAGTGCTATCTTCTTAGCAATCATTTTCTTACTGAACTACATTTCCGTTAAAGGCTTCGGTGAAGCCGAATATTGGTTCTCGCTAATCAAAGTGACCACGGTGATTATTTTTATCGTCGTCGGCGTGCTGATGATTTTCGGCATTATGAACGGTGCAGAAAACGCAGGTTGGCATAACTGGGAAATTGGTGATGCACCATTTGCAGGTGGTTTCTCTGCAATGATTGGCGTGGCGATGATCGTAGGGTTCTCATTCCAAGGTACTGAATTAATCGGTATTGCGGCGGGTGAGTCAAAAGATCCAGCAAAAAATATCCCACGTGCAGTACGTAAAGTTTTCTGGCGTATTTTGCTGTTCTATATCTTCGCGATTTTAATTATCAGCTTAATTATTCCTTACACTGATCCAAGCTTACTGCGTAATGACGTAAAAGACATTAGCGTGAGTCCATTTACGCTAGTATTTGAAAATGCAGGCTTACTATCAGCGGCAGCGGTGATGAACGCCGTTATTTTAACCGCAGTTCTCTCTGCGGGTAACTCAGGAATGTATGCCTCAACGCGTATGCTGTACACCTTGGCTCGTGAAGGTAAAGCACCGAAAATTTTTGCTCGCCTGTCAAAAGGTGGCGTACCTCGTTATGCATTGCTGGCAACCACGGTTGTGGCGGGTCTATGCTTTTTAAGCTCAATGTTTGGTAATCAAACCGTGTATTTGTGGTTATTAAATACATCAGGTATGACTGGATTTATCGCATGGTTAGGGATTGCTATCAGCCATTATCGCTTCAGAAGAGGCTATATTGCACAAGGTAGAGACCTTAATGACTTGCCATATCGCTCAGGTTTCTTCCCAATTGGGCCAATTTTCGCCTTTATCCTGTGCTTAGTGATTACACTGGGTCAAAACTATCAAGCTTTCTTAGAAGATAAAATTGACTGGGTAGGTGTCACCGCAACCTATATCGGTATTCCTTTATTCTTAGCTATCTGGTTCGGATATAAAATCGTGAAGAAAACCTCGATTATCCGTTATAAAGAGATGAGCTTCCCGTCATATAAAGAGAATTTAGAGAAGTAATTTTCTCTTAAAATTAAGATGTTAATGGGTAATGTGAGTCAGTTAGTTTGCTGACGACATTACCCATTTTTGTTTTCTAAGGGGATGACGTTGATTGGATGTTTTCCGGTGTAACTAGCGTTGCACGCAGCACCATCTCTCCCGCATCAATTAGCGCGGACAATTCCTCTTCTGTTTCGCCCGCTCTCGCTCGTAGCGATACTGAATGCAGTAGTGCGATAAGCGTTTTTACCAGTAATCGCGCATTTTCAGGTTCACGTAAGGCCGATTTTTCTTTTTCGATACAAGCGGTAAGCATCGTCTCCTGTGCAAGGATAACGTCTTTTAGGAAGGCTTGTACCTGTGGGTCATCGGTTTCTGCTACGGCAGTGGAGAGCACCATACAGCCCGTTTTACCGTCTACGCCGTTATACAAGGAGACGGTGGCACGAAGCCAACGGCTAAGTCGTACGAACAACGGCTCATTGGGCGATTGCTCAGCCAGCGCTGCTGTGTAATGTGCCTGCGCGATTTCACCAAACCGTGCCATTGCTAATTCATACAGTCGCGCTTTGTTTCCAAAAGCGGCGTAGAGACTGGGCTTTTTCATCGCAGTGACGTCAACCAAATCTTCAAGTGAAGTCGCGGAATACCCCTTGCGCCAGAATAACGCCATGATGTTGTTTAGCGCTTCATGGCTATCATAATTTCGTGGTCTACCTTTTTGTGCCATTTTATTACCATTCAGTACAAAAATAGTTTACTTCATTGTATATCATATATTATCTTACCGATCAGTATAATAATGATGATTAAATAACCAAGGGTAATAGAATGAATAAATATGATTATGCCATTAGCACGGACGCAGGGTTGACAACACCGTCAATTCAGGCGCTGATTGCAGGGGGAAGGGCGCAACAATCTTCTTTACTTAAAGTGGGTATTTTTGTTTGCCCAGGATTTATGCCAATGGACATTAATGGGGCACAATCCGTTTTTACTATTGTGGGCGCTGAAATTTATTTTATCTGGAAGCGTAAAGAGTTGCTTGAGGGCTACATAGGGTGGCCAACTATGCCAACAATGACATTCGATGAGTGCCCTGATGATTTAGATGTTTTAGTCACGGGTATGGTGCCTCCAGAGATTATTGAAGATCCTGAAGTGATTCAGTTTTTTGCTCGGGTTGGGCATACCGCAAAAACGGTGATTGGTACTTGCTATGGCTCGTTAATGCTAGGAACGGCAGGGTTATTGCGGGGTAAGCGGGCAACCAGTAATAGTAATGTTGTCCCGATGCTACCAGACGTAGGGGCAATCGCCGTAGGGGGCAGTGATGTCGTCATCGATGGTTCGATTTATACCTCTGGACCCGCAACCGGTTCATTTGACGCCTCACTGTTGGTGCTCAAAGCCTTGCGGGGGGAAGAAGTTGCCTCCCTTGTCGAATTGGCAATTGAGTATGATCCTCGCCCACCGTTTCGTACCGGTTCACCTGAACTCGCAGGCCCTGAAATGACAGCAATAGCACAGCAGATGACTGCACCACTAAACCAACAGTATTACGCTGCGGCAAAACGCGGTTACGCACAGTTTAGCCAGAATATTAATCAATAACCTTCCGTATCTACTGTCTTTTCGCGCTTGTATTTAGTCTTCTTTTGGCAAGCGCTCACCTTTTTTCGTTTTTAATAGGATCTACGACTGATGAATAATCAGCCGCAGATCTTGATTCAAAAGATTTAACCTTTGACTTAAGTCACACAATTCATCACGGAAAGTCATGAAACATCTAATAATGGTATTGATAAGTATTACCATTTACATTATTGTTACCGACTGCGAATGAGAGTTAATTACTTAATTGATTTAACTTCAAAAGTGGTAAACCTCAGAAAGTATCATGTCAAAAAAATAATAAACCTTTGGGGCGTTAGACGACCCATGCTGAGCATAGAAAATTCATTGTTAAGATAAAGAAATCTCTTGGAGAATTGGGAATGGTTGTTTTTACTAAAAGAAAAATAGCAGTTAGCATTATTGCGGCTATCACTGCGGTACCTGCTTTTGCGGATGACAGCAGCGATAAAATTTTTGTAACAACTGCATCAGGTTATCAGCAAAAGATTGAAGATGCGCCAGCATCAATTTCCGTAGTGACACGTGAACAGCTAGAAACGAAAGCTTATCGCGATGTGACGGATGCCCTGAAGGATGTTCCAGGTGTTCTTGTTACTGGTGGTGGTAGCAGCTCCGATATTAGTATCCGAGGGATGGATGCAAAATACACCATGATCCTTATCGATGGGAAACGTGTTGATACACGTAGCATCCGACCAAATAGTGATGGAGCAGGTATCGAACAAGGCTGGTTGCCACCACTACCTGCCATCGAACGCATCGAAGTGGTTCGCGGTCCAATGTCCTCTCTTTACGGCTCTGATGCTATGGGCGGGGTTATCAATATTATTACTCGTCGTGTTCAGCAAGAGTGGACAACGAGTTTACGCGCAGATACTACCATTACAGAACGCAAAAATTCAGGTAATACAGGGCAAGGTAGCTTCTATACATCGGGACCATTAGTTGATGGTTTATTGGGAATAAAGTTACAGGGTCAATATTCACACCGAAGTGAAGATAAAATTATCGATGGATTTGGTCGCCAAATTATGACCAGTGGTGGCGGTACATTATCACTGACACCCAATGAGCAAAATGCCTTTGATTTAGACTTTAAAAAAGATAACCAGCATCGTGACTATCGTGAGGGTTATACCGCTGCTTATGGTGATGGTAGCGGATTTAGTAAGTACGATATGACTCATATGGCTTTAACCCACACGGGTACTTATGATATTGCATCGACAGACACTTATGTTCAGTACGATGAAGCGAAAAATCCAGGTCGTAAAATGACGGCGGAAGATTTAGTCTTCCGTAACCAAAGTGTTTTCTTACTGGGTGATCATAGTGTCAGTATTGGTGGTCAGTACCGTAAGGAAAAGCTAAAAGATCAAAGTAATAAGCTGCCGGGAAATAGCGAGTTAGACAGATACAGCTGGGCATTATTTGCAGAAGATGAATGGTTAATGACAAATGACTTTGCATTAACGGGTGGTCTGCGAATGGATAATGATGAAAACTATGGTGCTCATTGGACTCCTCGTTTATATGGTGTTTGGCATGCAGATGAGCAATGGACGATTAAAGGTGGTGTATCTACAGGTTATAAAGCACCAAGTTTACGTGAATCGTCGGCAAATTGGGGACAAGCAACGGGTGGTGGTAAAGGAAATGCCGTTATTTACGGTAACCCGGATCTGAAACCAGAGAAAAGTATCACTGAAGAGATTGGTGTTATTTGGAATAATCAAGATAACATAACTGCAGGGGTTACTATTTATAATACTGATTTCAAAGACAAAATTACGGAAATCAGACGTTGTGACAATAGCATTGACACAATCAGAGACTGTACATTAGCGGATGGTGAAGGTGATACCCCAGGTAAACCGTACCGTTTTGTTAGCGATAAAGCCAACGTTGACAAAGCAAGAATGCAAGGTGTTGAAGTGACTTTCAACTGGGGAATTCTTGATAACCTCGAATTTGCAGCGAACTATACCTATACGCACACAGAACAAAAAAGTGGCGTAAATAAAGGTAAACCGTTGAGTAAACAGCCTAAGCACATGGTAAATACCACCTTGACTTGGGATACAACGGAAGATTTACAAACTTGGGGTCGTATGAATTTCCGTAGTGAAACTTCAGATTATCAAGGTCGTGGTCAGCAAATGAGTAAAGGGACACCATCCTACGCACTGTTTGACCTTGGTACGAGTTATAAACTCAGTAAAAATGCCAATATTGTTGGTGGTGTTTATAACGTGCTAGACCGCCGTGTCGATAAAGGAACTTATGGTGCCGAGTTAGAAGGCCGTCGTTATAATATCGGCATCAACTATAACTTCTAATTAAACCATTAGTTTTTGTTTATCTAAGCCCTTTGGTTAATCGCCAAAGGGCTTTTTTTTGTACTATTATTTAAAAGAAAATAGGTATTCAAAAAGAAAATCAGTAATTCGGAAATAAAGATATAGTTATTTACCTCTAACTGCGTCAATCTTCCTCACCGCGATATGGAGCCGAGCAGGAATAGACTATGCCCAAATTTAACCGTTATTTTAGAGCTAGTTGTCTGAGTTTTTTACTATTTATCGGCGGTATTTCCCATGCCCTTGCAGGTGACCCTGGACCTTACCGATTAGTTTTTCTCGATATCTCGCAATCACCGTATCAAGATGGTCAAAAATTATTAATCGAATTACGCAAAATGGAGCGGCTTTCTTCAGTTCAAAGGGATGCCTGCTTTATGTGTAATGGAAATGATGAAGGTGATTCTGAGGTAGAAGTCTTATATGTCTACTCAGTTCCGGTGGGATTATCCATCGAAGCACTTCGCAAAGCTGTCAATGGTGATGTTGAGGCGAGAAACAGTATGCAATCGGTACTGGGTAATTTTAAAGACCAATATGATTATGGCGTGGATGGTTTATTGATTTACAACCATCAAGAGGGAAAAGTAACGGTCTATACGATGGATAACAAAGTCGGTAGTCCATTGCAGTCAGAAACCAAAGCCGTAAAAAGTAAATTACTGCACTCAAGTTTAGATATGTTATTGGAAAAAAGTGCCGCGAAATTAGACCGACCGGTTTAGCATTTTATTAAGGATAATCAATCGGCTTTAGTGCCATTTATCGTCTTAAAAGCATGCCATATTAGCTATCAGAACGGAAAGTCCAAAATTATCAGAATTTCTCATCGAAAAGGGGGCGTTTTGTTAACAAATTGGCTTG
Organism: Providencia sp. PROV202; assembly: GCF_028479565.1. Classification (NCBI taxonomy): domain Bacteria; kingdom Pseudomonadati; phylum Pseudomonadota; class Gammaproteobacteria; order Enterobacterales; family Morganellaceae; genus Providencia; species Providencia sp. PROV202. The sequence continues at coordinate 305,018 of NZ_JAMPNV010000011.1, read as the reverse complement.
CTATTTACAGGTATGACGTGCAAAATGCGCGGACTAAAAAATGACTGATGCCTGATAAAAACCGGCATCGGTTTTTTTGCTTTTTAGGGTTCTTTCATTTTAACGGGGCCGGATATCAGGCCGGATAGATAAATAAATATTTACGTGTAGCTAATATTTCATGCTACAGCTTTGAGGAATGCTTTTATGGCTTACTTTTTCGCACTGGCAGCAGGGCCAAGCGGTCGTCGTTGCCGCATTGATGACTACGGAGCAAACACCGGCTTCGCACAGACGCTTTTCCACTTCTCTTCTTTCTTCTCTGCTTATAGGCAGATGCAAAGTCTTCCCAGTAACTCTCGATTGAGTCGAAGTACGCAATCGAAAGTTATGGGAGGGCTTTATCATGCAAAATAATTCCGTACCTTTAGATATCGGCCACAACCAAACTGGCGCCAATAACCGTGTTCAACTTGCGAAGACATTAACGCTTGTACAAGTTGTTATGATTGGTATTGCGTATATCCAGCCAATGACTATCTTTGATACTTTCGGAATGGTATCAGATAAGACGGGTGGTCACGTCCCGACTTCATACATTATTGCACTTGCTGCGATACTGTTTACTGCACTGAGCTACGGTAAGCTGGTTAAACGCTTCCCATCTGCTGGTTCAGCCTATACTTATGCCCAGAAATCAATGAGTCCACATATTGGTTTCCTTGTGGGTTGGACATCTTTGCTGTCCTACATTTTCATGCCAATGATCAATATCTTATTGGCAAAGATTTATTTGCAAGATATTTTCCCGAACGTTGAACCTGCGTATTTTGTTATTGGCTTGGTCATTTTAATGACGGCTGCCAACTTACGAGGCATCAACGTGATTGCAAACTTAAGTACCGTAATTGCGATTATCCAAATGGGGGTAATGGCGGTATTTACAGGTTTAGTGATCCACGGGGTTTCAAATGGTGAAGGGACAGGGGAGATCTGGACATTCAATCCATTTGCGAATGAAAAAACTGAGATGATCCCGCTGATTGCTGGGGCAACCATACTCTGTTTCTCATTCTTAGGTTTTGATGGGTTAAGTTCACTGTCAGAAGAGACTCCAAACGCAGGTAAAGTCATTCCTCGTGCAATTTTCTTAACTGCACTGATTGGTGGCGTGATCTTTATTACCGTTTCGTTCTTCTTACAGCAATTTTTCCCAGACGTTTCACGCTTTGCGAATATTAACGAAACACAGCCTGACATTATGCGATTTGTGGCCGGGTCATTCTTCCAAGCCATTATCCTTGTGTTCTCCTGTGTCACGGTATTAGCATCTGGTATGGCGGCTCATGCGGGTAGTGCGCGTTTAATGTATGTAATGGGTCGTGATGGCGTATTCCCAGAAAAAGTGTTCGGCTACGTTAGTCCAACATGGCGTACTCCAGCGTATAACGTTTTATTAGTAGGCTTCTTAGCCCTCGGCGCTATTTGGTTTGAGATGGACTTTGCAACCGCATTAATTAACTTCGGTGCGCTGATTGCATTTACATTCGTCAATATTTCAGTCATCAGCCAGTTCTTTATCCGTGAACGCCGTATTAAAGGCTTCAAGAACATCATGAACTATTTGATATTACCGATCATCGGTACGCTAACAGTCTGTGTGCTGTGGCTGAATATCGAAGAAGATTCAATGGTTTATGGTTTGATTTGGACGGCGGTTGGTCTGGTGTATATGGCAGTGCTTACTCGTATGTTTCGTAGACCTATGCCGCAGATGAGCGACGTTTAGATATATTCTTCATTCTTCGTGCTGTAGCGTTGTTAGCTACCACAATGAAATAGTTAGAGAAAGCAATTCTTCATTCTTCGCGCTGTAGCGTTGTTGGCATCATAAAGTCACCCGAATCACATACTCATGTATGCTCATCGGGATGACTTTATTTGCCGCCTAGCTACAACACGAATTATTTTGAATGTATGCAAGCATCGAAATAATTTAACGGCAAACGGTAATTGAAGACTAATAAAAACAGCGCCTTTGGGGGCTGTTTTTGTTTTTAAAGGGTATTAATAATTTCTTAACATATTAATCTTATGTGATATTGTGGATGGGTTTAATGACAAGACCCTGACAGGAAGGCATGAGATGAATGATGTAAAAAATCCTGAGAACCAACGATTATTACTCACACTCAGGAACATTGTTGGCAAGAAAAATATCCTTACCGAACCCCATAAAACAGAACGTTATCGCAAAGGCTTCCGCTCAGGAGTGGGTGATGCTATTGCCGTTGTATTCCCAACCACGTTACTCGAACAGTGGTATGTATTTAAAGCCTGTGTTGAATCTGACAAAATCGTGATCATGCAAGCGGCAAACACGGGGCTCACCGAAGGCTCAACTCCAAGCGGGTATGATTATGATCGCGATATCGTCATTATCAGCACGTTACGCCTAAACCAAATTCAAGTGCTACCCGAATTTAACCAAGTGGTCGCGATGCCTGGTAGTACGCTCTATGACCTCGAGAAAATCCTCAAACCACTGGGGCGTGAACCTCACTCTTTAATTGGCTCTTCATGTATTGGTGCATCCGTTGTGGGAGGAATCTGTAATAGTTCTGGTGGCTCCCTTGTCCGTCGTGGCCCTGCCTATACTGAGTTGGCTTTATATGGACGCGTCAATGAAGATGGCAAAGTTGAACTGGTAAACCATTTAGGTATCGAATTGGGGAAAACCCCAGAAGATATCTTAACCAACCTACAAAACCGCCGTTATAGTAGCGAAGATATTGTAAATAGCGAAAAGTTGGCATCCGACCATGATTATGCAGAACGTGTGCGTGATGTCGACGCAGACACACCCTCGCGCTTTAATGCGGATGAGCGTCGTTTGTTTGAGGCCTCTGGCTGTGCGGGTAAATTAGCTGTTTTCGCTGTTCGCTTAGACACTTTCCCTGCGGACAAAGCCACCCAAGTTTTCTATATTGGTTCGAACAATCCAGATGTCCTTGAAGACATTCGTCGCCATATCTTGAGTAAGTTTGAAAACTTACCTGTCGCGGGTGAGTATATGCACCGTGGCTGCTTTGATATTGCAGAAATTTATGGCAAAGATACGTTCTTAATGATCGATAAATTTGGTACCGACAAAATGCCAACATTCTTTACCATTAAAGGGCGTATGGATGCGGTATTGAATAAAGTACCACTGCTGCCATCAAACTTAATTGACCGTACCATGCAGCTGCTAAGCAAGCTGTGGCCTTCTCATTTACCACCGCGCATGAAACAGTTCCGTGACCAGTACGAGCATCATTTAATGCTCAAAATGGCGGGAGACGGTATTGATGAAGCAAAAGTCTGGTTGAAGTCCTTCTTCGCCACAGCGGATGGTGGCTATTTTGAATGTACACCAGAGGAAGGCGCAAAAGCATTCTTGCATCGTTTTGCCGCTGCGGGATCTGCCGTTCGCTATCATGCCGTCCATAATAATGATGTAGAAGATGTCCTGCCGCTAGACATAGCATTAAGACGCAATGACCGTGATTGGTTTGAAAAACTGCCACCAGAAATTGAAAATCTGATTGTGCATAAATTATATTGCGGACATTTTATGTGCCACGTTATGCATCAAGATTATGTCCTGAAAAAAGGCGTGGATCCGAAAGAGTTAAAACAGAAAATGTTGGAGTTGCTAGATGCGCGGGGCGCTCAGTACCCAGCAGAGCACAATGTTGGGCATTTATATAAAGCACCGGAACAATTGAAATCGTTCTATAAAGAGTCCGACCCAACAAACACGATGAACCCAGGACTCGGAAAAACCACCAAACGGAAACATTGGGAAGGGGACTGCGGCTGTGATCACTAGATCGCTAGATCAATGAAAGATAATAAAAATGGGCAGATTTTCTGCCCATGAGGTTGATAACAAAGAGGGATAAAAGCGTGGTTTTTCCCTCTTTGTGTTATCCGGCGAAAATCAATAAATTGATTTTCCTCGTTAATGTTACAACTCAAAAGAGCCATATTCATCTCTATCTCTGACTATTAGTTCGCTAACTATCAGCTTGCTAATTCGGCGGCATAGTTCACTAAGGCTTTTAATTGTTGGCAGCGTTTTTCATCTTCATGATGAACTTCCATGAGCAATTGAATTTGCTGTAGATAATCCGTTAAACGACTTTCAGTAAAATAATCGCGGCGATGCTGTAACCAACGCTGTTGCTCTTCATAAGAGAGTGTTGCAGGGAAATTGCGTGCCTTATAACGGAAAAATAGCTCCTTCATACGCTTATCTTCAAAGCTAAGATCTAATGCGGGTAAATTTTGGGGTGGCGTTTCGCGAATAATGTCCATCGTAGAGCGGTCGGATGGGCTGAAAAAACCATTATAGATTTGGCTATCCACGTCATTCGATTCTTCAAATTGTTGGGCGACGCTAAACAACTCAATCAGTTTATTACGCACATCAGGGTTCTTACGCAACAATTCTAAATTACGCATACACAGGTCACGGTCAATACCTGTACGCTCAGCATCCACCGTTCTCAAGGTCTTTTCAGGGGCAAGGATTGGGCATTTATTGATATGCACAAGTTTAACTGGGACGGGGAGCTCGTCACCTAATTCGGCTTTCGGTGTGTATAAGCGCTCACGAAGTTCATCTGCATTTAACGTGAGAAGCGGCGACATATCGGCAGACAGGTCACACATAATCACCGCATTTTTATTCTCAGGGTGCCACGCGAGAGGAGCAACTAAGCTAATATAAGAGCGTACCGCGCCAAACATCCCTGATACATGAACTAACGGGGTCATATCCACGATATCGATCAGCTGGTTAACTTTGTTTTTATTTCGCAGTTGATAGAAATAATCAAACATGCGGGGTTGAGCTTGTTTTAGCAATTTAGCCATATTGATGGTCGCTAAAACGTCAGACATCGCATCATGGGCATTTTCATGGGTTACGCCGTTAGCTTTGGTTAAATGTTCAAGGCGCAAGCTAGGTAGCCCGTCATCATTTTCTGGCCAGTTGATCCCTTCAGGGCGTAATGCAAAACACGCGCGTAATGCATCCAACAAATCCCAGCGAGAATTACCTTGTTGCCAGCTATAGGCATAAGGATCATAAAAGTTACGATAGAAAATATTTCGCGTCACTTCGTCATCAAAGCGAATATTGTTGTAACCCATAATGCAGGTATTAGGTACGCTGAATGCGTTATGAATGCGCTTCGCAAATTCCGCTTCATTCACGCCGTTCGCCATCGCGATTTGCGGGGTAATGCCAGTTATCATTACCGCTTCTGGCTGAGGAAGATAATCATCCGTAGGTTTGCAGTAAAATACTTCAGGTTCATCGATGATGTTGAAATCTAAGTCTGTCCGCACACCCGCAAACTGAGCAGGGCGATCCAGAGCCGGATGCTTACCAAATGTTTCATAGTCATGGATAAAGAAGGTCGGCTGATTATGCTTATTTTTCAAAATGAGGTCCATCGTCGATTTAGGTGAGTAATGCAAACGCATAACGGTTTGATGCTATGGTAAACCATCTGGCAGAAAATCTAAACTTATGTGGGGGATAGCGATTGCATTATATGGGATAGACACTGAATAAGAGCCTCTTGGCCGCCATCTTCATTAGCTTCAAGCAAAGCGTGCTCTAAATAACATTTAATAAGGTGGGGTTCATTTCGTAGAAGCTAAGCGATGGCATCGCTATGAAGGCGTGTTTTATCCATATTAACCTCAAAAGTAGTCTAGAAAAATTGAGTATAGAAAATAATCTGGATCAAAAAAATAGATGAACCTATACTAGATGTAAGAATATATCTTATACGAGAAAGCTTATGGCAAGAACAATGACAGTCGATCTCGGTGATGAACTTCGTGATTTCATCGATTCATTAGTTAATTCAGGTGATTACAGAACGCAGAGTGAAGTTTTACGTGATGCCTTGCGTTTACTTAAAGAAAAGCAAGCGCAATCCCATGTGCAAGAATTAAAAGATCTTATTGCTGAAGGGTTGAGTAGTGGAACGCCAATCGCTTGGGATCAAACCAAATTCCTTCAACGGATGAAAGATAAGGTTAAAAATGAAAACGATAAATCTGACCCCAAAAGCGAATGAGGATTTAGAAGCTATTTGGTGGTATAGCCAGAAGCATTTTGGGACTAAAAAGGCGGAAGAGTATCTCATTCGGCTCACTAACAGTTTTGAGTTGTTAGCTCACCATGATATTGGTGTACAACGACGAGAGTTAGGACGAAATATATTCTCGTTACCCGTTGAGAATCATACTGTCTTTTTTATTCCTTCCAAATACTCCAAGACAGTGATCCGTGTATTGAATCAATACCAAGATGTTATGAGTAACATTAAATCAATAAAATAGCGAATGTATCTTGTAAGGTGACCCTAGAAGAAGGTATTGTGTTAATAGGCAATACATTTTGATTATTGAATAGGGGATTTTAAACATGGACAACGCCAACAAACCAACTTTCCAGAATGTACTGGAATTTGTGCGTATGTTTCGTCGTAAAAATAAAATTCGTCGCGAAATCACGGATAACGAAAAGAAAATTCGTGATAACCAAAAGCGTGTTCTGCTGTTAGATAACTTGAGTGAGTATATCAAACCCGGTATGTCTATTGATGATATCCATGGCATCATTGCAAACATGCGTAGCGACTATGATGATCGTATCGATGATTACATCATCAAGAACGCTGAGTTATCTAAAGAGCGTCGTGAGATCTCTAAAAAGCTTAAAGAGATGGGTGAGCTGGCGCGACCTGAAACTAAGTAATTATCGCCTGACTTAATTTTAAGGAAGCTGAGCTATGTCTCAGCTTTTTTTTTAGTAATAAAATGAGATGGTTTACTTAATGATTAGTTGATTGGATTTAAAATACATATATATTAATAACTTAGTTTTATTATGAGTTTTCATTCGCATATGTGTTTTGTTATCATTAACTCTTTAGTTGGTAAGAAAACACGCAATGAATAAACAATATTATATTAAAAATATGTGCTGGGGATGGTTTATGGGTTCATTATTTTTATACTCTTGTTTAGATAATGAGCTTAAATATAAACCATTAATTATACTGATAAGCATTATTGGTATTGTAATTTTCCCGCTGGCTAAATGGGCTGTGGAAAGCTTTTTTTTAATTTTTACTACTAAAGAATTTTGGAGTAGAGGCTTGTTGATGGACACTCCAGGTAAGGCTGGAGGATTAGCTTTGTATCATGGTGTTGTTTTTTCCTTCGCAATTCCAATAACGTTAATATTTATAATAACTATATTTATAAAAAGATGGCAGTAATCAAATGAACTGCCTTCTTGTGGCTTACTATAGACCAACTAGCTTATTTGCTTTTTCTACCAAGCTATCATCAATTAGAGACCCTATTCCGACAAGTATGAGTCCATAGCCTAATATACCAACTGGTCCACCTAATAAAAAACTAAAACCTAAACCAGCAATACCCGTAGCACTAATTCCTATTAATATAGTTTCTACTTTCACAAAAAATGGTCTCCAATTATCAGTTTCTACGGCTTTAACCAATTCAATTCTTAGGTCGTTAGCATCAATTGAATAGCTTACAAAGCCCATGCCTTTACTGAATTTTTTCAAGTTTTTTGCAATCTCATCAACGTTGAGTGATTTTAATGCTGATGCAATAATTTTCCGGTTTTTAGTATCGATCTTTTTATTAATATTAGTTTTATATTTATCATAAGCTCTTAATGCATCTTCAACATTACGAATCCTTTTTCCTCTGGATTGCTCCGCTATAGTTTTAGCCAGTTTTTCTGCTTTTTCTCCATAGGTATTAAAAACGTCTTTATAAAAATCAGTTGTAAATTTAACTGACTCCTTAATCTCCTCTGACTCTATTTTATTTATTTCATTTAAATCCTGCTCTATTTTCGGTTTCATCATTGGGTACAACCCGCCAAAAGAGCGCCAATAAATGGTATACATTAATTCAAGTTGTCCACTGTGATAGGCGCTTAACATTTTTTTATAAGGGGATGTCTTTTCGAAACGGCAATTACCGATCCCACAAACTCCGCATAATCCTTTTGCCATCGCATTCAGAATGTGGTCAGGCAGAATTCTGTTGTAACTTACATGAAGGGTTGGGAGTAGTAATATACCATCGCTTGTATAGGCATGGCCTGGCCATTTTTCCAATGGTCTATTTGTGTATAATCATAATCCATAGAAATATCCTCATTAAGTGTGCTTTCCCACGGTACATATGTCTTTTATGCAAATGTACAATGCAGTTATCTACGATATTTCGTCAAAGGCTTTAAGATGATAAATTTCGTTAGTATTTAATAAATTACAACAGGCCCAATTTTTTTTGGGCAAAAAAAAGCCTTGATAGTTTCCCATCAAGGCTTTCGTCAGTGACTTGCTAAAATCAGACGCTAGCAGGTTTTGCCATTTCTGATGTCGCAATATTGGCTGCTACATGCCCACCTGCACCTTTAGATTCAAAGGTTGATGGCTCACGTTGATACTCTTTAATTTCAAAGTCTGACGCCATTACAGCAGGCGCTGGGGCTTTCGTCATTGGTGAGTATGCATGGCGCTTATGTAAGCTAACTGTATTTGTTGTTGGAGCGGGTTCAATCACGGCAGTTTCAACGACTGCTGCAGTCACTGCGGTTTCAATTACCACATCTGCAACGACAGGTTCAACAACCGTTTTGATTTCTTCAGCGACAGGGACTTCAACCAGCGTTTCAACGACAGCTGATTTTGTCTCTTCGATAACGTCTGTTGCTATATTTTCAGCAACAACATTCTCAACAACATCGCTTTCCATTGCAGCGGCTTCAACAACAACGCTGGATTCAGTTTCTACTTTCGGTGCTTCGATAACAGTTTCAGTAACAACTGGGGCTTCAGTGAGCTCGGCTTTCACTTCAACATGTTCAATCGGTGCAGCTACCACAGGCGCTTGAACGGTATTTTGTTGTTCCAGCATCTCTTCATTGGTCATGATAGCCATGCTTTCTTGTTGAGGCTGAACAACAGGGTAGCGAATAAACACTTTACCAGAGGCCAATTCAGGGGAGGCTACAGCCGCCGCTAAAGGCATTGGTGATTTATTCAGATGACGCTCATCACGGTAACGGCGGCGACGCTGACCACTCACACGCAGATGACGAGGTGAACGACGAGAACGGCGTGGAATGATGGTGTCTTGTTTTTCATCATCATCTAATTGTTCTGAGTTAGTCGCTAAGTTGTCACCTTCGTCCAGAGAAACATGAGATTGTTTTTTCTCAACATTCACTGCTACTGGTAATGCCGCAATCGGTGCAGATTTTTCTGCAACAATGGCGGTATCAGCAACCAGTGAAGTTTCTGCTGCTTGGTCATTGTCAGTCACACGAATTTTTTGTGTTAATTGACGGCGTTGACGACGAGGAGCAACAGGGCGTTGTTCTTCTTCATCTTTCTCTACAGCGGCATTATCAACAGCGTTTTGCTGGTTATCTTGCTGCATTTTTGCAGTTTGTTGTTGACGTTTTTCATCTTGACGACGGCGACGTTCTGCACGCTGATCACGACGTTGCTGCTGATTTTCGCGGTTTGCACTGTCAGTAGTTTGCTCTTCAACTTGGTTCGTATTCTTGTTATTACGTCCCTTGTTGCGGTTTGCAGCATCTTCAGATTGTGCATTGCGATTATTACGGTTATCGCGATTGTCGCGGTTATCACGATTTTCGTAATTATCATCGCGGTCGCGACGATTGTTATTACGGCGGTCGTTATTATTGCGACGACGATCATTATTGCGGCGACGGTCATTGTTATTCTGACGTGGTTTCTGCGCTGGTTTTTCAACGGCTTTTTCTTCTTCAGCAAAGAGGCCTTTAAAGAAAGCCGCAATTTTGCTAAATAAACCAACTTTAGGTTGCTCATCCACTTTGGCACGAACGGGTGCTTTAGCCGGAGCTTCTTTTGGTTTCAGTGCAGGAACTTCAACTGGCTCTTGCAGTGCAAATGCTGAAATAGCAGGTTGTTCAGGTACTTTACGCTCAGTCGTCGCTTCTTCACCGTGGTTTAAGGTTTCAGTTTCATGATACTGGGCTAAGTTGTAGCTCAGGGTTTGAACTTCTTCACCTTTACGGATACGGATGACGTGGAAGTGAGGCGTTTGCATCTGGTCATTCGGTACAATCACAACGCGAACGTTACGCTGACGTTGTTCAATTTCCGTAACGGCTTGGCGTTTTTCGTTTAACAGGTATGACGCGATTTGCACAGGGACAATCGCATGCACTTCATGGGTATTTTCTTTCAGTGCTTCTTCTTCGATTAAACGCAGTACTGACAGTGACAGCGATTCGTTATCACGGATAGTACCCGTACCTGTACAGCGTGGGCAGACGTGATGGCTGGACTCACCCAATGATGGGCTAAGACGCTGACGAGACATTTCTAACAGACCAAAGCGTGAAATACGCGCGATTTGAATACGCGCGCGGTCTTGGCGAACGGCTTCACGTAGGCGGTTTTCAACTTCACGCTGGTGGCGAACTGGAGTCATATCGATAAAGTCGATAACAATCAGTCCACCTAAGTCACGTAAACGTAATTGACGTGCAATTTCGTCAGCGGCTTCAAGGTTTGTGTTGAATGCAGTTTCTTCGATATCACCACCACGGGTTGAGCGTGAGGAGTTGATATCAATAGCCGTTAATGCTTCGGTTGTATCGATAACTAACGCACCGCCAGAAGGTAAACGCACTTCACGTTGGAACGCAGATTCGATTTGAGATTCGATTTGATAGTGACTAAACAGAGGAACATCGCCACTATAATGTTTAATTTTGCTAGCAAAATCACCACGACCAATCGCTTCGATATGGTTACGTGCCATCTCAACCACTTTCGGGTTATCGATGAGGATTTCGCCGATGTCAGGACGTAAATAATCACGGAAAGCACGGACGATCACATTACTTTCTTGGTGGATTAAGAATGGAGCTGGACGGTTTTCAGCGGCTTTTTGAATCGCTTCCCAGTGGCGTAAGCGGTACAGCAAATCTTGTTGCAGGGATTCTGCTGATTTACCCACACCCGCAGTACGGACGATTAGCCCCATGCCATCTGGAATTTCTAAGCAAGATAATGCTTCTTTTAATTCTGTACGGTCTTCACCTTCGATGCGGCGAGAAATACCACCGGCACGTGGGTTGTTTGGCATCAGAACTAAATAACTACCCGCTAAGCTGATGAATGTGGTTAAGGCTGCACCTTTGTTACCACGTTCTTCTTTATCAACTTGAACAATAACCTCTTGGCCTTCTTTCAGCACATCTTTGATGTTAGGACGACCTTGGGAGTGATAATTGCTAGGGAAGTATTCGCGAGCGATTTCTTTGATAGGCAGGAAACCGTGTCTTTCAGCGCCATAATCAACAAAAGCAGCTTCGAGGCTTGGTTCAATACGGGTGATTTTACCTTTATAAATGTTGGCTTTTTTTTGCTCATGACCTGGGCTTTCAATATCCAAATCGTAGAGTCGTTGCCCGTCAACAAGGGCAACACGCAACTCTTCCTGTTGAGTTGCGTTGATTAGCATTCTTTTCATGTTATTACTTACTCATTATTTTTTAAATAATAGAGCAGCGAAAGAAGGAGCTACTGTAAACCGATGGCCTCATGATTTTTACAAAGCCGTCTACCTCTCGGCAGTCGTTCGTATAGAGGCGCGCAGTATTCGGTGAACCTGATTTTTAGATTAAAAATTCAGCGTTCTTAATCAGGATGCCGTAGATTTCTTAGAAAACGGAGACTCCCAACCCAATAAGCTAAAATTCGTTGCTCGCTAATTTATTTGATTTAGTTAGATGTCTTACGCCATTGCAGCATCGTTACGCCATCAAATAATAAATTCCTACAGTATTACGTCTAACTTGTATTCTACTAGCTAAAAATAATTATAGCCGAAAGTGCAAAAACACCTAAAGCTAACATAGCAAAGCCAATTTTCGTTTTTAAACATCTTGGCACCGCTTATTATTCCATTGCCAAGTGCATTATAGCAAGTGCAACGTAAGTTATATGGAAATTTTATTAAGAAATTGAGCCAATCATGCAGAAATTGACCAATTTAAAAAAAAACATAAAAAAATTCGTGGAGTCGGTATGATATACCGATGTAAGTGAGACTATTTATTCATCAATCAGAGTTAACGCATTCCCGAATGAAAACAGAAAACCAAGTCCAATTTATTGATATTAGCGATGACGAAGCAGGGCAACGCATAGATAATTTCTTGCTGAGCAAGTTAAAAGGTGTTCCTAAGAGCATGATTTATCGCATCATCCGTAAAGGTGAAGTGCGCGTCAACAAAGGGCGAATTAAGCCTGAATACAAATTACTCGAAGGGGATCAAGTTCGCGTCCCGCCAGTGCGTGTTGCTGAGCGTGAAACTGCACCAGTTTCAGCGAAGTTGGATAAGGTAGCAGCATTAACGGACTGCATTCTATTTGAAGACGAATCCATTTTAGTCATCAATAAGCCATCAGGCACCGCAGTTCATGGTGGTAGTGGCTTGAGCTTTGGGGTTATTGAGGGACTGCGTGCGTTACGTCCTGAAGCACGCTTTCTGGAGCTAGTGCATCGTTTAGACCGAGATACTTCGGGGATATTGTTAGTCGCCAAAAAACGCTCAGCTCTACGTGCGCTTCACGAACAATTACGTTTAAAACAGATGCAAAAAGATTATTTAGCGTTAGTGCGTGGCAATTGGCAGTCACATACTAAAGTTGTACAAGCTCCCTTATTGAAAAATATTTTGCAAAGCGGTGAGCGTATTGTTCGAGTCAGTAGTGAAGGGAAGCCGTCTGAAACGCGTTTTAAAGTCGAAGAGCGATTTGAAAATGCGACGCTAGTTAAGGCGAGCCCTGTGACTGGACGTACTCATCAGATCCGCGTACATACTTTACACGCAGGTCATCCAATTGCTTTTGATGATCGTTATGGAGATAGGCAATTTGATAGCCAGCTGGCAGATACAGGACTGAAGCGCTTGTTCTTGCACGCCTATTCACTGAAATTTACTCATCCAAAAACAGGTGAAGAGATGCGAGTCGTTGCACCTCTACATAATGATTTGAATCAGTGCCTGAAAGTCTTGAGAGCGAAAAAAGCACAGTAACAGTAATAATAAAGGTTAGCGATTCCCGGCAGGTTAGCTAACCTTATTCTTTAGTCTAAGAGTGGATTGACGCCATGCTGGCGTAACATTTCCAGCAATAAAATAGTTGGCAAACCAATCAACGTGTTTGGATCTCGCCCCGAAAGCTTATCAAACAGGCTAATGCCTAATCCTTCCGATTTAAAACTCCCCGCGCATTGATAAGGCTCGTCTTTATTCAGATATTGTGTGATCTCTTCATCAGTGAGCTGCCTAAAATAGACATCGAAGGGTTCGCACTGAAGATTAAATTTACCTGTCGCACTATCTAATAAGCAAAGTCCAGTATAAAAAGTCACCCGATGACCTGACGCTGCTTTGAGTTGTTTAAAAGCATTATTAAAATTATGCGGTTTTCCGACGATTTTATCGTCAATGACGCAAACTTGGTCAGAGCCAATAATTAAATGCTGTGGATATTGTTGAGCCAAAGCATTGGCCTTTTCGTGAGATAAGCGCAGCACTAAAGCTTGAGCCGATTCCTGTAGAACTGGGGTTTCATCAATGTTGGGCGCAGCAGCAAGAAATGGGATGCCCAGCTTCTTCAGTAAGGCTTGTCGGTATTCAGAGGTTGACGCCAAAATAATCGATTTCATGATTTTTCTCGAAACTCATAGCCAAAAGGGTTAACTCATTTTAAACTATATCCGCTTAACCGGCGATTTTTTGGTGAAAAGGCGAGTTTATCCCGCCTTTTTCTTTGACTATAGTTCATTACAAAGTTAATATGCGCGCCTTATGCAAAAGGTAAAATTACCCCTGACTATCGATGCGCAGCGTGCAGCTCAGAAAAACCTCGACTATGTCGGGAGTTACACACCTGAGCAAGTTACACGAATTGCCGAATCAGTAGTCAGTGTAGATAGTGATGTTGAAAGCAAATTATCATTTAAAATTGATAATCAGCGCTTGACGGTCATAGAGGGGCATTCTGAATTGGATGTCACCCTACAATGCCAACGTTGCAGAAAAGATTTCAAACATCATGTCTACGTATCGTATTGTTTTAGTCCTGTCGTCAGTGACGAAAAGGCCGAAGCATTACCGGAACAGTATGAACCAGTTTATGTAGATGAATTTGGTGAAATAAATTTGCTGGGAATGTTAGAAGATGAAATAATTCTATCCCTACCAGTGGTTCCGGTTCATGATTCTGAACACTGTGAAGTGTCCGAAGCGGACATGGTGTATGGTGAACTACCTCCTGAGGTAGAGAAACCAAATCCATTTGCCGTATTAGCCAGTTTAAAGAAAAGTACTTAAGGAGTAAGGTCAATGGCCGTACAACAGAATAAACCAACTCGTTCAAAACGCGGTATGCGTCGTTCACATGATGCACTGACTGCTACCCTAGTTTCTGTAGATAAAACTTCCGGTGAAACTCACCTGCGTCACCACGTGACTGCAGATGGTTACTACCGTGGCCGTAAGGTTATCAGCAAGTAATTGTTGATACTTTGGCTAGTCTAACCATCGCGTTAGATGCCATGGGCGGGGATGTTGGTCCCCGCGTCACGGTGCCTGCTGCATTGCAGGCACTGGCATCTAATCCAGCATTAAAATTACTGCTTGTCGGTCAACCCGAAGCCATTCATCCTTTGCTTGCACAACAAAGTGCGGAGCAAATTTCGCGTATCGAAATTATCCCTGCCGAAAACGTCATTGCTAACGATGCCAAGCCATCCCACGCAATTCGCCAAAGCAAAGGGACATCAATGCGAGTGGCATTAGAGTTAGTGAAGACAGGCCAAGCACAGGCTTGTGTGAGTGCGGGTAATACTGGTGCACTGATGGGCTTGGCAAAATTGATGTTAAAATCAATTGAAGGCATTGAACGCCCAGCGTTAATGACCATTTTGCCAAATCAGAAAAAAGGAAAAACCGTTGTCCTCGATTTAGGGGCTAACGTGAATTGCAGCAGTGAAATGCTCGTGCAGTTTGCAGTGATGGGTTCAGTGATGGCGGAAGAAGTTGCCAACATCAATCAACCTAAAGTCGCTTTACTCAATATTGGTGAAGAAGAGAGTAAAGGGCTGGACAATATCCGCGAAGCCGCCGCTATGTTGAAAGAAACGGCGTCAATTAATTACATTGGTTATGTTGAAGGCAACGAGTTGCTGACAGGTAAAACAGATGTATTAGTGTGTGACGGCTTCGCAGGTAATGTCTCACTAAAAACAATGGAAGGGGTGATTCGTGTCATTCTTTCATTGTTAAAATCAGCCGGTGAAGAGAACAAAAAAAGCAGTTGGTTTATGCAACTCGCTAAGAAATGGTTGAAAAAACGGCTAATGAAGCGTTTTGGGGATATGAACCCCGACCAGTATAACGGCGCGACTCTGTTAGGATTAAAAGGGATTGTTATCAAAAGCCATGGCGCAGCGAATGAAAATGCGTTTAAAGCCGCCATTGAGCGTGCGGTACAGGCTGTTGAACGACAAGTTCCCGAAAGAATAACAGCTCGACTTAATATTGTTTTACCCAGGAGTGATCAATAACCTATGTACAGTAAAATATTAGGAACAGGCAGCTATTTGCCATCGCAAGTTCGTACCAATGCTGATCTGGAAAAAATGGTTGATACTTCTGATGAATGGATTGTAACGCGTACGGGTATTAAAGAGAGACGAATTTCAGCTGCCGATGAGAACGTGTCCACAATGGGTTTCCAAGCAGCAAAAAATGCGCTGGAAATGGCACAGGTCGACAGCAGTGAAATTGGTTTAATTATTGTCGCGACAACCTCCGCAACTCACGCATTCCCAAGCGCAGCGTGTCAAATTCAGCAAATGCTGGAAATTAATGATTGCGCGGCATTTGATGTGGCAGCGGCTTGTGCTGGTTTTACTTATGCTATCAGTATCGCTGATCAGTTCGTTAAAACGGGCATGACCAAAAAAGCACTGGTAATTGGTGCGGATGCGTTATCTAAAACTTTAGACCCAAATGATCGCGGAACCATTATTCTATTTGGTGATGCCGCGGGTGCTGTGGTGATCGGTGCTTCTGAAGAACCCGGGATCATTTCTACGCATCTACATGCCGACGGGCGTTATGGGGATTTACTCTCCTTACCAAACCGTAGCCGCTGTTCAGATGACCAAGCTTACTTGTCCATGACAGGTAATGAAGTATTCAAAGTTGCTGTGCGTGAATTAGCCCATATTGTCGATGAGACATTAGCACAAAACGACATTGCAAAAGAAGAACTTGATTGGTTAGTACCACATCAAGCAAATTTACGAATTATTTCCGCGACCGCAAAAAAATTGGATATGACCATGGATAAAGTGGTTGTTACGCTGGATCGTCATGGAAATACTTCTGCGGCATCAGTCCCAACAGCACTCGATGAAGCAGTGCGCGATGGTCGCATTCAGCGTGGCCAATTAGTGTTATTAGAAGCATTTGGTGGCGGCTTTACTTGGGGCTCCGCACTGGTTCGTTTTTAATTTACTGAGAAAACAGACATGACACAATTTGCTATGGTATTCCCGGGACAAGGTTCCCAATCTTTAGGGATGTTAGCTGATTTAGCAGAACAAAATCAGCTGGTTAAAGAAACATTCGCTGAAGCGTCTGAAGCATTGGGTTACGATCTCTGGGCATTAGTTCAAAATGGACCAGAAGAAGAATTAAACAAAACATGGCAGACTCAACCTGCATTATTAGCAGCGTCAGTGGCTATCTTCCGTGTTTGGCAAGCAAAAAATGGCAAAATGCCTACGTTGATGGCGGGTCACAGCCTTGGCGAATATTCAGCATTAGTTTGTGCGGGCGTTATCGACTTCAAACAAGCCATTAAATTGGTAGAACTGCGCGGCAAACTGATGCAAGAAGCGGTTCCTGAAGGCACTGGCGCAATGTATGCAATCATCGGTTTAGATAACGAATCTATCGATAAAGCATGCAAAGAAGCAGCGCAAGGGCAAGTGGTTTCACCTGTGAACTTTAACTCACCGGGCCAAGTTGTTATTGCCGGCGAAAAAGCTGCTGTTGAGCGCGCAGGTGCTGCTTGTAAAGAAGCTGGCGCAAAACGTGCGTTGCCACTGTCTGTTAGCGTGCCTTCCCACTGTGCATTAATGAAGCCAGCTGCAGATAAATTAGCTGAAGCATTAGAAAAAATTGAATTTTGTGAGCCGGCCTATCCTGTTATCAATAACGTTGATGTTAAAATGGAAACGTCTGCGAAAAATATCCGTGATGCATTAGTGCGCCAATTATATAATCCGGTGCGCTGGACTGAAACAGTCGAATTCATGGCGGAACAAGGTATTGAGCAATTGGTTGAAATGGGTCCAGGCAAAGTTCTGACTGGTCTAACCAAGCGAATTGTCTCTAATTTAACTGCCGTTGCAGTCAATGATCCTGTATCATTAGACTCGGCTTTAGAAACTATCTGAGGACGACAATGAGCTTTGAAGGAAAAATTGCACTGGTAACTGGTGCGAGCCGCGGGATCGGTAAAGCAATCGCTTTAACCTTAACTGCACGCGGTGCGACCGTTATCGGTACGGCAACAAGCGAAAAAGGCGCGGAAGCGATTACGGCCTATTTAGATGGGAAAGGTAAAGGCTTAGCGTTAAACGTGACAGATCCTGCATCAATTGAAGAAACATTGACCCAGATCCGTGCGGAATTTGGTGAAATTGATATTTTGGTCAATAATGCAGGTATTACGCGTGATAACTTATTGATGCGTATGAAGGATGATGAGTGGCAAGATATTATTGACACGAATCTTTCATCCGTTTACCGTTTGTCTAAATCCGTTTTGCGTGCCATGATGAAAAAGCGTTGTGGACGAATTATTTCCATTGCATCTGTTGTGGGTGTTATGGGAAATGCGGGACAAACAAACTACGCGGCAGCGAAAGCTGGGCTGATTGGTTTTAGTAAATCATTAGCTCGTGAAGTCGCTTCTCGTGGTATCACTGTTAACGTTGTAGCGCCTGGTTTTATCGAAACTGATATGACTAAGGCATTGACAGACGAACAACGTGCAGGCATTTTATCTCAGGTTCCTGCGGATAGACTGGGTGATGCACAAGAAATTGCCAGTGCTGTAGCATTTTTAGCTTCTGACGAAGCTGCTTACATCACAGGTGAAACATTGCATGTCAATGGTGGCATGTACATGATCTAAAGAAATGAGGGAACCATTTGCATATTTTTGTGTTGCCTAATGCAAAATTATGCAAAATAATGGTTTCCACAGCCGGGATTGGGTTGTATCTTTTCCTGTATTTCATAAACTACGAAAACCATCGCGAAAGCGAGTTTTGATAGGAATTTTAATAGTATGAGCACTATCGAAGAACGCGTTAAGAAAATCATCGTTGAACAACTGGGTGTTAAAGAGGAAGAAGTTGTGAATACAGCTTCATTTGTTGATGACTTGGGCGCTGATTCTCTTGACACAGTAGAACTGGTTATGGCTCTGGAAGAAGAGTTCGATTGCGAAATCCCTGACGAAGAAGCTGAAAAGATCACTACAGTACAGGCTGCAATTGACTACGTCAAAGCATCTGAGTAATAGCGGTAAAACTTATCTAGGCGATCATTCGATCGCCTATGTTTCTTTTGTAACTAATTCCCTCCTTGGAGGACATACGTGTCTAAGCGTCGTGTAGTCGTAACCGGACTGGGCATGTTATCTCCTGTCGGCAACGCAGTTGAGTCATCATGGAAAGCTGTTTGTGACGGACAGAGTGGTATCAGCCTAATCGATCATTTTGATACTACTAACCACGCAACTAAATTTGCTGGCTTAGTAAAAGATTTCAACTACGAAGATTTTGACATCTCTCGCAAAGATGCGAAGAAGATGGACCCATTTATTCAATACGGTATTGCTGCGGGCTATCAAGCTATCAAAGATGCTGAATTGGAAGTAACAGAAGCCAATGCTACTCGTATCGGTTTGGCGATTGGTTCTGGTATTGGCGGGTTAGGTCTCATTCAAGACAACTGTGAATCTATGTTACACGGTGGTCCTCGCAAAGTGAGCCCATTCTTTGTACCTTCAACAATCATCAATATGGTTGCTGGTCACTTAAGCATTATGTATGGCTTCCGTGGTCCTAGCATCTCAATCGCTACTGCATGTACTTCTGGTGTTCATAATATTGGGCACGCAGCACGTATGATTGCGTACGGTGATGCTGATGTGATGTTGGCAGGTGGTGCCGAAAAAGCAACGACACCATTAGGTGTAGCGGGCTTTGGTGCAGCACGTGCATTATCAACCCGTAATGATGACCCACAAGCGGCTAGTCGCCCATGGGACAAAGACCGTGACGGTTTTGTTCTTGGTGATGGAGCAGGGGTTATCGTACTTGAAGAATATGAACATGCTAAAGCGCGTGGTGCGAAAATTTACGCAGAAGTCGCGGGCTTTGGTATGAGCAGTGATGCTTACCACATGACATCACCACCAGAAAATGGTGAAGGCGCTGCATTAGCGATGGTCAATGCGCTAAATGATGCAGGCATTAAGCCAAGTGATATTGGCTATATCAATGCTCACGGCACATCAACACCAGCAGGTGACTTAGCGGAAGCGCAAGCGGTTATCTCTGTATTTGGTGAAGACACAAAAGTATTAGTCAGTTCAACAAAATCCATGACAGGTCACTTATTAGGTGCTGCGGGCGCGATTGAATCTATCTTTACTATTTTGTCTCTGTGTGACCAAATTATTCCACCAACAATCAACTTAGATAATCCTGATGAAGGTTGCAAGCTTGATTTTGTTCCGGGTGAAGCCCGTAAAGTTGAAAACATGGAATATGCTCTGTGTAACTCATTCGGCTTTGGTGGTACTAACGGTTCCTTAATTTTCCGTCGCTATCACGCGGAATAATCAATAATACCGTGCATTTCTAAGCTCCAGTGTCTTTGATGCTGGGGCTTTATTTTTGCCTTCTTTTTGCAGTACTCTTTGCTTTAGTTTATGATATTACACACTATGTTACTGCCTGATTTATCAGCTTTTATTATAAGAAATGGTCATGACTTATTGGGTTAACGGGGTTTCTTGTCAACAAATTGATATTACCGATCGCGCTATCGCCTTTGGTGATGGCTGCTTTACGACTATCCATGGCGTGAATCAACAAGCAAAGATGTTAGAGAAGCATATTTTACGCTTACAACAAGATTCCGCTCGACTCAAATTACCAGTGATAGATTGGCCACAACTGACGCAACATATTGAAGAGGTTTGTGAACAACAAACTGATGAAGAGTTTGTGGTGAAGGTTATATTAAGTCGTGGGCAGGGTGGTCGAGGTTATAGCTCTCAAGGGTTTGAACACCCGACAATCATCGTAATGGTTTCGCCTTTCCCAAAACACTACGCCGCATTACAGTGCCAAGGGGTATCGTTATTGCTCAGCCAAATTCCATTAAGCCGCAATCCTCTCTTAGCAGGTATGAAGCACTTAAATCGCTTAGAGCAAGTGTTGATCCGCCAAGAAATTGACGATGCTAAATTGGATGAAGCCGTGGTGTTGGATACGAATGGCGTCATTGTTGAATGCTGTAGCGCCAATATTTTTTGGCGTATAGGGCGTGATGTTTATACGCCTATTCTTAGTCACTCCGGCGTTAATGGATTAATGAGACAAAAGATCATAGCGCAGCTCAATAATAGCCAGTACCATCTGGCAGAAGTCGAGCGCTTTCCTGCCATTTTGACTCAATGTGATGAAGTCATTATTTGTAATGCTTTAATGCCGGTTTTACCGGTGAAAAGCATCCGGTTTTCAGAAGATAAAACAATCAGTTATCAATCAAGAGAACTGTTTGAGTATTTACTATTACAGCGACAAATTTAAAGCTGATAACCATTTAACTCTTATCATTCATCGACAAACAATACATTTAAGTGACCCATAATGAAATTAGCGAAAAAAATAACACTGATTGTCTTTGTCCTTGCGGTTATCGGCGTGATTGTAGTGTATCTGCAATATCGCCAAGTTCTTGATTATGCGAAAAAGCCTATTAACATTGTCCAAGAGACGATCTTTACTGTGCCTGCTGGGACAGGGCGAGTGGCCTTAGAAGGGTTGCTTATCAAGGAAAAATTTATTGAAGAGGGGCATAATTTCCAACTTCTTCTAAAAGCGCGCCCCGAATTAGCTCAGTTCAAAGCGGGAACCTATCGCTTACAACCAAACATGACGGTGGAGCAATTATTAGCGTTGATCGCCAGTGGCAAAGAAGCACAATTTAGTATTCGTTTTATTGAAGGTAACAAACTGGCGGATTGGAGCAATATTTTGCGTGATGCTCCTTATATGCAACATAAAACTCAAGATGCAACGCCAACTGAGCTCTATGCCATACTGGATTTTAAAGAGGGCGATAATCTTGAAGGTTGGTTATACCCTGATACCTATTTATACACTGCGGGCACCAGCGACGTTGAAATACTCAAGCGTGCTTATAAACGAATGCAAGCCGCTGTGGAAGAAGAGTGGAAAGGTCGCGATAAAGATCTACCCTATAAGAATGCTTATGAAATGTTGATCATGGCATCGATTGTTGAAAAAGAGACTGGCGTGGACAATGAACGTGCACAGGTTGCCTCGGTGTTTGTGAATCGCTTGAAGAAAAACATGCGCTTACAAACAGACCCTACGGTTATTTACGGGTTAGGGGAAAACTATCGTGGTAAAATTTATCGCAGTGACTTAGATAACTACACTGCGTATAACACGTATAAAATTGATGGTTTACCACCAACGCCAATTGCCATGCCGAGCCTTGCCTCAATAAAAGCGGCGGCTCACCCAGCAAAAACAGATTATTTATACTTTGTCGCCGATGGTACAGGTGGACATACTTTTAGTCGCAATCTTAATGACCATAACCGCGCTGTTAAGGTTTACCGACAAATAGAGCAAAAGAATTGATAAACGAAATGAAAAACCAATTTATTGTTATTGAAGGATTAGAAGGTGCGGGTAAAACGACGGCAATCAACACCGTTGTTGACACATTAAAGCAAGCTGGCATCCATGATATGGTATTTACCCGAGAACCGGGTGGTACGCCGCTCGCAGAAAAACTACGTGAATTGATAAAGCAAGGCATTGAAGGTGATAGAGTCACCGACAAAGCTGAACTATTAATGTTGTACGCGGCACGTGTTCAGCTAGTTGATACAGTAATCAAGCCCGCACTTGAAGCTGGGAAATGGGTCATTGGCGATAGACACGATTTATCCTCCCAAGCTTATCAAGGTGGTGGTCGTGAAATCGATCGCCATTTAATGGCCTCATTAAGAGATTTAGTGCTTGGTGAATTTAAACCAGCTCTGACTCTTTATTTAGATTTACCGCCAGAATTGGGTTTACAACGCGCTCGTTCTCGCGGTGAATTAGACCGTATTGAGAAAGAATCGCTGGCTTTCTTTGAACGCACCCGAGCGCGTTATTTAGAACTGGCTGCGGCAGATGACACTATTTTAACCATCGATGCGAGCCAAAATATTGAACAAGTGCAAGCCGATATTCGCAGCACATTACTGACATGGCTGACAAAATAAGGCGCTAATGATGAATTGGTATCCATGGCTTAATGAAACTTACCGTCAATTAATTAGCGCTTATCAAGCAGGACGTGGGCACCACGCGTTGTTGATTCACTCAATAGCGGGCAATGGGGCTGAAGCATTAAGCTATGGTGTGAGCCGTTGGTTGATTTGCCAAAATAAAGATGGTTTAAAAAGCTGTGGAGAATGCCATAGTTGCCGCTTAATGTTGGCAGGCACACATCCTGATTATCATGTTCTAGAACCTGAAAAAGGGAAAACGACCATCAGTGTTGATGCGGTTCGTAAGCTAACTGATACATTAAGTGGTCATGCGCAGCAAAGTGGTGCAAAAGTCGTTTCCATTCCCGATGCACAAGTATTGACGGATGCCGCGGCTAACGCGTTGCTCAAAACCTTAGAAGAACCCGCAGGGCAGACCTACTTTTTATTAGGCTGTGAAAAATTAGATAGCTTGCTGGCGACATTAAGAAGCCGCTGTTTAACTCACTTTTTACCTGCGCCTGATCAGCAAGTTGCGTTGTATTGGCTGCAAAAACAGCAGGCGGGTTTATCTGTAGAGGATGCCGTGACTGCGTTAACCTTGTGTCAAGGCGCGCCTGTTGCCGCATTACAGTTGCTTGAGCCGGAGCAGTGGCAACGACGTCTGCTATTGTGCAACGAGTTAGAGCAGAGCTTACGTCAGAAAGATTTTTTAAAGCTTCTGCCAGCGTTAAATACCGATAATGGGCCTGAATGCATTAATTGGCTACTCGGGTTAATTGCCGATGGCATAAAATTGCAGCAAAAAGCAGGACAGTATGTTGTTAACCAAGATAAAATGGCGTGCGTCACTTTGTTGGCAACATCCATGAGCAGCTCGCAGCTATTGGATGTGTATAGCCAGTGGCAAGCGTGTCGTTACCAGCTATTAACCGTGCCTGCGCTGAACCAGGAATTGATCCTGACCAACCAATTATTACACTGGGAAGCGTTATTCGCTTCGCCTTCAAGATAAAAAGAGTAGACTATGTTTGTTGTTGATTCACACTGCCATCTCGACTGTTTAGATTATGAAAAATTACACACTAACGTCGATGATGTTATCGCAAAGGCATCTGCACGAGATGTCGGCTTTATGTTGGCCGTGGCAACCACCTTGCCAGGTTTTGAAAGCATGAAACAGTTAATTGGAAAGCGCGACAATGTCGCGTTTTCTTGCGGTATTCATCCATTAAACTTGGATGAAGGTTATGATTTTGAAAAGTTGGCGCAATTAGCAGCGGGTAGTGAAGTGGTCGCGCTCGGTGAAACGGGCTTAGATTACTATTATCAGCAAGAAAATGCGGCACTGCAGCAAGAGTCATTTCGTCAGCATATTCGCATTGGTCGTCAAGTGAATAAGCCGGTTATTGTGCATACTCGTTCCGCTCGAGAAGATACACTGTCTATTTTACGCGAAGAGAAAGTTGATGAGTGTGGCGGTGTGTTGCACTGCTTTACGGAAGACCAACAAACGGCTATCGATTTACTGGACTTAGGGATGTACATCTCTTTTTCCGGTATTGTCACGTTCCGTAATGCTGAACAGATCCGAGAAGCTGCGCGAGTTGTGCCATTGGATAGAATTTTAGTGGAAACAGATTCACCTTACTTAGCCCCAGTACCGCATCGTGGTAAAGAGAACCAACCTGCGTATGTACGTGATGTGGTGGAGTATATGGCTGTATTGAAAGGAGTGAGTGTTGAGGAAATGGCACAAATCACCACCGAAAACTTCAACCGTTTATTCCATTTACGCGCTGGGCAATAAATAGATAACTATTAAATTATTAAGGAATTTGTCATGGCAGAAGAGACTATTTTCAGTAAAATTATTCGACGTGAAATTCCGTCTGAGATCGTATATCAAGACGAACTGGTCACAGCATTTCGTGATATCGCGGCACAAGCGCCGACGCATATTTTGATCATTCCGAACAAATTAATTCCAACCGTAAATGATGTGACGGTTGATGATGAGCTGGCATTAGGGCGCTTATTTACCGTGGCGGCGAAAATTGCGAAAGAAGAAGGGATTGCAGAAGATGGCTATCGCCTGATTATGAACTGCAACAAGCATTCAGGACAAGAAGTCTTCCACATTCATATGCACTTAGTGGGTGGACGTCCATTAGGCCCATTATTGGCTAAGTAATTCATCATGAAACGCGCTGCATCAACCTTAAAATACATCGCCACACTGGGCTTGCTCATGCTGTTTCTCAGTGGTTGTGCTTGGAACAAAAAAACAGGGTTATCATTTAATGATCAGCAGCGCATCGTGATGGAGCCTTCCGTGCTAGCCGCGGGCGTGATTGTAGAAAAACCAGTGATCAAGGTCGGTAGCGTAACGGCGACCGCAACGATCAATATGAGCAATATTGAAAAGAAACCGGTCACTGTGATGTATCGTATCTTTTGGTATGACGAGCAAGGACTGAGAGTGGATTCAACAAAGAGTCAACCTCAAGTCATCCCTGCTAATTCGTCAGTGATGCTAAAAGAGGTCACGACATCCCCGCTTGCACGTAATGCGCGTATCTATGTTTTCTTACCTTCAATGGCTGGAGAGTCACAATGAAACGGATCTTATTGGTCGCAGCAGCAGCATTTATTTTGGCAGGTTGTCCGTCAGTCCCTCAAGGGCCTAAACCCCCAATTGTTCCTGTTGAACCAGGTGGAACACCGAAACAGCCTGAAAAGCAGCCGGAATTAATGCCGCCACCACCAACGGATACAGTACCGATGCCACCAAAGCAGCAAACCATTGATTGGGCTGGGGCATTACAGCCATTAGTCAATAAAATGGTGGCGGATGATGGCGTTGAAAGTGGCAAAGTCTTACTGGTCGATTCTGTCAAAAATAATACCAGCGGAAGCTTGCCTTCACAGGCAGTAACGGCAGCATTAACCAATGAAGTCATGAAAACCAATAAGTTTAAAGTGGTTCCTCAAGGCGTCGTCAGTGCTGCTCGTAAAACGTTGGGATTGTCACAGGATGATAGTCTGGTAACTCGCAGTAAAGCGATTGGTTTAGGGCGTTATGTCCAAGCTCAGTATGTGATTTACAGTGTCATGTCAGGCTCTACCAAAGAACGCAGCATTGAAATGCAGTTAATGGAAGTGCAAACCGGTGAAATTGTGTGGTCTGGAAAACAGAGTATTGAGTAATCAATTATCACTGTTTGCATTACTTTCTGAATGCTTCCCAGCAGTTTTAGCATCATGCTGGGAAGTCTCTCCATTAGCGGGGTTATCGGGTGGCAGCTATTTAGTTGAATATCAAAACTCTACTCAAACCCAAGACACGGTTCCTTCCATTAAATTAATCGCCCGCTCAGATGGGCAAGCGCAAAATGCGTTGTATGTTAATCGCCGTAAAGAAGCGCATGTTCTTAAGGAACTGAAAGATTTTTCTTATTCCCCACAAGTCATTGGGCGGAATGCCCATTGGTTATTATTGGAATGGGTTAATGGAGACCATCCTAGCCGCGAACAATTTCTTTCCTTTGAATTTCAAAAAAACTTGGCAGGGATCGTTGCTAAGCTCCATAATCATGACGTATTAAATTACCGGTTATCGTTACGTAATGAGATTGCTCATTATGGCTATTTAATTGATAATAAAAGAGTCTCTGCAAGCTGGAAGCGAATACATCGTCGCTTCCTCCGCACGCCAATGCCAAGGGTGTTAAAGCTCGCTCCCGCCCATATGGATATTCATCCGGGCAATGTGCTGTGTGAGCAAGGGGTACCAAAAATGCTAGTGGATTGGGAATATGCAGCAAATACCGATATTGGTTTGTCTCTAGAAACCTATTTTCAATTCAATAGCCTGACGGTAGAACAACGAGATTATTTCTTGACGCAATATTGTCACACCTATGGTGCCTATAAAGATAAACCCCGTTTGGCAGAGCACTGCATACAATGGGAGCCATGGGTCAAATACATGACGTTAATGTGGTATGAAGTTCAGTGGTGCCAACGTCAAGAAGCGCAGTTTTTAAATGATTCTTCCCCATTACGAGACTATTTTGGTCTTTGATTGGGCAATATAAAATCTCAGTGAATACACAAGAATTTGTGAAAATTAATCAAGTGAGGCATGTTATGGGTCCGATAATGCTGGATGTTCAGGGTTATGAACTGGACAATGAAGAGCGTGAAATTTTAGCTCATCCACTGGTAGGCGGGTTGATTTTATTTACCCGTAACTTCCATGATGCGGCACAGTTGCGTGAGTTAGTGCGACAAATCCGTGATGCATCAAGACACCGTTTATTGATTGCTGTGGATCAAGAAGGTGGCCGTGTACAGCGTTTTCGTGATGGATTTACCGCACTACCTTCCGCGCAAGCTTTTGCTGCACTGAACAACCAGATGGATGGTGCTAAATTAGCACAAGAAGCAGGCTGGTTAATGGCCGCAGAAATGATTGCTATGGATATCGATATTAGCTTTGCCCCTGTGTTGGATTTAGGGCACGAAAGCATCGCCATTGGTGAGCGTTCATTCCACGCAGATCCTGAAATTGCAATGGTGATGGCAGAGCGTTTTATTCGCGGTATGCACAGCGCAGGAATGAAAACCACAGGTAAACACTTCCCAGGGCACGGCGCCGTCAAAGCCGATTCCCATAAAGAAACGCCACGAGATGACCGCCCACTTGAGCAAATTCGCGGCAAAGACATGTCTATTTTTAAAGACTTTATTCAGCGTGAATTGCTTGATGCTATTATGCCAGCCCACGTGGTTTATACTCAAGCGGACGATCGTCCTGCGAGTGGTTCACCATTCTGGCTAAAATCGGTATTACGTGAGCAGCTTGGTTTTGATGGCGTTATCTTCTCTGATGATTTATCGATGGAAGGTGCTGCCATTATGGGCAGTTATCCAGAAAGAGCGAAAGCATCATTGAATGCGGGCTGCGACATGATCCTTGTTTGTAATAATCGTGAAGGTGCTGTGAGCGTATTGGATAACTTACCGAAACAAAATGACAGCCGCGCTTCTAAGCTGTATCACAGTGGCCGCCAGTATTCATTGAATGAGCTACAATCTGTGGATCGTTGGAAGCAAAGTCACCGTCAATTAGTCGAATTACATGAAAAATGGCAAGAACACCGTAGCCGCTAATTAAATCGTGTTGAAAATGAACCGATGGGATAATAACCCATCGGTTTTTTTATCTTAAATTCACTGAATAAGTTACGGGTAACCTTATTGGTATAAATTAAATAGGAACAAGGAAAGAGATTGTCCTATTTGATTAGTAATACTGTACCTATATTCAATATATGTGTAAAAAATACGCACCAATATTGGCTGTCACATGGAATTAACTAGGAATAATTCCTAGTCCAAATAAAAATTTTGCGTTAAATAATCTATCTATATGTGATAAATACTCTCCATTGTGACGGATCAAACCAGTATATTGCTTAAAAACAGAATGATTGACTTGGCTATTTATTTAAAATGGAGAGCTAGGTCATGCTTCAATATTATTGGTTTAAATAAAAATGTTATTTTACTTTAGTAAATAACATTTCATTAAAATATAGGCGATTAAAATAGCAAAATTATTGTTTAAATATGAAGTTCAATTAATAGATGCAATAGCCAATAAAGTGATTTATATCACATCGAATGATGTGTGATTTGCAATGTATCTGGTTTGTTGTGACGCTGATCGTGTTAATTGACACAAAATTACGTTAGCATACTTTTCATTATGAATATCAACTCAAAACGCTCCTTAAGAGTGCGGTTGAATATTGCCCAAATAAGTCTGAAATCATAGTGTGAACTTAAATCAAATCCGTATGTTTGGATTAATTATTTCGACTTATAAAATAATTAAATTTTATTCTTAATGCCCAGAAAATAAATTGTGCTTAAAGAATAGAGGATGCAACTTAAATTAAATAATCATTAAAGACTATTGCAGTAATTAAAGCTAAATAAAATTGTTACTTATTGAAAGATAGCAAGGTGTCATAACGCCCAATAAAAATTGGGTGCGGGTAGTTATATTCTAATAATCACGACTAGGTTTAATTTAAATGAAAGTCAAAAAAATAGCGTTAATATTGTTTCCATCTTGTTTCGTTGCATTTGGGGCTAATGCTGGCGATTGGGAAAATGCCATCAAGGAAAACTCATTTGTTGCAGACTCTGAGTTAGAGCTTTCTACACGAAATATGTGGAAATACCTGAAGTCAGAAAATCGTTACGATGCCAATGAGCAGCGTTACAGAAAACAAGTCGCACAAGCTTGGGGTCAGAATATTCAGTTAGATTACCAATCCGGATATTTTGCCGATTTTATCGGGTTTGATGCCTCTTATTATGGCGCGATCAAATTGGCGGCAAGTAAAGACTTCGCCTCCCGAGCGATTTTATATAACGATGATGGTGAAGCGAAAGGCTATAACAAAATTGGTCAACGTTACGCTAAATTCAAATTAGACTTTGAACCCGTTAATTTCAAAGGTAAAGCGGGTTGGTTCACGTTGAAAAATACAGGTATTTTTACCAACTCCCAGCGTTTATCTTTAAACACCTATAATGGTTATTATACCAACACCGCAATTAGCGATTGGAACTTAGATTTACTCTATCTTGATGGCAAAGTAATGCGTCGAGATAGTCCGAACATTGACAGAATGTATTTCCGTGACGGAAATGGTGTTAATCATGATATCAACCATGTGGTTACGGGTGGCATTAACTACAATACCAAACCATTGAAAGCCTCTTACTTTATTGGTCAGGCCGATGATGTTTTCCGTCAACAAGGCTTAGAAATCAAATATAAGCTAAACTCAGATATCACCTTATCTTCTCAAATTTATGGTCATGAATACGGTAGCGATGGTAAGCGTACATCGACAGATACCAAACGTGGCAAACAAAACTTTGATAAGCGTGCTTGGCACTATGCGGGTGAAATTGAGTGGCGTGTCCCAGAAACGCCGTGGACTTTAATGACGGGTATCACGCATACCACAGCACATAAAACCAATGGCGTAGGGCAATTTGCACGTAACCCAATTGGTAACACCCGTGGACGTTTTAATTCACCAGCTTATGCAGATATCGACTATGTGCGTGATGGCGAAACCATGCTGGCGTTAAAAGCAGAATATCAAGTTAATCCAACTTGGTCTGTCGGGGCTAACAGTAACTACAGTGAATTCTCTTACTCAGGTGAGCGTTTAAAACAAGGTCAGGTTGGCTTATTTACTTACTGGAAACCAACTGAGAACCTGTCAGTCTCATTAAGTGGCGGTATGGGTTGGCACCATCAGCAAGAGTCTGATAACTCCACACCAAAACTGTATGACGGTGAGTCACGTCGTGCGCACTCGTTGTCCGGTTCGATGACAACCACTTATCGCTTTAAAATGTAATTGGGGGCAATGAATAGATGAATCATAAAATCAGTTTA
This sequence comes from Providencia sp. PROV202, assembly GCF_028479565.1. Lineage (NCBI taxonomy): Bacteria > Pseudomonadati > Pseudomonadota > Gammaproteobacteria > Enterobacterales > Morganellaceae > Providencia > Providencia sp. PROV202. Next base: position 274,730 of record NZ_JAMPNV010000011.1, on the reverse strand, counting down.
GTGACATTGCTGGTATCAGGTACTTTATTAGCAGGCTGTGCCACGAAACAGAGCGATACCGTAAAAGTTCAAGTCATTGGTATTAACGATTTCCACGGTGCATTACAAGCGCCGGGGGATGGTAAACTCGGTGGAATCGAATCCATTGCGACACTGGTCAAGCAATTAAAAGCAGAAAACGACAACACCATTATTGTGGGCGCAGGGGATTTAGTGGGCGCGAGTCCATTACTGTCATCCATGTTCTACGATGAACCCACCATTGAAGCGCTTAGTGCAATTGGTCTTGAGACCAGTGCTGTCGGTAACCATGAGTTCGATAAAGGCAAAATCGAGTTACTGAGAAAGCAAAATGGCGGATGCCATCCAACCGCAGGCTGTGTGGGTAAAGAGTCTTTTGCTGGTGCTGATTTTAACTATTTAGCCGCGAACGTGATTGTCAAAGAGACCGGTGAAACACTATTCCCATCTTACTACGTTAAGAAATTTGATGGTGTGCCAATGGCATTTATTGGTTTAACGCTGGAAGGTACGCCTGCCATCGTTACGCCAAGTGGTACTGCAGGCTTAGAGTTTAAAAATGAAGCCGAAACCATTAATCAACAGGTGAAATTGCTTAAGGCGCAAGGTATTCGTAGCATTGGTGTGTTGATCCACGAAGGGGCAACTCAGCAAGTGGATACCAAGGTGAAAGATATTAACCGTTGCGATAACATCAAAGGACCTATTGTTGAGATCGTTAAGCAGCTCGATGCCGATGTGGACTTTGTGGTGAGCGGGCATACGCATCAAGCGTATAACTGTGATATTAATGGTAAAAAAGTCATTTCAGCACAATCGAACGGGACATTACTGTCTCAATTAAATATTGAAATTGATAGAAAAACCAACGATATCGTCAGTATTAATGCGAAAAACATTCCGGTTGAAACCAGCCGTTATGAAAAAGATCCACAATTAAGCCGTTTTATCCAAAACTATGAACGCATTTCTAAACCGATTGCTGAGCAAGTCATGGGGACGTTGAGTGCGCCTGCGGATAAGAAATTAGCGGCGGGTGGCGATTCAACATTAGGTAAGATTATCGCGGATGCTCAATTATATGTTGCTGCTACTCCAGATGCAGGCGGCGCACAAATTGCCTTTATGAACAGCGGTGGTATTCGTGCTGATCTTAAAGCAGGGGAACTGACCTACGGCGATATCTTTACGGTACAGCCATTCTCGAATGTGGTCGTTACGCAATCATTAACTGGAGCACAAATTAAACAAGCGTTAGAGCAACAGTGGGATCGTGAACGCCCGCAAGTCATGCCAGTTTCCCACGGTTTTTATTACGAATGGGATGATAGTCGTGCGGTAGGTGACAAAGTGATTGCAGGCTCCATGAAATTAAATGGCAAGCCAATCGATATGAAAAAAAGCTATCGTGTAGCTGCCAATGAATTTCTGGCAACTGGTGGTAGCCGTTTCTCTGCCTTTAAACAAGGTAAAGATCGTATCTATAGCTTGCCGGATAACGAAGCGCTGATGAAATACTTCAAAGATAATTCGCCAATTCAGTTACCGACGGACGAGCGTATTAAGAAAGTGAAGTAAAATACCCTCACAAAATGTTAGGTTTCTAAGCCCGAGAATAACGCCATTCTCGGGCTTTTTTGTCTCTAAGTAAAATAAAGCTGACTCGTTTCTTTTTTTTCAAAAAATGATTTGACGAGCGTGATCGTTGTCATAATAATCAACTAAATTGATTTGCATCAACATTTGGTATGACCAAATACCCAAGCGTGATATTCTTCAAACCCAAACAAAATAAAACATGGTGAATTAGTGTTATTTAAGTTTTTTGTTATTAGAAATCTTAAATAACATTAATATATTTTATATGAGGGGCGTATGACCTTAACTCAACCTAAAATCGTTGTTGTAGGCGGTGGTGCTGGTGGTTTAGAACTGGCAACACGTTTAGGACGTAAATTAGGGCGTAAAAAACGTGCGGATATCACGCTGATTGACCGTAATCCAAGTCATTTATGGAAACCATTACTTCATGAAGTCGCAACAGGCTCACTGGATGATGGTGTTGATGCTATCAGTTATTTAGCCCATGCTCGTCACAATGCATTTCACTTCCAATTAGGCTCCCTCACGAATATCGACCGAGAAAATAAAAAAGTGGTTCTCGGTGAATTGCGTGACAAAGACGGCGAGTTGTTAGTGCCATTGCGTGAAATTGATTACGATATTTTAGTCATGGCGTTGGGAAGTGCCTCGAATGATTTTGGTACCCCAGGTGTAAAAGAAAACTGCATTTTCCTTGATAGTCCTGCACAAGCTCACCGTTTTCACGATGAAATGCTGAATTTATTCTTGCGTTATTCAGTACGTGATAATGCGGAAGAAAAAGTGAATATCGCCATTGTCGGCGGTGGGGCAACGGGGGTGGAGCTTTCTGCTGAACTGTATAATGCGGTGGAGCAGTTAACGAGCTATGGTTTTAAAGGGTTAGACACTGATGCGTTAAATGTGACGTTAGTGGAAGCGGGTGAGCGTATTTTACCTGCATTACCACCGCGTATTTCAAGCGCTGCACACCAAGAACTGAATAAATTGGGCGTGAAAGTATTAACCAAGACCATGGTGACCAGCGCGGATGCCGATGGCTTAAATACCAAAGAAGATGGCAAAATTTATGCGGACTTAATGGTATGGGCTGCAGGGATCAAAGCACCTGATTTTATGAAAGATATTGCAGGATTAGAAACCAACCGTATCAATCAGTTGGTGGTTAAGCCGACACTGCAAACCACGTTGGATGATGGAATTTTCGCGATTGGTGACTGTGCGTCTTGCGCAAAACCGGAAGGCGGCTTTGTTCCACCGCGCGCGCAATCTGCTCATCAAATGGCAAGCCTTTGCTATGACAATATCGTGGCATTAATGAAAAATAAGCCACTGAAAAACTACATTTACAAAGATCATGGTTCACTCGTTTCGTTATCTCGCTTTAGTACCGTGGGTAGTTTGATGGGGAACCTAATGCGCGGAGATATGATGGTGGAAGGGCGCATAGCTCGTTTCGTCTACATTTCCCTATATCGAATGCACCAAATTGCCTTACATGGCTATATAAAAACGGGCTTAATGATGTTGGTTGGCAGTATTAACCGTATTATTCGGCCTAAACTGAAATTACATTAATCGGTGGTTATTGTTTTTTCGCTACTGCAATCGTAAGAATACACACGGTTATCAGTGAATAATCGTGTGTATCCTCCAATCAGAATAAAGATGTATTTAAAATAATGGTACCCAGTTAAAGCGGTACATATATTTTAAATATTTATTCATTAAATAGACGCCATAAAATCAGCTAATTACCCTAATGAGTTTGGGTTAAGTGTGATTTAATACAAAAAGGCGGCATATTTTTAATTTAAATCACTCATGATACCCATTTATTGGTAGGGTTTAGTTTTTTGTTAAAAAACAAGGAAATAGAAAGAATTTTAATATGCTGCAATATATTGAAATTAATTTAGTTAATTATTTACGACTATTCGCGATAAACTTATTACGCGTAAGTAAATAAGATGTATGTCTCATACTCAGACTAATCTAAAAAACCATATTTATTGTATGTAATTAATGTAGTTGATACTAGATAAGCTACAATAGCTAACACACTCACTATTTAAAAAAAGGGCAAGCGATGAAGCTAAAAATTAAGTTGTTGTTAGCCGCATTCGTTGTTGTTTGCCTAATTGCTGTTGTTTATTTCTCTTTTGTGCGCAGTGACGAAGTGAAAATTGCCACTGTTTTATCTACCGAACCCATTAGAGCAACGCGTATGGTGGAACATGAAAACTGTTCGGTCACGGGTATTTTAGGCACATTCACGCAAGAGTCGTTATCTCGTTGGCACCCCGCACAACGCGAATGCAGAACCATTTTGATGATCCAATCCTTACAAGGAAGGTCGCTACCGCCATTTTCGAGTAATGAACCAAGAACATGCGTGATCACCAAGAGCCTAGAGCAGATTATTGTGGGGTATGATGTGATTTACCGTATTGGCGATACGATTGGTAAAGTGAGAATGCCATATGAGCCAACCGTGTTTATTCCTCTCAATGAAAATGGGCAGTTAGATTTAACCATGTCCAGTAAAGCGGCATGCGAAACTCTGCGAGAAGGGGCAAAAAGCATTTTGCCATTCTACTGTATGAAGCCAGATGACCTACCAAAAGCTTACCAGCCATCTACCGTACTGGAAGTCAAAACGGGCAAAAATACCTTTGGAATGTTTGAGTAGAAAGGGAAACTATGCTTAAAAAATTACTGGAATTTTTAGGTTTCACGTCGCGCAATATCCCCTCATTTAATGAACTCATGTTAAAAGCCAAAAGTGGCGACCTCGATGCGCAGTACGCAATTGGTACTCTGTATGATGTGGGGGAAGAGGTTGAAGAAAATGAGGAAAAAGCTATTGAGTGGTATCTGAAAGCCGCTAACCAAGGGCATGCTCAAGCGCAATATATGATGGGAATGATGTATGAAACCAGTGAGCATTTATCTGATGACGCTCACCAATCCTTAGCATGGTTTCAAAAATCTGCGGAGCAGGGCAATAGCGATGCACTGGGGCACTTAGAAGCGATAGGTCGTTCGTTCGATAATAAAAAATAGTGATTTTATTGGGTAACACGATATAAAAGAAAGCCATCGAAACATCATGAATCGATGGCTTTTTTGTGTTCAATTGCTGGCTTATGACGCTAGCTGATGCTCATCAAAATCAGCGACTAGCTGCTTGATAAAGTCTAAACGCGTCGCTCTGTCGGCTAAATCGTGGAAGAATTTCAAACGGACGGGGCCTTCCATGCGGAACGTTTTTGGCTGATTTTGTAGTAAGCTGATTAAGAACATCGGGTCGACTTTGTTGCGTTCATTGAACTCAATAAACCCGCCTTTTTCATGAGCTTCAATACGCTTCATGCCCAGTTTTTGTGCTTGTAAACGAATGCCTGCGGTAGATAGCAAGAATTTACCTGCATCAGGTAAAGTACCAAAGCGGTCAATGAGCTCGATACGCAGCTCATCCAGTTCGGTCTGATCTTTAGCACTGGCAATACGTTTATAGAAAGACAGGCGGATATTCACATCGTGGATATACTCATCAGGCAGTAGTACTGGCATACGCAGTTCCACTTCAGTTTGCTGGCTGGTGAGATCCTCAAGGGATGGCTCGCGTCCTTCTTTCAGTGCATCGACCGCACTTTCGAGTAGCTCCATATATAAAGTGAAACCGATGGTGGTCATCTGCCCACTTTGGTCTTCACCTAATAGCTCGCCAGCACCACGAATTTCAAGGTCATGGGTCGCGAGTGCAAAGCCAGCCCCTAAATCTTCAAGGGAAGAAATGGCTTCGAGGCGTTTCTGTGCATCGGTGGTCATGGCTTTTGGATGCGGCGTCAGAAGGTAAGCATAAGCTTGGTGATGGGAACGACCCACACGACCGCGTAGCTGATGCAACTGTGCTAAACCGAAGTGGTCAGCACGTTCAATAATGATGGTGTTCGCCGTTGGGATATCGATACCCGTTTCAATAATCGTAGTGCAGATCAGGACATTAAATCGTTGGTGGTGAAAATCTGTCATGACTCGCTCAAGTTCGCGCTCACGCATCTGCCCATGACCGACAACAAATCGTGCTTCAGGCACTAAGGCTTCAAGACGCGCTTTGGCTTTTTCGATATTTTCCACATCATTATAAAGATAATAAACCTGACCGCCGCGTAACGTTTCCCGCAGAATCGCTTCGCGCACGACTAAATCATCATATTGGCGAACAAAGGTTTTTACGGCTAAGCGGCGAGCGGGTGGGGTCGCGATAATCGATAAATCCCGCATGCCACTCATCGCCATATTCAGGGTGCGTGGAATTGGTGTCGCCGTTAAGGTTAGAATATCCACATCAGCGCGCATCGCTTTAATGCGCTCTTTATGACGAACCCCGAAACGGTGCTCTTCATCCACCACCAGTAAACCCAGATCTTTCCACTGAATATCGCTTTGTAGCAATTTATGGGTGCCAATCAAAATATCCACTTTACCTTCTGCGGCCTCCGCAATAATTTGTTGCTGCTCTTTGGCCGTTTTAAAGCGAGATAGCATTTCGATACGAACTGGCCAATTGGCAAAGCGGTCGCGGAAATTATCATAATGTTGCTGAGCTAATAGCGTGGTAGGAACCAGTACAGCCACTTGCTTATTATTGCTGATCGCTAAAAATGCGGCACGCATGGCGACTTCAGTTTTACCAAAGCCTACATCGCCACAGACTAAACGATCCATCGCCAGCGGCTGGCACATATCACTCAATACTGCGTTAATCGCCATTTCTTGATCAGTGGTGGTTTCGAATGGAAAACCTTGGCAAAACTCCCGATACTGCTCTTTATCATGTTTGAAAGCGAAGCCTGCTTTCGCGGCTCGCTGAGCATAAATATCCAGAAGTTCAGCGGCCACATCCCGCACTTTTTCTGCCGCTTTTTGGCGGGCGCGTCCCCAACTGTCACTACCCAATTTATGCAGCGGCGCATTTTCATCGGCACCACCCGCATAACGGCTAATTAAATGTAATGAAGAGACAGGGACATACAGTTTATCTTCGCCTGCGTAGGTGAGGATCAAATACTCCGCGGGAATACCCCCTGCTTCTAAGGTGATTAAGCCTTGATAGCGGCCGACACCATGTTCAATATGAACCACGGGTTGACCCGGGCGTAACTCTGCAAGGTTACGAATGAGCGTGTCGGTATTGATGGTGCGGCGTTGGTCACTGCGGCGGCGTACGACTCGCTCACCCAGTAAATCACTCTCACAAATTAAGGCGCGGTGGCTTTCTGGTTGAATAAAGCCATGTTCAGCTGCCCCAATCGTAATGGCAAAGCGCTCTTGGGTTTGACCAAAATAGTTGCTGATAATTTCAGGACGAATTTTTAGACGTGCGAGTAATTCACTCACCGTTTCACGGCGTCCTTCACTCTCCACGGAGAACACAATCGTGCCATCAAACTGTTCGGTGAACTGACGCAGTTTTTCCAGTGGGTTTTTACTTTGCCCTTGAGTGCTAATATCCGGAAGTGGCTGATAGTCTAAATTGGTATTGGCGGCTTTCTTCGGTAATTTTTCCGTAGACAGCTGTACCCGAGGCCAATTTTTTAAGTTCTGATTCAGTTGTTCGACGGTTAACCATAACTCGGCAGGGGGAAGTAATGGGCGCATTGGGTCAACGCCACGGCTTTCATAACGCTGTTGAGCGTCTTGTTGGAATCGTTCTGCAGGTTCTTGTAGATTTTGCGAAACAAATAGGGTGTTAGCGGGTAAATATTCAAATAAAGAAGGCAATGGCTCAGCGAAAAACAGTGGCTGCCAATACTCAATCCCACTTGGTAGGGTATTTTTACTCACTTGCTGATAGATATGTTCGGGATCACGGCGAACTTCAAAGCGTTCGCGCCACTGGCTTCGAAAACGCTCGATAGCGTCTTTATCGGTCGGAAATTCGTGAGCAGGCAATAAGTTGATTGCACTAACTTCTTCTAAGGTGCGTTGGGTATCAACGTCAAAGGTGCGTAAGCTGTCAATTTCATCATCAAAAAAGTCGATACGAAATGGCAGGTCGCTACCCATTGGGAATAAGTCAAGTAATGCCCCGCGAATGGCATATTCACCGTGTTCAAGTACTTGCTCAACATGGCGGTATCCGGCTTTATCCAGCTCGTCTCGTAGACTATCGCGCGAGAGTTTATCGCCTTTAGCCATCACCAAGGCATGCCCCGTTAGAAAATCAGCAGGGCACACTTTCTGCATTAAGGTATTAACGGGGAGGATCAACGCCCCTTTTTGCAGGGTTGGCAATCGGTATAGAGTGGATAAACGGTGAGAAATGATTTCTTGATGCGGCGAAAAATTATCGTAGGGTAACGTTTCCCAATCCGACAGTGTCTCTATAGGATGTTGGGTAAACTGTTGCAGCTCATCACGAACGCGTAATGCGTTTTGCATATCACGTGTGACAATCACGACAGGACCTTGATGGCGTTCAATCATTTCTGCGCATTCTAAGGGGCCTGCAGCACCAATTAAGCAGCCTAAATGGCGGACATCTCCAGCACGACTGGGCAGTTCATAACGATAATTTGACGACATAGAAATATTCAGTTTCTCATAGCTAACTAGTTAATTAATGATTAGTTAGGCAATTAAAAATTAATTAAACGACCCACAGAACTCATTGAGTAGTCTGAAAGTGATCTAAACAAATAGTATTTATAATAAAAAAAACCACAAAAGCGCGGTTGGGTGGTTCCATTCATCAATCGTACCCTTTATTATCCCTGAACACTTCGCTTTGGCAACAGGGACATTACGTTTTCATGCATCAATCTGTCTCACTCTTTATAGGTCTGCGCTATATGCGTGGGCGCGCGGTCGATAAATTTGGACGTTTTGTGTCCAGCTTGTCGGCGATAGGCATAACCCTGGGTGTTGCGGCATTGATTACCGTGACGTCTGTGATGAACGGTTTTGAACGTTCGTTACAAGATAGCATACTTGCTTATATGCCACAGGCCATATTGACCTCAAATACCGGAAATATCGATCCCAATCAACATCCCATCACGGACTTGAAAAAGCTCAAAGGCGTTAAGAAAATCGAGCCGATTGTTCAGTCGGAAGTGGTTTTACAAAGCCGAACTAACGTGGGGGTGGGCATGATGGGGGGAATTCGTTCCGATGAATCTTCCTTGTTACTCGATAAGCTGATAAGCGGGGATCGCCGTGATTTAATCGATGGAGAATACAACGTTTTTCTCGGTAATCGATTAGCGGAAACCCTCGGCGTAAAACGCGGTGACCAAGTGCGCTTGATTATCCCCGGGGTGAGCCAATTAACCCCAATGGGGCGTATACCCAGCCAGCGTTTATTTACGGTTGCGGGTATTTTTCAAACCAATGGCGAAGCGGATACGAGCGAACTGATTGTTGCTCAGCCCGATGCAGCGCGAATGCTACGTTATCCAACCGGAAATATTACTGGCTGGCGTTTATATCTGGACGAACCTCTGCAAGTGGATGTGGCAAGCAAACAGATACTGCCGGAAGGGTTAGTTTGGACAGATTGGCGTGAGCGTAAAGGCGAATTTTTCCAAGCAGTAAGAATGGAAAAAAACATGATGGGCCTGCTGCTGAGCCTGATCATTGCAGTGGCGGCATTTAACATCATTACGTCGTTATCCTTATTAGTCATGGAAAAACAAGGTGAAGTGGCGATTTTGAAAACCTTGGGACTCAAGCGTAGCAAGATTCTAACTATCTTTATGATTCAAGGTGCGGGCGCGGGCATTATCGGGACATTGATTGGTACCGTGTTGGGTACGCTGCTATCGAGCCAATTGAATGTGATTATGCCGTTAATTGGCTTATTACCGCGGGGAGTGGCACTCCCAATTGTACTCGACTATCCGGGTATTTTAATTATTGCGCTGTGCGCGATGCTGATTTCTTTGCTGGCGACGCTTTATCCTTCTTGGCGTGCGGCAGCGGTACAACCTGCTGAGGCTTTACGATATGAATAACCAACCACTTCTGGTCTGTGAACATTTAAGTAAGATTTATCAAGAAGGCGCACTTTCCACAGAAGTGTTAAAGAATGTCAGCTTCACGATGAATGAAGGCGAAACCATGGCTATCGTGGGTAGCTCAGGTTCCGGTAAAAGTACCTTATTGCACCTACTTGGCGGGTTAGATACGCCATCTCAAGGTAATGTGATTTTCCGTGGACAGCAGATTAACCAGCTTTCTTCTGATGCGCGTGCGGCTATTCGTAATAAAGACCTTGGCTTTATTTATCAATTCCACCATTTATTGCCTGATTTTACGGCATTAGAAAATGTGGCGATGCCACTGTTAATTGGCGGTGTGGCGAAAGCAACGGCATTGGCGAAAGCCACCGAAATGTTAAAAGCGGTAGGGTTAGAGCACCGAGCCAACCATCGCCCATCTGAATTATCCGGTGGTGAGCGTCAACGCGTTGCTATTGCTCGTGCATTGGTGAATGACCCAGCGTTAGTACTGGCGGATGAACCTACAGGTAACCTCGATTTGCGTAATGCGGATGCTATTTTTGAATTACTGGGTGAATTAAACCGTAAGCAAAAAACCGCATTTTTAGTGGTCACCCACGATATGAAACTGGCGAGTCGTCTATCCCGCCGTTTAGAAATGCGTGATGGTCATCTGCAACAGGAAATTACGTTGGGGGCAATGTAATGATTAAAATGCCTCTGACGCTATTAGCGGCATTGCGATTTAGCCGAGGACGTCGCAGGACAGGGATGGTGTCTTTGGTGTCGATTGTCTCGACCCTCGGGATTGTTTTAGGTGTTGCGGTATTAATTATCGGCTTAAGTGCCATGAATGGCTTTGAGCGAGAATTAAATAACCGTGTCCTTTCGGTGGTGCCTCACGGGCAAATCTACGCCGTCGAAGCCCCTTATCAAGATTGGGAATTCGCGCAAAATGTGATCCGCAAAACGCCAGGTGTGCAAGGGGTCAGTCCCTATGTGAATTTTACGGGGCTACTTGAGCGTGGCGCGAACCTGAAAGCCATCCAGATTATGGGCGTGTCTCACGAGACCGAATCCCAAGTCAGTGCATTGCCTGAGTTTATCCTAAATGATGCGTGGCAACATTTTGAGGCAGGCAAGCAGTCAATCATTCTAGGGCAAGGGGTGGCGAATTCGCTGGGTGTGAAAGTCGGGGATTGGGTGACTATTATGATCCCGAATACCGATGACAGCATGAAAATTCAGCAGCCTAAGCGTATTCGTGTCCAAGTAACGGGGATTTTCCGCTTAAGTGGGTTACTCGACCATCAGCTCGCTTTAGTTCCGCTGGCGGATGCGCAAGAATATCTCGGTTATGGAAACGGTATTAGCGGTTTTGAGATTAAAGCTAAAGATCCTTTCGAAGCGGATAAAGTGGTGTATGACGCTGGGCTGAAAACCATGCATCATGTGGTGGTGAAAAGCTGGATAGGTGATTACGGCTATATGTACAACGACATTCAAGTGGTTCGCAGTGTCATGTACTTGGCGATGATTTTAGTCATCGGGGTCGCTTGTTTTAATATCGTCTCCACGCTCGTGATGGCCGTCAAAGATAAAAGTAGCGATATTGCGGTTCTGCGGACATTAGGAGCAAAAGATAGGCAAATTCGCGCTATCTTCTTGTGGTATGGGTTAATAGGGGGGCTGGTTGGTTCACTTATCGGCGTGGTGCTGGGGGTATTAATCTCCCTGAATTTAACCACGATGATTAAGGGACTTGAAGTGATTATCGGGCATCCTATCTTATCAGGTGATGTCTACTTTATTGACTTCTTGCCTTCCGAACTGCATGTGATGGATGTGATTTACGTGCTGCTCACCACGGTTGTTCTGAGCTTATTAGCCAGCTGGTATCCAGCAAGACGCGCAAGTAAGTTAGACCCAGCCCGTATTCTAAGCGGTCAGTAATTAACAAGGCGCGAGTGGAAACAGTCGCGCCTTATTTCATCATGTTATCTAAGGCTATTTCATCAAACTCTCTAGGTACATCTGCTTGTAGCTGCGGGTTTCAATTAATGCTTCCGTAAAACCATAGTGCTGCGCAGTAGACAGTAATTTTGTATACAAGCTGTCTAACTCACTCTCATCGTCTGTCATAATCGCAAATTCAGCAAACCAACCAATACCTTCTAAATAATCAATGGTGATATGAATATCATCCAGAAAATAGATGCTGCGCTGTTTCGCAATCGTTAGGTAACATTGATATCCCAAGGTGCTCAGCATGTTTTTGACATGTTGGCAGTCTGCAATATCAATCGCTTTACACTCGGAGCTACTAGGGCCTTTGACTATCCACAACTTAATGCCAGAGGGTGTCATTTCTCGCACGGACATACTGATATTTTGCGCGGCTAATTGCCCATCTTGATAGTCAAAAAAATCATCAACTTCATGATTATTTACAGTAAATGCTTCAGCATTATCATTGATAAGCTGCTTAAGAAAAGTGTCAGAATTGGGTAGTTTGAACTTAATTTCGGCTTCAAATTTCCCGACAAAATGGTCACTCATTCTGTTATCCAAGGTTGTTTTAGATGATGAATTAGGTGAGTGGATAGTAACATAGGGAATGATGGCGTGGCTGAAGATAATGTTAAGCTGTATCAAAAAATAGTGGAGTCACTAGGCACAAAAAGCGATTACCGTGCCTAGGGTTTTCAATGCTAATGACTGTTTTAAACTCCAATCACAGTATCAAGGGAAATTGAATTCGCAACCCACTGATGTCCTGCGTGGTTAAGGTGGAGATGATCCCCAGAATCATAGATTAATGCTAATTGCTGAGGATTTTGTGAGTCGCGCACAAGTTGTTCAATGTCAATTAATGCGTCAAATTCACCACGGGTGCGTATCCATTCATTCACTTCTTGGCGAATAGCGTCTTTTTCGGGGGTATAGAAGTTATCTAATCCATATTCGTCGGTACAACGTAGCGGAACAAGAGTGACGCCGACAACGCAAATATTATGCTGATGTGCTATATCAAGTAATTGGCGATAACCTTCAATTAACTGGCTAGCGGAAGGCATCATATCCGCAGGCGCTAGGGCGGTTTGTGCAAGCCCAATATCATTGAGACCCACTTGTACAACGCAAGTGGTTACGCCAGCTTGCTCAATAACATCCCGAGTAAAGCGAGATAATGTACTGATGCCAATTCCATCTTTGAGTAAACGGGAGCCCGATTGCCCCGCATTGATCACCGCAGTGTGTTGAGAAACGGCACGCTCAGCAAGAAAATCCACCCAACGGTGATAAGTTCCCATTTCGACACCATTGCCATCCACCATGGAATCGCCAATGACAACAATCGCTTGGCTTGGCGCCTGATTCTGGATTTCAACAGCCTCTAATAATAAACGCGAACTCATTGGCAGGCTTTCTTTCGTCGTCTTGGAATGAACGCCGTTACCCGATGTTAATTGAGAATAATGTCGTGCATCCCAATGAAAGGTCTCTACAAGCGTAGGGGCCGGTAGATAGGTTCGTAGGGTGACTTCAGACAAATCGTCAATAGGATGGATGATTTCATCACTGTACACCACTTGTCCTACGGGGATAGAAACACTAGATTGCCCATTAAACAGAACAGGCGCACTCCATGATTTTCCAGATGGTGAGTTTACAACAATGGCATTTTCACCCAGCACTAAGGGTTGAGAGCCATAACGATTCGAAAACACAAGGCGTAATTGTTGTCCGCCTAATGTGATGCGCAGCGTTTGCTGTAGGGTTTGGTTATTCAATAAGGTTGGGATCTCCAATGGAAACGGAAACGCCTCACCGGTAGTGGGTTGAGATGTTGAAAGCCATGTGCAAACCCATGCACGACTGGGAGATGAACCGAATGAGGACATAGCAATTTTTTCCTAAAATTGAAGCGGATAATCAATGGGCAGTTGATGCTGAGATAAAGGAATCAAACCCAGTCATCGCAACGTCAACCATTGCGAGTAAATGCGCTTTACTCACCCCGTCGCGAGCTTGAATCGAAATGCCGTGAAATAGTGTCGATATATAATCGCCAAGTGCTTGGGTGTTCGTTTCCTTGGGTAAATCCCCTTGAGTTACTCCTTCATTTAAACGTTGTATGATGGCGGTGGTACGGGCTTTCCGGTAATTCGCCAGCCAAGACATAATGTTTTCATTTTCACTGGCATAGTTGGTCAGTGACAAAACAACCATACACCCCTGTGGATGCGTTTGTTGGGTGTAAGTTTCGACAGCTTGGGTTAATAACTGTGCTATCGCTAGACGCGTATTAGGCTCTTGTAACGCAGTATCAGCAAAAGCGCCTTCTTGGCTCAGATACAGGGCGATAGCTTCGCGAAATAGGTTTTCTTTCGAGCCAAATGCCGCATAAATGCGAGCAGAAGCGATGCCCAAAGCAGAGACTAAATCTGACATCGACGTACCTTCATAACCTCTTTGCCAAAAGACTAATTTAGCTTTATTCAATGCCGCGTCTCGGTCGAACTCTCTCGGTCTTCCCGCCATAACTATTGCTCCTCTAAGTGGTAATGCATTCATACTATCACTTCTTTGTCGAATGACAAATAATTATTGTTTATCGATTGACAAAGAATTAAAAAAACCTTTAACCTATTTATTGTTGATCGACAAACAATTAATGCGACTCGTGAATGAGTGGCTTTTTACTCACATAAAAGTGTATGGAACAAATATGAATTCGGCATTTAAAAAGGTGTTGCTCGTCTCCTTGATGACGCTCTCTTTGCAAGCAACAGCTACGTTAGCAGCAGAAAATCTAACTCAAACAGCCAAAAGTGCTGCGCTTCCAACCATTGAGGCGAATGAAGCCAGCTTTCAACATCACTATGTGAAAGTGAACGGGCAGCGCCTTCACTATGTTACCGCAGGGGAAGGGGAACCAGTCTTATTGATCCCCGGCTGGCCACAAACGTGGTATACATGGCGCTATGTGATGACGGAGCTCGCTGCTAATGGTTATACCGCTATTGCTGTCGATCCACTGGGAACAGGGTATTCTGATAAGCCAGACAATGGCTATGATACGGGCGCTGCCGCAACCACATTGCACGAAATGATGAAACAACTTGGCCATACTCACTATTCAGTGATAGGGCATGATATTGGCATGTGGGTGGGGTATGCGCTGGCCAGTGATTATCCCGCCGACGTGAAAAAGATAGCCTTAACAGAAGCGGTTATTCCAGGATTAGCGCCTGCGCCAACGATTTTTGTGGATCCTGAGGAGAATATTTTCCTCTGGCATTTTATGTTCAACCAAGTGCGAGATTTACCAGAAATGCTGACGGCAGGTAAAGAGCGTGAGTATCTTAACTTTATTTTTGATCATTGGGCTTATCGTCGCGATCGCGTTGCCGCGCAGACGTATATTGATGCGTATGCTTCACCGGGTGGGCTGCGGGCTGGTTTTGCCTATTACCGCGCTATTCCACAGACGATTGAGCAAAATAAACTGCGAGCACAAAAAAAGCTCACTATGCCGGTGTTGGCGATAGGGGCAGATCAGGCAACCCGAGATGCACCGCAATTGACATTACAGGGGCGGGCAACCCAATTACAAGGGGCGATGCTTGGGGAGTGTGGTCACTTTGTGACGGAAGAGTGTCCTGAGCAGTTAATGAGCCACATTTTACCGTTTTTGAAAAAATAATATCTGAAACAAAAAGGGAAGCTACAGTGAGCTTCCCTTCAGATTGATGACGAACCGCGTGTATTGAGAATGATTAATACTTGGCTTTCTTGGTCATTTTATCCAAATAACCCATCACAAACGCTGATAGCACGAAGGTTAAATGAAGGATCACATACCACATCAACTTATCGTTTTCGACGTTTTTGAGGTTCATGAAAATCTTCAATAAGTGGATGGATGAAATGGCGACAATGGAGGCTGCCACTTTATTTTTCAGTGACGTTGCATCCATGGTTCCAATCCAATTCAGCTTTTCATGATGATCAGACAAATTTAATTGGGAGACGAAGTTTTCATAACCTGAGAACATGACCATCACCAGTAATCCACCCACCAACGCCATATCAATGAGCGATAGCAACGTGAGGATCAAATCAGATTCTGGAATGTTAAAAATATCGGGCAGAATATGAAATACTTCTTGGAAAAATTTGATGGTTAACGCCAGCAATGTCAGTGATAGCCCCAAATAAATGGGCGCCAGGATCCAACGTGAAGCGTACATCATTCTTTCAAAAAACTTTTCCATGCAAATCCTTCAAATAAGAGAAATCAAAATAGTGAGATGGCGGCTATTTTAGCTGTTAGGTGTGATGGGGATAAAGTTTTTTGTCATCTGAAAGTGAAAAAAATGTCTTTTTGATGATAAAAAAGTTATTAAATCGAGGTTATTGAGATATTTGTTTTACTTTGCAGGAGGTGAAGGGTTTTAGTATGTTACTATCCAAATTATGTATAAATAACATAATTTACCATGTTTATACTTTCACTTTTTATACCGACAAATTCACTGCAAGGATGAAAGGAAATTTCCGATGTTGCGATTTCGCCGTAGATTGAAAAAAATAAGTAAAAATAAATGTAAACGCCGTCAGCGACTTCGTAATCGTTCTTACTACATTGATAATAGACTGCTCAGTATGCAAAACATTAACGTGGTTGTATTAACCGGTGCGGGTATTTCTGCAGAGTCAGGGATCCAAACCTTCCGTTCGGCAGAGGGTTTATGGGAAGAGCATCGTGTGGAGGATGTGGCAACGCCTGAAGGCTTTGCCCGTGATCCGCAATTAGTTCAGCGCTTTTACAATGAGCGTCGTCGACAGCTGCAACAAGAGAATATTCAACCTAATGCAGCGCACTACGCATTAGCAAAATTAGAACAAGCGCTCGGGGATAGATTCCTGCTAGTGACGCAAAATATTGATAATTTACATGAGCGTGCGGGTAGCAAGCGCGTGGTGCATATGCACGGTGAATTACTCAAAGTGCGTTGTAATTGGTCAAACCAAGTCCTCGAATGGAAAGGGGATTTATCCGTAGAAGAGCGTTGCCACTGCTGCCAGTTCCCGCAGCCATTACGCCCGCATATTGTATGGTTTGGTGAGATGCCGTTTGAAATGGACAGAATTTACCAAGCACTAGGGGAAGCCACGCTGTTTATTTCCATCGGGACATCGGGGCATGTTTATCCTGCGGCAGGGTTTGTACATGAGGCACGTTTACAAGGTGCTCATACTGTACAATTGAATTTAGAACCAAGCCAAGTGGAAAGCGAATTTGAAGAGCGTCATTATGGGTTAGCGAGTAAAGTGGTTAGTGAATATGTGGATGACTTACTGGCAAAGTTAACTAACGAAGAATGAAGAATGAAGAATAAATATGAAAGGGAGCTTTAGCTCCCTTATTTTATGCACTGAGCAAATTAGGCTGATATCACACGTTTTCATCCAACATGGCAGGCATGGTAATTTCTTTCACGCAGGTGGCGCTGCTGGTACTCAGAATAAAGCGCACTGCATTCACCACATCTTGCAGCGGAATTGACGCCCCTTCACTTTTTGCAATTACCTCATCAACAGGCATGGATAACGGATATTCCGTGGCAAGATAACCTAAGTTTAAAATTGAAATACCGATATTATCTTGGCGCAAGGTTTCTCTTAGTGATTGAACAATCCCGCGCAGGGCATATTTGGTCGCGCTAAAGGTGACTTCTTTACCGTTGTGATTATCCAGTCCCCACGTAGAGCCAATTAAAATAATTTTACTATTGGTGCCTAAACGCAAGTTATTGAGTAGTGCTTTCAAATTTAACAAGCAGGCACTGATATTGGTCTGGATCATGGTGAGTAATTCAATATCGCTGGTGGACTCGAAATCATACTCTTCAGTAAAGGCGAGTTTTTCCCAAATGCCGACATTATAAATGAGGGTATCAATGGGTTTTTCGCCTAGATGCTTTTTGATGATTGAAGCCGATTGGGTGTCACTAAGATCAGCGGGTATCCAGTGAAATTGCGCATCACCAAAAGGTGGTTCAGTGCGAGAAACACCGTACACAGTATCAGTTTGGTCAGGCACTCCTTCAACTAATGCTTTACCTAACCCTTTACTGACACCGTAAATTAAAAATGTTTTTGCCATCGTATTCCCACCTTAGAAATCATGCTATAGCGTATTTAGTTATATAAGATAGTCATTATATAACATGGTAATTAACGCATTGCGTTATCCAAAAAGTGCAGCTCAAAATGAACAATAAATTAAATTAATTAGTTATCTTGCTCACTCTTTAGCTGCAAATCTGATTTGAAACAATAATTGTTTCTGTGATCTTTCCCATAATATGTCCATTGATATTAAGGGGGAGGAAGTATGGACAAACTCTTGGAGCGGTTTTTTGAATATACTGCGTTTGATACACAATCAAAACTGAATGCAAAAACAGTACCTAGTAGCACTGGCCAGCTAAAATTTGCCCGCGCGTTAGCTAAGGAACTGAATATCCTTGGCTTTGAAAAAGTGACGCTGTCGGAACACGGCTGTTTAACGGCTATCATGCCATCCAATGTTGATTGGGATGTGCCTGCGATAGGTTTCATTTCGCATTTGGATACCGCCCCAGATTATTCGGGCAAAAATGTGTGCCCGCAAGTACTTGAGAATTATCGTGGTGGCGATATTGCTCTGGGCATTGGTGATGAAGTTTTATCCCCCGTTATGTTCCCTGTATTGCACGAAATGATTGGCAAAACGCTGATTATGACCGATGGCAAAACCTTATTAGGGGCAGATGATAAAGCGGGTATCGCAGAAATTATTACCGCGATTGTGCGTTTAGAAGGGCAAAATGTTCCACACGGAAAAATCTGTATTGCCTTTACGCCAGATGAAGAAATCGGTCGTGGTGCACAACATATCGATTTTAAAGAATTTGATGCTCGCTGGGCGTATACCGTTGATGGCGGTGGCGTGGGGGAGCTTGAATTCGAAAACTTTAACGCGGCCAACGTCTCGATCAAAATTGTGGGGAACAATACCCATCCCGGTAGTGCCAAAGGCGTGATGGTCAATGCGCTAGGTTTAGCAACGCGAATTCACGCCATGTTACCGCCGGATGAAACCCCTGAAAATACGGAAGGTTATGAAGGTTTTTATCACCTAACGTCCATTAAGGGGAACGTGGAAAAAGCGGAAATTAACTACATTATCCGTGATTTTGACTTAGCCAATTTTGAAGCGAGAAAGAAAAATATTATTCGTATCGCGGAAAAAGTAGGTGAAGGGCTGCACCCAAGCTGCTATATCGAACTGACATTGGATGATAGCTACTACAATATGCATAAAGAAGTGATGAAATATCCGCATGTTGTTGAATTAGCTAAACAAGCGATGCTGGACTGCGATATTGAACCTGTTATCAAGCCTATCCGTGGAGGAACGGATGGTGCGCAGTTATCATACCGAGGCTTACCATGCCCGAATATTTTCACTGGTGGCTATAACTTCCATAGTAAACATGAATTTATTACTCAAGAAGGGATGGAGCAGGCGGTGAGCGTGATTATGCGAATTGCGGAATTAACGGCTATACATGCAAAACGTAATACTGATAAATAGTTTTAATACGTTCTTAATATAAAAATTAGCAATAAAAATGCCCCGATGTGAGGTGATGACATTCGGGGCATTTGCTGTTTTGGGTTGTTAATTATAGGAATAATTAGTCGTCAAAATACCAATATCCACTATTAATCAATGCTGTCATTAAGGCGATAAAATTGACATCGTCTAATGCGTCACCAAGATTGGCATGGTTGACGGAATCGAAACGGCACAGGCTATCTGCGGCTTCATAGCATTTAGTCTCTAAAGACTCACCATTAACAAAGAATTGGTCACCAACACGAAGAGCGCGCAACCCATTGAGTTTATATAGGGTTTCTTGCTGGTCTTTCAATAAATTATAAATCTCATCTTGTTCATAAGGCGGCTCTGGCGGTGCCAAATCCAGCTCGTGACGTGATTGAGAAATGAATTCACCTAACCATTTACGGAATAGCTCTGGATCATGAATCAGTGATTCCATCATTTCGCGCAACTTAATTTGTTCGCCTTGCAAAATTTCAGCCGGATTATCACGGAAAGAAAGATCAGGGTCGCTGTAACGGTAGCTACCTAACTCATTGGAGATTAAATGATCAGCAAAGCTGCTCATTAATTCACGGGCATTGGGTGCACGGAAACCGACAGAATAATTCAGTGATGGCTCAATCGCATAACCTTCGTGTGGGAATCCAGGCGGGATATACAGGATATCGCCGGGTTCCATCTCTTCATCGATAATGGCGTCAAAAGGCTGTACTTGCAGTAAGTCAGGATGTGGGCTGTGTTGTTTCATTGGGATTTTTTCCCCAACACGCCAGTGGCGACGACCTTCGCCTTGAATAATGAATACATCATATTGGTCGAGATGAGGGCCTACACCGCCACCCGGAACGGAGTAGGAGATCATTAAATCATCCATACGCCAATCAGAAAGGACACGGAAAGGTTTCATCAGTTGGGCACTTGGGTGGTGCCAGTGGTCAACCGCTTGAACCAAGATTGACCAGTTTTCTTCACCTAAATGATCGTAGCTCTCGAATGGGCCGTGGGCGACTTGCCAGAGGCCGTTTTGATGACTGACTAAACGGCTATCAACTTCATCTTCCATCGCTAATCCCGCGAGTTCATCAGGCGAGATAGGATCAATAAAACGCGTAAAACCCTGTTTGATAAGCAGAGGTCGTTTCTGCCAATGACTGTCCAGAAAACTCTGCCAGTCAAGATTCAGTTTATAATCCATCTTATTGTTCCCTAGTTATGACAAAACTTCCTAAATAGTATACCGGAAATGGATTGTAAAACAGGGCTTAGAGGGCGTCAGTTCACAGATTAGCCATCTTCATATACGGATGACCGAATTATCTTCATCAATAACCTAGCTATCTTCAATCACCGCTTGCTGCCTAAAGGTGACGGCAACGCGAGCACCACCAAGTGGACTATCCGAAATAGTGATTTCGCCATCATATTGGTCGATGATATCCACTGCAATTGATAGCCCTAAACCTTGCCCCGGTCGCAGGGTATCAGCGCGTTGCCCACGCATAAATATCATGCTGCGTTTACTTTCGGGAACGCCAGGACCATCGTCATCCACAAAAATGGTTAGGCTATCATGATCAACAAGCGCGGTGACTTCCACAAATTCAAGGCAATATTTACAAGCGTTTTCCATAACATTGCCCATCACTTCCATAAAATCATTAGGCTGACCTAGCCATGTGATTTCAGGGGAGATATCGACGGTGATGGAGACACCTTTGTTGAGATACACTTTATGCAGTGCGCTAGAGAGGCTATCTAAGATAGACGGCACCGATGCAATTTCCCGTAGCATCAGGTTTTCATCCCCTTGGTTCGAGGCGCGATGCAAATAGTAGCCAACTTGCTGAGAAATACGTCCTATCTGTTCCAACATGATAGGCTCTGCTTGTTCGATGGTCATTTGCTTACCGGAACGTAGGAGCCGCAATGTGGACTGTAACACCGCCAAAGGCGTTTTTAGGCTGTGGGTTAAATCGGACAATGTAGTGCGATATTTGCTATAGCGTTTACGTTCGTTGCTCAGCAAAATATTCAAATTCCGCACGAGGCCTCTCAGCTCTGCTGGCGGGTTTTCATCCAGCGTTTCTCGTTCCCCTTTTTCAAGACTACTAATTTGCGAAATCAGTGACTTAATGGGGCGCACACTCCAATAGGCTGCGAGCCATAACAGCGGGATCACCAGTATAAAGTTGGCGAGTAACACGTAACCAAACCAGTCCCAAACAACGCCAGTGCTTTGTAAGTCTTGAGGTAACGTATCGACGACGACAATCGTCAGTGCTGGCATAGTTTCAGTTTCTAAATACTGGTTAACTGAAACGGAGTGAGTTAATGGCTCATCGATATTATCAATATCATTGAGTCGATGGCTGTAGTCTGGGTTATTGTTCATCAATTGACGCGTTTCATCGAAATCAGTATCAATTTCGTATAACCCATTCTTTTTTAACCAGTCGAGTTGAATAAGACGTTCGACGCTGGGGACTTCACGTTGGCGCCAGACGGTTTGCCCATTCTTATCATAAATAATGATCAACGAGGGGTTGTTCAACGTAAAGTTAGGGGGAACGCGAATATCTATTTTATTATCTTGCCACTGAGCAAGGCTGTAAATTAGGTTACTTTGGCTACGTAGTAAGGTGTAGGTGGTTCTGTCAAAACTGACTAAATAACCCACAACAGCCACAATTCCATAGGCGAGGGTTAGCGCAAGGATGACGGCTGACGTTGCACAAATAAAACGCGCCTGTAAAGAGAGGGGCTTGAACCTAAATTTACTCAGTTTCATATTAGCTATTCACATCGAAACGGTAGCCTTGACCGCGAACAGTCACAATCACCTCTTGGGAATGGAACTGTTGGATTTTTTTACGTAAACGCCCCATAAGCACATCGATGGTGTGGCTTTCGCGTAATTCTGCGTCTGGATAGAGTTGGCGCATGAGGGAGTCTTTACTGACCACTTTTCCATTATTACGCAGCAAGGTTTCAATAATCGTGTATTCAAATGCAGTGAGTTTGACCGACTCGCCGTTAACCGTAAATTCTTTGCGGGAAAGGTCAATAACAAAGTTTTCAAGTTCAAGCACTTGGGAAGCTAACCCGCTGTTACGGCGCATCAACGCTTGCATCCGCGCGACCAACTCTTCTAATTGAAAGGGTTTGGTGACATAGTCATCTGCGCCACTATTGAGCGCTTGAACCTTTTCTTGCCAACTTTCTCGTGCGGTTAAGACGAGAAGCGGAATGCTGACATGGTTGCTACGCCAGCGTTTGATCATGGAAAGCCCGTCTTCATCAGGAAGACCTAAATCCACGACTGCAATATCGGGATGGCTTTCATTCAGAAAATAGTCCGCTTCTTTTGCATCTTCAGCAGAATCCACTTGATGACCTAATTCTTTGAGTTGAACCGTTAAATGGTGACGAAGTAGGGCGTTATCTTCGACGATAAGAATGCGCATCTGAGAACCTCACATAAAGAAAGCATGCAAATGATAATATTATAGTGAGTATGGTAGAAAGAGATGGGATAGGGAACAAGATCTTAACTAAATATAAGTCAAACAGATCGGAAAAATAGTCGAATCTGATATTTTTTGGAAAGGAAAAAAGCAGGCGACACGAATGCCGCCTATTTTAATGACTATTGATTACTTGATTTCATCAATAAAATTAACTGCATAGCCAATATAGTTAGCTGGCGTCATTGCTTTCAGACGCTCTTTTTCGCTTTCTGGAAGCTCTAAACCATCGATAAACTGTTTCATTCCTTCTGCGGTAACGCGTTTACCACGCGTCAATTCTTTCAGTTTTTCATACGGTTTTTCGATACCATAACGACGCATTACGGTCTGGATTGGCTCAGCCAGGA
The DNA here is from genome assembly GCF_028479565.1 of Providencia sp. PROV202. Lineage (NCBI taxonomy): Bacteria > Pseudomonadati > Pseudomonadota > Gammaproteobacteria > Enterobacterales > Morganellaceae > Providencia > Providencia sp. PROV202. The sequence continues at coordinate 251,536 of NZ_JAMPNV010000011.1, read as the reverse complement.
CTTCCCAGTTTTGATCTAATTCATCCAGTAAGTGCTGTTCGTTAACTTCTAACTTGTTCAAGCCTTTCATTGTGGACTGGTAAGCAATCAGGGCATAGCCTAAACCGACACCTAAGTTGCGCAGAACAGTTGAGTCAGTCAGGTCACGCTGCCAGCGTGAAACGGGCAATTTGCTTGCTAAATGACCTAATACTGCGTTTGCTAAACCTAAGTTACCTTCTGAGTTTTCGAAGTCGATAGGGTTAACTTTGTGCGGCATGGTGGATGAACCAATTTCACCGGCAATGGTTTTTTGCTTAAAGTGATTTAAAGCAACATAGCCCCAGATATCACGGTCAAAGTCCAGCACGATCGTGTTAAAACGTGCAACGCAATCAAACAGTTCTGCGATATAATCGTGCGGTTCAATTTGCGTGGTGAACGGGTTCCATTGAATGCCCAATGAGGTCACGAATGTTTCACTGAATTCGTGCCAGTTAACTTCAGGGTAAGCGGCAATGTGGGCGTTATAGTTACCAACGGCACCGTTGATTTTACCTAAGATTTCCACTTGTTCTAACTGGCGGAATTGGCGCTCTAAACGGTACGCAACGTTAGCAAATTCTTTACCAATAGTGGATGGTGTTGCTGGCTGCCCATGAGTACGTGACAGTAAAGGTAAAGTACGGTATTCGTGCGCCATCGCTTTAACTTTATCAATGATTTGACGCCATTGTGGCAGTAAAACTTCTTCACGAGCAGTTTTCAGCATCAATGCATGGGACAGGTTATTGATGTCTTCAGAGGTGCAAGCAAAGTGAATAAACTCAGAGACCGCATGTAGAGCAGGGATATGCGCCACTTTTTCTTTCAGGAAATATTCTACTGCTTTAACGTCGTGGTTAGTTGTGCGCTCAATTTCCTTGATACGCATTGCATCTTTTTCGCAGAAGTTCGCGACGATTTCATCTAAGTAAGCGATTGCGTCGGCATCAAATGAAGGAACTTCTTTGATTTGAGCGGTTGCAGCCAGTTTTTGTAGCCAGCGAACTTCAACTTGCACACGAAATTTCAGTAAGCCAAACTCGCTAAAAATAGTGCGTAAAGCGCTGACTTTATCACCGTAACGGCCGTCAATCGGGGATACAGCGGTCAGTGAGGATAATTCCATTGGTAGCAACTCCAGATTTATAGGTGAGACAAAATTTGTTTCGCCTGATTAGACAGACGGCTTCGAGAAAACATCAGTTGGAGGCGACTTCCGCCAACTTGCTGCCAGAGAACTGCGCAGCGAATACCTGCGAGCAATGTGGCTCTAACTTTGGCTTGAACAACGGTATTTTTCAGAATATCAGGGGAGCCAGTCACTTGAATACGGGGGCCTGCGGGACTGACGACATCCACATAAATTCCGGCGAGTGCGTTAAAAACACCTTCAGACATCGGTTCGAAATAGCTGGCTTGACGCTCAAATTGCTCAATTCGTTGACCGAGTTGGTTCATGGCATTGTCATCTTTGCTTAAGCGGCGCTCTAACGCCATGATGCTAAGCATATAGCGGGTCATCTCCGCAGAGATCCCGCTATTACCCCCGGTCAACATGCCCAGCAGGGCAGTTAAACCGGTTTTTAAATTCGCTTCGTCATTACCGAACACATCCAGCGTGGTGGATGGATTCATGTTGGTCAGGCTATTGACCATGGTTTTACCATCTTGCTCATTAAAGGTACCTTCATGAGCGAGCTTTTGTACCATCAGACTTGCTTGGCAGATACCCGCTAAAGCTAGCGTGATATCGTAATAGTTTTTAGCCACATTTACTCCTGAATACGGGCTTCAATAACGCCGCCACCGAGGCAGACTTCGTCGATATAAAATACCGCAGATTGTCCCGGAGTAACAGCCGCAACCGGATAATCGAAAGTGACTTGGATTTTCTCGGCGCTCAATGGGGTGATTGTACAAGGGATATCCGCTTGACGGTAACGTGTTTTCACCACGCAGCGCAATGGTTCCGTAAGAGTTTGTCTATCGACCCAATCTAATTGCTGAGCAATTAAGCCAGTAGACATTAAACGTGGATGTTCATGACCTTGCGCCACAATCAATTGATTGTTTTCAACGTCTTTATCCACCACATACCATGGTTCTTCAGAACCGTCTTTTGTGCCGCCAATGCCTAACCCTTTGCGTTGACCTAATGTGTGGTACATCAAGCCTTCGTGCTGGCCAATGGTTTCACCGTCAACGGTGACGATAGGACCCGGTTGAGCAGGGAGGTAGCGACCAAGGAAGTCACGGAATTTACGCTCACCAATAAAGCAGATTCCGGTAGAATCTTTTTTCTTCGCGGTCACTAAGCCGATTTCTTCGGCGATGCGGCGTACTTCTGGTTTTTCTAATTCACCCACAGGGAATAAGCTTTTTGCTACTTGTTCATGGCTGAGGGTATACAGGAAGTAGCTTTGGTCTTTGTTGTTATCTAAGCCGCGTAATAGCTGGCTTTTGCCGTCAACATCACGGCGACGAACATAGTGACCCGTTGCGATATAGTCTGCGCCCAGATCTTCGGCAGCAAACTCTAAGAAGGCTTTAAATTTGATCTCTTTGTTACACAGAATATCCGGGTTTGGGGTGCGACCCGCTTTGTATTCTTCTAAAAAGTGTTCGAATACATTGTCCCAATATTCAGCGGCAAAGTTGATAGTGCGTAGCTCGATACCGAGTTTGTCACATACCGCTTGCGCATCTGCAAGGTCAGTTGCTGCGGTGCAATATTCTTCGTTATCGTCTTCTTCCCAGTTCTTCATAAACAGACCGACCACCTGATACCCTTGCTGTTTGAGCAGGTAAGCGGAAACGGATGAATCAACACCACCGGACATACCGACGATGACCTTAATTTGGCTGTTATCTGATTTGGTACTGTTATTTGACATGGGAAATAGTCTCAATGCGGAAAAATCAAGCCCCATACTTTAGCACGTTGCCCCCTTGTTGCACCAGCGTTAGGAGAATAATGTTACTCGTAATGATCACCGAAGGCGGCTAAGACGCTTAAAGGATAGCGAGTACCTTCTTGGTAGCAGCGGATACTTTGGGCAACTAAAGGGGAGCGAAGGTATTGGCTAGTCAGAATTTTCTCTGCGCTAACCCAATGACAAGCGCTGATATCATCATCGTGAGGATGAGTTTCACATGGAGCATCCAGTTCAAGGGCGAATAAGACACGAATAAATTGGGTTTTATCGGGGGCTATCCATTGATGAATTTTAATTAATGTCTGAGGCTCACCAATAATGCCAGTCTCTTCATACAGTTCACGAGCGGCAGCTTGTACTAACGTTTCATTGGCTTCAAGGTGTCCTGCGGGTTGATTCCATGTGGGTTTGTTATTAATCCACTCTTCGACCACTAAAAAACGCCCTTGTGCATGGACAATGGTGGCAACGGTAACATTGGGTTTAAACAACAGTGACCTCCTTCCATTCGCCGGAAGATAAGTTATCGAGCGTAAAATTCCCCATGGCGTAGCGTATTAATCGCAATGTGGGAAAACCAATATTGGCAGTCATACGACGAACTTGCCGATTTCTTCCTTCATAAAGCGTGATCTTCAACCAAGAAGTAGGAATGTTCTTCCGCTCACGGATCGGTGGAACTCGCGCCCATAACCATTCTGGCTCACTGACTAATTCGATGCCTGCGGGTAGGGTGGGTCCGTCATTTAGGGTTAATCCTTGACGAAATTTTGCGAGCGCGCGCTCATCGGGAATGCCTTCTACTTGAGCATAGTAGATTTTTCCTGTTTTTTTCTGCGGCTGGGTAAGCTGAGCTTGTAATTTGCCATCATTGGTGAGGACTAACAGACCTTCACTATCTCTATCTAAACGCCCTGCGGCATAAACATCAGAGATGGGAATATAGTTTTTTAACGTTTCCCGTCCTTGCTCATCTGTAAATTGCGGTAGTACATCAAATGGCTTATTGAAAATAATCACTTTACGTGGCTGGGTTGGACGTGCCACGCGAGAAGATGAATTCGTTGCCAATGAACGACGTGGTTTTGACAGTGAGGATGTGTGCTTGGTGCGGTTACGGTTAGGTGCGTTCATCATTCTTTATTGAAAGTCATTTAAGTCATGCGCAATAGAATAACGATATTTTGACGATAAAGTAAGGCTGTTTTGGGGAGCATCTAAGGGATAAACATGACCAAGCAGCAGGCAGCTCTCCCTTAATTTATAGCTTATTGATTTATTTCATCGATAAAATGAGAAAAAGCGATAAATATTCGCTCTATCAAATGCACACAAAGAGCGTGTTCTTCAGTCGTATAATTAATGATATCAATTAGTTCTGCATCACTACCCATGGCATGACCGGATTCGTGAGCCAAATGAATCTCACCGCAATATTTCAGTGGTATTGGTGATAATTTAGCGAGTTGATTGACGTAAGTGAAGAATGTACGCCCTGTTGCTTCCATGCACTCAATGACAGCCAAGCGAATTTTAGCTGGTTGATTGACAATGGCGCTGATTAATTCATAAACGAGCTTACGGTTAGCTTCCACTTGTGGCGACCATAACCATACTAAGGTATCCGTAATAAGTTGTGGCTCATTCATACGCAATGTGCGGAGATCATCGATATACCAATACCAATGGTCGGAATCTTCTAAAGCATGATTATTGACCGCTATCTCTAAATCATCTTGAGGATTTTCAAAGGGAAGAATGTATTTATTAATGTCCCCAAAGGCCAAAATAAAGAATGTAAGTTTCGGTAAAAATGCAAGTGACTCCTTGACGGGTAAGGATGGGTTGATGGGTTTTAGAAAAAAAGGATGCTGTGAAAATACTTTTTGCTTGAGATTGATTAAGTCCGATAACTTTTCCATATATTCACCTTTTATATTATCTTGAATTAATAATTATATTTTTAATAAATAAAAGTTTATCTTTCTTAATCTATTACGGTGTTTCATTATTTATTTAAATAAAATTCAATCAAATTGGCAATAATTTAAAATTGTTTAAAATCAATGCAATTTTGGTTTGTGTACATTAAAACCATTAAGTACGAATAATTTAATTAAATCTATTAAATCATAAAGATAATATGACAATATATTAATTTCTGTGAGCAGTACGAATGTTTGGATAGAGTATTTTAGATAAGCTATGGAATAAGGCTGTTCAGTATTTAGGTGGTTATTTAGCTTAGGCTTTGACTTTTTAGAGTATTGATGTTTGTTTTAATATTATGATTTAATTGAAGTTGTTTTGATTTCATTGAGTGTTTGGACACGACGATAATGCGTTAAATGCGATCTGCATAAAAGCTTAGCTTAGTAATCATTGGCGTTCGACGCAGATTGCAGTAGTATTGACAGGTCTCTTACAAAAAATTAACAAGCAAAATACGCAAGTGAAGGAGAGGTTAATGGATAGCAAAGTAGTAGTTCCGGCAGAAGGCGCTAAAATTACCATTGATACAAAAGGCAAATTACACGTTCCGAACAACCCAATTATCCCTTTCATTGAAGGTGACGGTATTGGGGTTGATGTTACTCCAGCAATGTTAAAAGTTGTCGATGCAGCAGTTAAAAAAGCCTATAACGGTGAGCGTAAAATTTCTTGGATGGAAATTTATACGGGCGAAAAATCCACTCAGTTATATGGCAAAGATGTTTGGTTACCGCAAGAAACCCTCGATTTAATCCGCGATTACCGCGTTTCTATTAAAGGCCCATTAACCACTCCAGTTGGAGGCGGCATTCGTTCCCTCAACGTTGCACTTCGTCAACAGCTTGATTTATACATCTGCCTACGTCCAGTTCGTTACTACAAAGGGACACCAAGCCCAGTTAAACAGCCTGAACTCACTGATATGGTGATCTTCCGTGAAAACTCAGAAGATATCTATGCTGGTATCGAGTGGAAAGCGGGCAGCGCAGAAGCAGACAAGGTGATCAACTTCCTGCAAAATGAAATGGGCGTGACGAAAATTCGTTTCCCACAAGATTGCGGTATTGGGATCAAGCCATGTTCTGAAGAAGGCACAAAACGTTTAGTTCGCGCGGCAATTGAGTATGCGATCGATAATAACCGTGATTCAGTGACTTTAGTTCATAAAGGCAACATTATGAAATTCACTGAAGGTGCATTTAAAGATTGGGGTTACCAATTAGCACAAGAAGAATTCGGCGGTGAATTAATCGATGGCGGTCCATGGGTTAAAATCAAGAATCCAAAAACTGGCAAAGATATCATTGTTAAAGACGTTATCGCGGATGCATTCTTACAACAAATCCTGCTGCGTCCAGCAGAGTATGATGTTATCGCGTGTATGAACCTGAATGGTGACTATATTTCTGACGCATTAGCTGCACAGGTTGGTGGTATTGGTATTGCACCGGGTGCAAACATCGGTTCTGAATGTGCACTGTTCGAAGCAACTCATGGGACTGCACCGAAATATGCAGGCCAAGATAAAGTAAACCCAGGCTCTATCATTCTGTCCGCAGAAATGATGCTGCGCCACATGGGGTGGGTTGAAGCGGCAGACTTAATCGTTAAAGGTATGGAAGGCGCAATCGCAGCTAAGACTGTAACTTACGATTTCGAACGTCAATTAGAGGGCGCTAAATTACTGAAATGTAGCGAATTCGGCGACGCAATCATTAAACACATGTAATTTATTACGTGATGTAATTAAGAACGGGAGTATAAAAACTCCCGTTTATTTTTTGTTCAATTAAAATTTTCCCCAAAACTCCCCCAAAATCCCTCCCCAAAACGGCTCAAATAATAGGCTATTTAGATCGCGATAATTTGCCATTCTTTACCTCGGTCATCATTATATTTATCAGTCATTTTCTGTGATTTATGGCCAAGAAGTTTCTGAGTATTGATACCTTGTTCTCGATAGAGTCTTTCCGATAAAGAACGTTGTTCATGAAATGAAGGTGCCGATTTTTCTGGCCATGTTAACCCACATTTATCTCTCGCTTTTTTAAAGGTTGTGGTTAATGTGTTTGCTGTAACTTGTTCACCTCTCTGTGCTTGAGAGGTCGTATGGCGATAGTGCACGAGATATTGGCTAAGAACGGAGTCACGACATTTTGAAATAACTTGTTTAAGTGTCATATCAATTGCATCACACTTAATTGAAAGAGGAATAGCTAATTTAGATCCAGTTTTCTCTTGTTCAATGTGCAACATATCATCCCAAATATCTGAAAATTTCATTTTGGCTATATCACCTATACGCTGACCAGTTACAAGTGCTAGTAACATTCCGCACTGCAAATATGGCGGATGGTTTTTGGCTTGTTCATAAATAACTTTCCACTCTTCGAACGTTAGACGTTCACGTTTTACTCTATTTCGAGGTTGTTTTGTCGCAAGTGCAGGGTTATAACCAGGAGGAACGTGACCTGCATGTTGTGCTTCCTTAAATACATCTATTAAAACCATACGTACTACTTGGGCCATTCGGTCATGACCTAATGCTTTTACTGAATCAGTTATTTTAGCTATTTCCAAAGCTGTAATGTCTTTAAGTGAAAATAACCCACAGTGTTGCTTGAATAAATTAATCGGCTTAATTTTTTGTTTGTATGAATTAGGTTTTAATTCACCAAGCTCAACGCGCTCTTGTTGTATTTCTAAATATTTATCTACCCAATTAGAAACGCTGATCCCTACTTTTTTATTTTTGATATTTGATAGGCGATCATTAATGCTTAAAATTTGCTTTGTTTGCTGCTCTGCAATAATGGTATTAGCTTGAGATGCAATCAGAGTAGCTTCTTCGGCATCTGTACCGAGGCTGTGAAATACGCCAGTTAAGGGGTGTTTATACTGCCAGTATGTTTTTCCATTTCGTTTATCTAATTTTCGGTATAGATTTGGAATGGTGATTTTATGAGAACGTGGTCTTGCTGCCATCTGATAAAATCCTCAGTAATTTTTCATTTGCTTGTTCTGGTAATTGAGGTTTAGAAACTAAACCTACGTACCTTGAATCACGATCAATCATCCAACGCTTGCCAACCTTTAAAGCAGGGGGGATCATCATGTTGGCTTTGGCGTATTTAATTAAGACTTGTTGAGTGGGGGCACTATCACCAAATTCTAATTGCGCCCATGCTTCTAGCTTAATCATTCGAGACATCATAGCCTCCTGTGATATTTTTTCTCATTCTGGTCTTGCCTCATCATCGATAAAATAATCTTATCTGCGGTATCACAAGCATGTTTTATTTCAGCTTCAGTGCATGGTCTGTTTTTTACACTAGAAGCTAACTTGCCTAGTTTGATATCGAATTCAGTTAATAATTGTTCCTCGGGCGCCCAAGGGGTTAGTTGTGGTTGTTTCATGGCGGCTACTCATTATTGAATAAACCGCCATGTTAATTATTACTAAAGAACAAAACTGATTAAGCTTAATCAGTTTTTAGCCGGTATAACCGAGTCAACCGGATAACACTCTGCGATTTTCCCTTTGCCGGCTTCAATTTCTCTATCGATTAAACAATTAATTTCATCAGGATAGATATAGCCATATGGCTCAAACTGACAATTTATTGCACTACATACGAGTAAAAATAAACCAAACATTATTTCCCACCTTGCTGTTTCGATACCGGTGGCTGTATTTCAATTTTGATATTTTCCGGCAAATCATAGGAGACTTTGCAACGGCGGTCAGTTGAAATAAAACCGTACGATCCATCAGGTAAGATAATTTTCACTTCCTGGTCTTTTTGATGCACATGTCTTAGCATTGGTCTTGCCCCTTATTTTCTATGCTTCTAATTGCAATTTTAATTTTAGCCAATTGCAAGATAGCCGGTTTATATTCAGCTGATACACCAGAAAAGAAGCGGTTCATTACTCCATGCTCTGGTTTAGTGATCATCATTAAGTTCTCAATGGTGCAGTTTAATGGGTTGCCATCTATGAATTTGATAACATGACCTTTGGGTATCTTTCCGTTACTCTTTTCCCATAGCAAAATATGTTTAAATTTCCACTCGCTCGGCAAGCCTGTTTTTACTTTGGTATATCCAGTTGTAGCTATGACTTCTGCGCCAATTTCATGGCGGTTATGAGGAATATGATTTTTTTTAAAAGAACCTGAATTTGCCCCTTTCAATCCTTTAATGCCCTTGTTTACTGGAATATGACCTTTAATAAACACTCCAGACCTACCAGTTTTCAATTTCAGGCTTTTACGTAACCCATTGATCATGTCTTTTGATCGAGTGGTACCAAACCGGCTATTAAAGTTAATGGTGAGTTGAGGAAGCGATAGTAGGTAGTTTTTACGCATCCAATCACGCATTTCTTCGTTATAAGAAAATCGGCTCATTTTTTAACTTCCAGATAATTAGGGGCGTCTTTAATACGTCCTTCACTAGCCATACGCTTAACACTAATCGCCAACTGCCCATTATTGACAATTTGCGATGCAACTGCGGATAAAGCCTTTGCGCGTCCAATCTCCTCTTTAAGTTCTTCCCCTTTAAGATCTTCATCAGACAGCCTTTCCAATTGCATGAACAAGTAGTTATGTAAATCTTCTAGGTTATTTTTCATAATAAATACACCGTGACATGTCACGTTAGTGAATAATTACCGATGATGTTGGGTAGCCTAGTTGCAGTAAAACCGCTTTTTTTACCATTGATAGAGTATGTTCTTCTTGAGTTGTCACATGCTCAGTTGTATCGGTAGACCACTCTACGCTGCACTTATTGCTTGCTTCATCGTGAGTAATAATAACTTCAAGTTTCATAGCCATAATGTCTCTCCTGATAATGCGCCCATTTCTGGGCGCTATAGGTATTAACGAACCATTAATGAACGGTCACCGACTTCTAAGTGAGCACCGGGAACGTCGATGCCGTTTTCAATCGCTTCCTTGATTGCTCTTTTATCGGGTGCGGTAATAGTCTGAACATCGACTAACTCATTAGGCAGTGCATCTTCATTATCAATGATGACTCGAACAACACCGGCGCGAGCCGTGAATGTATTTTTAGTTGTTTTTAACTTATCCAAGCCCGAAGTTAACAAACAATCCAAAGCGTATTTTTTCAGGTTCTTAACTTGGTTTTCGAATGATTTTTTACGGTCTGCCAGACGTTTGGATTCTTCATCCAGTGTCTTGGCTTGACCTTCTAAATTACGGGCATGAAGCATAATTGCATCGAGCTTATCGCCTAGCTCACCTTCGATACCGACCAACGTATCGGCGATATCTTCGGCGGTAAACTCGCCAGTTTCGACGAGTTGTTGTAATTTGCTGTAGTCAGCAGCCATTGCAATAGCAGTTGTCTTGGTCATTAGATTGCCTCTTCTTTCTGATTAAGTTGGTCTAAACACTCTTTTTCAATTTCATTTAACCGACGTAAACGACCGTTTAAATATCTTTCATATTCAGTATCACCACGTTGTTTAGCTAATTTAGCGTGGGTTGAGATTTCACGGGTTAGGGTTGAAGTAATTCCACGCAATTCGTTTTGCGTCACTGCACTGCGCATAGTTTCAGTGTGTCGAGTGAACTTCTCATCCAACTCTTTACGAACGCGCATTGCATCTTCTGCATTATCCGTCGCCGCTTTGATTTCGTACTCGAGCTTATTGCTAGCTGCATATTCAGGGTTATCGTGCATACCCAAGAAGATATCAGCGGAGAAACCAAGCATGGATAATGCTTTTTTTATGGCGTCTGTTAATGACTTTTTATAAACCTCAATATCAGTCACTAAGCCGTTGTTAGATTTGTATCTAAATTTTGTAGCACCGTAGCTAATTATTTCTCCGCGAACCTCACCTTCAATGATGTACCAAAGTAGGATTTTTATAGAATGGTGCTGCTCGCAAAATAATGATCCATCGGCATCTCGTAAATAACGGGCGCCAATATATTTATTTTTCTCATCGTAAATAGGTTCAGAAAGAGGCATGCCATCGATAAACTCACTCTCAAGCACTTCATAATTCCAACCTGTACCTAATGGACCAAATATTTCAGTTGCACGCATTACCATATAGGTACCGTTTATACTTGTTCCGGTATAGCCAACACCAGTTAACGGCTTTGTGAATCTTGGGTCTGTACGCTGTACTTGCTTCCATATATGCATGTTGGCTTGATGTTCTGCAGTTTGCTGATTAAGAGACTCTTCTAGTATCTTTGCGCGATGTTCAAAGTCATCTTGTTCACTGGCAATTGGCGCAGAAATAACAGGTGTTTCAATCACAACCGGTTCAGGTTCTTTTTCTACTTTAGCCGGTGTGTCTTTCTTCTTGCTGGTGCGCTTTGGTTTTTCTGTTTTAGCTGGTTGCTCAGGTGTTTCATCATTAGCAGGTTTAGTGCCTAAGTTATCAACCGAAAAACGACCATTACCTAAGGAGGTTACTTTCGGATTTTCGGTACCAAGTTTGGCATCGATAAACGCTTTACGGGCATTGGCATCATCAAATAATTCAGGCTTCTCTCGTGCCTCAGTCACTAATGCAAAGATGTTTTCACGCGGGATATCTAGAACGCTAGGGAGCGTACGCAAGTCCATTGATAAACGTTTCCATGCTTTATCTTCACTGGATATTAATTCTTTAGCTTTACGGATATCAGCGCTACGAATGCTGTCAAAATCAACGTCACCAATCAGCGCAAGGGCGATTTCCATATCAAGCATGGCATAGTCACGCTTAAGAATTGGCGCATCCTCTTCGCTTTTTGTTGCAGAGGTCACTTCCACCTTAGGAGCTTCTTTCAACCAACTGTTACCTAAACCGATTACATCGATGAGGGAAACATTATCATCAACATATTCGAAAATAGCATGAGCCATCTCAGATGTTTGTTCCGCATCCATCGAATCGAGAGCTTTTATTCTTCCCAAGCCTTGAGCGATATTACGGATTTTTGGTTGCTCTGAACTTTCATTCATAAAGCTAATGGCTTTACTTACATCAGTGCGAGTAAACTGGGTTTTACCAAACAACAAAATTGCGGCGATACGAATAGTCGTATTTATTTTGTTAAATTCTTCTAATTTTGCTGGCTTCCAACAAGTACCGTCGAATTCATTTTCTATTGCAAATGTTTCATCAAATTGACCAACTGGTGGGCGAGGTGAACCCATGGCATCTTCACAAACAATAGGCTCGTCAGTGTTGAAGTTATCCATAGCGTTTGGATACACTTCTGATAGCTTAACCATGGCTGTTGCCGCAGCTAGTTTTGCATTTGCAGCATCGAGAGCGATAGTTAATGGTACCGCGCCATTAGTGCGAGCCTCGGTCGCTGGCTCAAATACACAGATAAAAGTTTTCATTGGTCTTGCCTCTTAATAAGGGATTTCTTCGTCGATTTTAGAAATTGGCTTGCCTTCCAAACAAAGCAGCATCTGGATCTGGTATTCCAGTAGGCTGGACTTCACTTGCGCATCAGCAAGTATTTTGTTTTGTTCTGCGCGTAAGGACTCAATCTCAGCATTCACTAACTGTTCAGTACTTAGCTCTTGAAATGGAATTTCAACGGTATGTTCAGATACAACGAAACCTAAACCTGACTCCATATCGTATTTGAATGGGAGTGGTCGGTATCGATATGAACCGTCGAATTGCTTTTGTGCATGAATGTAAAGGGTGACACTTAGGGTTTTAGGTTGTGCTTTCATAGCAGCTCCTTTAAAATAACTGTGATCAGTGATTTATCATTGGTCTTGCCTCTTCTAGCGTTTGGTCGCGCTAGTAGAACTCTCGGTTAGCTTTGGTCGGCGACCCGAGGTAAATGAACCCACTTCGGTGGGTTTTTTTACGTCTGCAAATCAATACTCGTCTTTCCGAGCTGTCTGGTCTTGCCTCTAACGTTGGTCTAACTGTTTCCCTGGTGTGGGCTAATTTTTAAGTCTGAACACTTATCTAAACACTTGCTGTGTTTGTATTAATGGAATAAACATTAGCAGCGCTATTTTTTATTATCAATAGCATTGCTAATTATTTTAAGCAAAAAAAAGCCGCTAATATTAGCGGCGGTATTTAACTGTTTGTTTTAGTTAAGCAAAATCAACCATTTTTATTGGAAGAGATTTTATAACTTTACCTATCACACGCAAGTCATGCATCTCAGACTCTTCGATATAAAAGGTTTCATAGGCGGGATTATCTGATTTGACCGCAAGTTTTCGACCTTTAACGCGTTGTAGTCGTTTAATGAATAGGGAATTTTCAAAACTAAACACATAAACGCCATCCCCATCAAAAAAGTCGCTATGTGTATCGACAAAGACAACATCTCTAGGATTAATTGCAGGGGACATACTATCACCACTGATATTAATCATCTCAATACCTTTCAGACTTTTACGACCAAATAGCTCAAAAACTTTTTCGGAAGAGAACTCTATAGATTTTATGGTATCTGGGAAGTCATTGTTAATAAAACCACCCGGACCTGCTTTCGCATATATATCCATTAATCTCAATGTGTTGTGATCATTCCTAATGGATTGTTGCGGCTGAGCTATCTCAACATTTCGATTTGTTGACCTGACGTAGTCGAGTAAAATTTTTAATTCAGGGTTGATATCTTCAGGATCAACGCGAAGTAAAGCAGCAAATTTTAATGTGGTATCTGTATTTAAAGCGGTACGGCCATTTAGGTACTGACTAACTGCTCCCTGCGTAGCAAAGCCAAGTGCCTCCGCGGCTTTTTCTTGAGTTAAGCCGAGAGATTCACGTTTGCTTTCCCAGATATTGCGTAAATTCTGGGCTGCTACCTTGTCAGATTCGGAAATTTTTCTGTTCATACCGTCTAGTTTATTTGTATTACTAATATTTTTCTAATAGCGTTGCTATTGATCTATTTAATTAGCATTGCTAATATTCCATTATTAAGTTAAAAAGGAGCTAACAAATGAAATTAAATATCTACCTAAAGCAACAGCAAATTAGCCAGTCTGAGTTTGCTCAGGCAGTTGGCGTGACACAGGGCTACATTAGCCAAGTCATTGCAGGAAATTACATTCCAAAGGGACGAAAAGCTATTGAGTGGGCATCCAAAACAAATTGGCTAGTGACCCCACATGATTTGAACCCGATAGATTACCCAAACCTTTACGACGGCTTACCCAACGAGCCATCAGTATTACAGCTATCAGATTAAAAAACTGATTATTCATAATCAATTTTGCGACAGGAGACGCAGAGATGAGTTTTGATATCGATATTGTCCGCTCTGAAATTGAGAGCTGGGCTACAGAACATGGTCAAGAGCACGTAGCGATTGAGATAAGCCGTGCGTATTTGCAGATCACACGAGACAAATCACAGAGTCGCTTACATGTGATTGAAGATGAACGAGGCCAAGCGGATTGGAAAGCGATTAACAATAACCGACAGCAGATATTTCGCTGGTTACGGGGTGATTCGAACGCATCGATGAAGAAATTAGCAGAGCTGATGCCTGCAATTGAAATGGCGTTGCCGGCTTCGAGGTTAGCTCGAGTACGTGGCGACACTAAAAACTATTTAGCTTCGGTGGCCATTCAACGCTTTGCAGATGCAATGACCGAAATTTTACTTGAGGGTCGTGACATGTCACGGAATATCAATAGCGCTATTACCGCACTAAATGCAATATCACGCCCGACCAGCGTGCACTAATTCAAGAGGCAAGACCAATGCTAAGAACGACTGAATTGATTACCTACTGCAATGGTTTTTTATTGAATGGAAAGCCAGCAGACAGAAAACAAATCGAAGATATTTTCGAGGGAAGAAGGGCGGCAGCGCTCAATATTGGGGAGCAATACGAACAACAAAAACAAAAGCTACTTTTAAAGAAACTGACGCCTGAGCAGTACCAGAACGCTTGCCGTGATATCGCTAAAGCACTGGGGGTGTGAAATGAGACCATCAGACTTGTTACTCGATTTTGGGCGGCCAGTGGCTTACTACCCTGGTCTAGTTAAACGCTTTGGTAGCGTCAATGCGGTGATATTTTTTAGCCAGATATTTTATTGGCAGGATAAAACGGATTCTGAATTAGGGGTCTATAAGTCATCTGAGGATATTACGGTCGAAACGGGGTTAAGCTATCGCGAGCAACTCACAGCCAGAAAGCATCTTGTTAAACGTGGGATTTTAATTGAAACGGATAGGCGTTTAGAACACAAAATATATTACCGTATAGATTGCGACCAACTTGACCAAATTATGACGCAACCTATTGATAATCTACCAAATGCGCAAAGCGCAACTGGGGAAAGTCACAATGGGGATTTGGCGAAACAACAAAATGAACAGCCGCCACAAAACAAATTCGACGGTGGCGGTGAAACAAATCCGCAGTTCGATCCTACAGAGATTACAACAGAGATTACTACAGAGAATATAAACCCTTCTTGTCCGGTCGTTTCACAACCCGACGAAAACATGAATGATAATTCGTTTGTGGCTCGCCACCCTGATGCCGTTGTGTTCAGTGCAAGGAAGCGGCAGTGGGGTACATCGGATGATTTGCTTTGTGCGCAGTGGATATCCAAACGGGTGACTGAGCTTTACGAAAATGTATCTGCATCTGATGACGACATCAAACCCCCGAAAGAACCTAACTGGGCTTTATGGGCCAATGAGGTGCGGTTGATGCGCACCATTGATGGCAGAACGCACAGGCAGATTTGTAGGTTGTTTGATAGGGCCAATAAGGACTCATTTTGGTGCAAAAATATTCTTAGCCCAAGCACACTTCGCAAGCAGTGGGACAAGCTAGTATTAAAATTTGCTGAAATTCCACAAGGTGAAGATTGTTTGCCAGCACAAGCCCATTGGAACAGCCCTGAAGCATGGGAGAACACGCTATGAAAAGTCTTCTCTCCGCAATTGAAAACAGAGATAACAAAAAATTATCGAGCCTAATTCAGTCAAGCAATAAACCTGCTGGAATCAATGAACATGCGGAAAAGTTGGTTGATATGCTGTTTGATAACTTAGTGCAAATTTTCCCAGCGGCAAAGCATACTGTGTTTTCAAACCAAGACGATATTTCAGCAACTAAACGGCAATGGGTACTGGCGTTTATCGAGAATGGCATAACATCCGTTGAGCAATTGAAAGCAGGAATGAGTGTGGCTAGGCAGCAAGAGTCCGACTTTTTCCCCTCTTGTGGCAAATTTATCAGCTGGTGCCGCGAAGGAATGATGCAAGCTATGGGCCTACCTTCAGTTTGTGAGGTCATGGCGGAAATGAAGCGCTACAGCAACATGGAGTGGCGATATCCATCCGTTGAGGCATTCCCTTGGAAATCAGCTGTTATGTATTGGATTGTACCAGAAGCAAGGCGACGCATGACGCAGTATAACTTGTCCGATAAAGAGATTAGGGAATCCATCAAGAAGCAACTGATAGCCTTTTACAACCAGATACAGGAAGGTAAGCCAATCCCACCAATTAAGCCGTTAATAGGCCAAACTAAAAGAGGGGTTTCTACATCAGAGTTAATTGATAAAGAGGGTAAATATCGACTGATAGGGCAGCAAGCGTTAAAGGAAATTAGGGCTAAAATTTTATATCGGGATGGTTAATTAGTTATTGACTGAATATATTGTATATAGTGAAACCTAAATCAAATAAAAGTGATGAAAAATGAAACAAAAACCGATGTCTAAAGAGCTTGTTTTGCTGGATGTTGAAAAAATTAATGGCTATTTGTGTGCTGTTGAGTCGTTGAATTGGGCGCCGAATATCTCACCTGATTATGAGTGTACTTATGTGGAAGAGAAAACGACTTTACTTAGCTCCGTTCAGTCAGTGATTGTTCGCCATAGCGATAAGCATCCCATTGAGCATTGGCATGTTTCGTTAGAGCCAATTAGTGAGAAGGATATGATTAAAATAGTGGAAGAATGGTTTTTTCAGCTTGGCGTCGCTGCAAAACATTCTGATTTACTAAAGGATTTACTCGTTGGCTTTAAAGACTTAATTAAGCCATATACTGTTGGCTCTTCCATATACAGGGTGAATATGACCCCGCCAATTTGGTACGCAATACGTTGGGATAATTTTGTTATCCATTCTAGGCATGGCTCTCTTTTATTTGAATTTAATTTTGATGGATAAAGTGTTTGTAATTAGTTTTATGGGAAAGAGGCAAGACCAATGGCAAAAACAGCAGCGGAACGAAAAGCGGAGCAACGTAAGCGGCAAAAGGAATCAGGTGTTACTAAAATAGAGTTATTTCTTGATGAGCAAGAGAGTTAGAAATGCTTCAAAGAAATTGCGTATTACGTAGACCAGGAAGAGAGCCATATGATGTCGCTAATCGTAGAGCTAAATAAAAGGCGCTGTAAAAAGTGTGATGAGCAGCTGCCGGTGGCTGAGTGTTGCCTTAGTGGTTGCTCTAAGTGTTGGAATACATTAGGGTGGCATGAGTTGAAGTTAATTATTTAAGTTAGAAACTATGAAGAAACTGATCCTTGCAGTAGGCTATTAATATTTTTAATACTGGTATAAAGGAGTTGGGATGGTTAATGAAGTATATAAATATGTTCCTCCTGAACGTGTGGATATCTTAAGATCAAAAAGAATTTGTTTTTCCAAAAAAGATCAGCTGAATGATAATTTTGAATTTGAAGTCAAATTTAATGTTTGTGGGAGTCATGATGATGATTTAGAGTATTTTATTAATCAATTTTGTTCATCTACAGAGCCATCGAAAGAAAAAGATGCATTATTAAGTTTAAAACCTTTCTACGAGATGCAATTGAATAAAAAATTCACAATGAAAGAGTTTTTATATTTTTTAGCTAAAAATAGTCCTGAGATTGAATTTTTAATAAAATCAATTTTGGATAAAATGAATGAAGAATATGTAAAAGTGATAAAAAATTTATTATGTGTGCT
This sequence comes from Providencia sp. PROV202, assembly GCF_028479565.1. Taxonomy (NCBI): domain Bacteria; kingdom Pseudomonadati; phylum Pseudomonadota; class Gammaproteobacteria; order Enterobacterales; family Morganellaceae; genus Providencia; species Providencia sp. PROV202. Next base: position 233,627 of record NZ_JAMPNV010000011.1, on the reverse strand, counting down.
ATGTTTGACTAATAGCAGGGATAGTAATTATATGTGGGGGCACTACGCCTCATCGTATAAAGGTTTTATGATAGGTTTTAATAGGGAAAACTCTTTTTTTGATAAAAGAACTAGTAAAGATGATTTAATGCGTAAGTTAAAAGATGTTATATATGTTGATGATATACCAAAAATATATCTCAATTATGACTTAAATAAAGAGGGAATGGTCAGCCATTATATGTTCCATCATAAGCATACAGATCATAAGCAAGAAATGGAATGCAGAATTGTTGATATAATAAATAATGCAAATTTTATAACAGAAAATGGTTTCCATTTATTTGACCTTCCTAAAGGTTTAATAACCTCTGTAACTTTTGGGCATAACATGTCTACAGATAACGAAGCAGAAATTAGAAATTTAATCGAGAATGACGATTATTTTGATGGTGTTATGATGTATAAAGCAATACCAAATGCGGATACTAGAAAAATAGACAGGGAGCTGATTGAATAAATAGACTACAAAGATGGATCTAGATGCTTAATTTTCACTATGGTAATATAATTCTCATTGGCCTGAACACCCAATCTTAACACTTGCTGTGTCTACTGAGAGAAACGTATGGCACAGCATAGCTTTATCAAAATGTCTAACGACACTCTTGTACCGGCTAATCCAGCGGCAAGGGATTTTTTACATTCCAAAATCAAGTGTGGTGATGTGCTTTCGGCTGACTTCAAGAAAGCCCGCAACCCACGTTTTCACCGTAAATACTTCGCACTACTCAATCTAGGGTATGAATACTGGGAACCAACCGGCGGCACAATTTCGCCTGAAGAAAAAGAATTGGTTCGTGGTTACGTTAAATTCCTCGCTTACTACACAGATAACGACGATGCTCTTCAATCCGCTGCAGATGTTTACCTAGATGAGATAGCACAGAAACGTGCTCACAATATCTCAGCAACCAAATCCTTTGATGCTTTCCGATATTGGGTAGTAGAGCAATCTGGCCATTATGAAACCTTTGAGATGCCGGATGGCAGCTTGCGCCGCGTCGCTAAATCAATCAGCTTTGCCAAAATGGATGACCTAGCTTTTGGCGAACTCTACAAAGCCACGCTCGATGTGCTTTGGAACTTCATTCTATTCCGTAAATTTCCCACCCAAGAAGCTGCTGAAAATGCGGCAGCTCAGTTATTAGATTTTACCTAGAGGCAAGACCAATGACCAAAAAATCAAAGACCAAAGAAGATAAACAGTGGCTATCAGATGTAGCCGCACTTGGCTGTATTTGCTGTCGAAACATGGGATATGGAGCAAGTCCCGCGGAAATTCATCATACACGAACAGGGCAGGGCATGGCTCAACGAGCTAGCCACAAAGATGTATTGCCGTTATGTCCACCTCACCATCGTGCTAACTATGACACTGGTTTTCATGCAGCCCCTAAAATATGGCAAAAAATTCACGGTACCGAAATCGAGTTACTCGAGCAAACCAAAAGAGAAGTCATGGAGCTGCGAGCATGTCGAGTATAAAAATTATTTCTGATGGGCTTGTACTTGATGCTGAGCAAGAAGCTTGGTTGCATGGTTGGCTATCCAAATTCGGTGCTTGGGTTTACAGTGGTAGATTAGAAAAACGCCAAAGCAGTATCATTGCTGAATTTATGGCAACTGTAGAAAAGCGTGATTATCCAGAAAGGGAAATGTGTAATGACGATGACGGAATGTTAATCACCAAGGTGGTCGATAAAATTTATCATATAGACCGAGTTGCATTTACGTTATTGTTATTACGCTATGCTTTTGTGAGCTCCGACCGTGCCATTGCTCGTTATTATTATGGTATTGCACAGCCACGCCAGATGGTCCGCAGAAATCGCACGCTTGAACATCGAAAGCCCTCGATGGCCACATGTCGCCGTGAGGTAAAAGAAATCATTCGTTCTGCCGAGTATTTAATTTATCCACATCTCTATAATGCATTTAAAATACGCGATAATGAGTGGAAAAAGAAAAATAATAGTAAGAACGTGTTGACTTCTTTGAGCCAATGATCCACTATTTACGTATAAGTTGCCGTTTTAGTAACTGTGACGAACTAACCCAGCCAATGCGCTGGGTTTTTTGTTACCCAATAAATCAGAAAGTAACTATTCATATCATTGTTTTGTTGTCTTCCAACAGCTACTCACATTTTGATTTTTACAAAACTCCATAACTTCCCTACCAAATGCTTTTTCAGTTTTTATAAGATTTTTTGTTTTTACGTGTTGGATTGAATGTATTTTCCAATGGCTAAAAACACCAAAATCGTTGGGGTCAGTAATTGACTGGGTTAGCTTAGGTATTGATCTGGAATTCTTACTTTGTATTTGGTTAGGTATTTTGTTTGCGAATTCGGCATAGAATTTTTTAGGACTAAATGGATTTTCAGGATCATATTTTAGGTTAAGAGCAGTACATAAATCTTTATATGCCGAGCTGGGTGTTATTATAGGACTAATTTCAAAACCATTTTTTACATTCACAAAAAAACTACATTTATGATTTTTTGCACCAAAAAGTAATTGATATGGTGATTTGTTAATGAAAAAAGCCACATCGAATGTAACTTGATTAATTTTGAATTCAAACTGTGTTTTTGTGACATTGTTTTTGCGCATATCACGGCAAAGCTGACGCAATCCTTCTAGTTTCATTACATTACCTTATAGCTAACTTTTGCTTATAGACCACTAACGCGTACCTTTAAATAAAGGGGAGCATATGCCTCATGAAACACAACTCATTATTCATGATTTTTTAACTGTATCGGCATTAGTGTCATGGCAGGATTATTGGCGAAATATTCAATATTAGCGTCAGATAGCGGGCCAGATAAGAGAGTATGCCAGTTCTCAATAGCTCTTTCATAATGTTTTCTCTGAAGCGGCTTTTGCACAAGAAGCTGATTAGATAGCTCAGGATTGTTTTGTCGTAACATTTTGAGGTTAAACTCAGCTCTATCCATTTTCTCAATGGCGCTATTCATACTACGGCTGATTAGAGTTTTGAAAAAAATGACAGTGCCAATACCTATGTATCCACCACGCTCGAGTAATTCGGCGGTCATATCTAAGAAATCAGATTCGTTTTCTGAGCCTGTTATTTGAAAATCATGTTTTATAAATAAGAGTAAGCAGATCAGTTCGGTCGATCGAATGGTAGTTGGTAAGCTTTCAAGAAATGAATAAATATATAATCTTGGATCCTCATACTGCATTGAATTTTCCTTATTCAGATTGTTATGTTTGGCGATTTAACAATATCAGATAAGGTAAAGCGCTGCCAGTCGCTCAACTGGCACTTATTCTAAGCTGCGCAATGCGTGGCTTTTTTATTATCTAAATTCCATAGAGAACAAATAATTTATGAGCACATCAATAGGGATAACCCTCGGTGCTGCTGGTGGCGGTGCTATGGGTGGGTTCCTTATTGGTGCCGACTATGGCGTCGTGCTGGGAGCTATTATCGGAGCATCAGCCTCAGTTATTGCATCCAGAGATAATAACCGGAGAAAGATACTTCACTTTATTTTAGCTCTTGGTGCGGGGATCCTTATCGCTAAAGAGGCTTCCGATGTTATTTCGCAGATATGGAGTTGGGATATTAGCCCCAAAATAATGGCAATTGTTATTTCGGCATTACTTATCCCTGTTCTCGTTCTTGCAGCAAATAGAGATAACCTCAAAAAATTATTTATCCGTACATTTACCTCGATAGATAAAAACTTCAGCAGTATCACGCAAGCCATTAAAGATTGGCGAAATAAAGGAGGTAGCTAATGAGTACCGTCCTTAATTACTTAAATAGTATTTCGCTATGGGTAGACAGTCACCCACTCGAAACTGTCGATGCTTTTCTTTTGCTGGCGTCTGCAATAACAGTGTTTCTTTGTCGGTATGCCAAACGTCGTGACTCTATTGTTGGTACCGCATTGTTTATTTGCTGGGTTTATCAAATATACGAGACCTTAGTTGGTGAACGTACCTCTGCTCCATCCGATGTGCTTTTTGATGGCGTTATCTTCCTCATTATTTTCTCTGCTGGTGGCAACATTATGTCCATTGTCGTTATCAGCAAACTTATAGCAAAAGTTAAATCAATCGGGTTGCTGATGATGCGACCGTTTACTTTCAAGGTGAAAAAATGACATTAGGTGAAAAGCAACGCAAGTTTACTCGCATGCTTGCGGATTTAATTATCTTTGCGTATGACAAGGGATATGCTGTCTCGTTGGGTGAGGCTGAGCGAACTCCAGAATGTGCTGCATTAAATGCGAAAAAAGGTACTGGAATTAAAAACAGCTTACACACTATGCGTCTGGCTATTGATTTGAATTTATTTAAAGACGGCGTGTATTTAAGCAAAACAACAGACCATCAAGAGCTTGGTGAATATTGGGAATCAATTGGCGGTACATGGGGCGGTCGATTCAATGATGGCAACCATTACTCGTTAGAGCACAATGGTGTGAAGTGATATGAATACGCTGACTAGGGTATTAGCTGGCGTATGCGTGATTCTTGTTGTCTGGATTGGCTGGGTGATGCGTGATTATGGCAATCTAAAGGATGATTACACTTCGCTGAAAAAAGATAATACCCAGTTAGAAGGTGATAACAAACAGCAATCTAAAGTTATTGCCACCCAGTCATTTGAGTTTAATCGTTTTAACCAAATAGCTACCACCGCTTATCGTTATGGGATTTCCACTGATGCTAACTCAGAAAATAGAGTTATTGAGTATAGAAAAATACTTCAAAAAGAGCCTACCTGTGATTTGTACATTCCTGATGATATTGGTAACAGGCTGTACAACTACACAAAAGGTTTACGTTCCAGCGCAATGCACCCCGATACCGGAGTCGTTAACCGAGCCTATGATAGTTCCATTACCTCCAGCAAGATAACGTATTGCCAAGCTGTTTACTGGATAGACCCATTAATATCAACCATTGATGGTGGTAATGCACGATTTAAAGCCATTAGGGATATTGAACAGCAACGACAGGTGATTAAATAAAAATGGGCGCGCATAACCGAGCGTCCATTTTGATCAAAGGTCAGGTCATTGTGGTTATTTGGTGTTTTTAACCAGCGGGCTTTCCCATTTTTCATTCAATAATTTATATACAGAATCGAAGTCCTTTTTTAGTCTTCCTTCAGCGGTATAGTCTTTGTCATATATCTCAGCTGCTAGCAGAGTTATAGTTAATTCAAACAGCATTTTACGCTTCTCTAGAGGGGGCATATCTTGGTTCATTTTTGATTCCTATAAATTTAAATAAATAGCATCAGCTCCTGCTAAACAGGGATGACATTATGTCGACCGTAGGCGCGAAAAAATTGACATACGGTACTTATATTACTTAGGGCGACAATGATGCTTTTCAAGGGAAACGTGAACAAATGGTGATTTTTAATTTGTTATTAAGGAAAGAGAATGCCACATATTAAACTATTTTTTTGTACACCCACTGACCAAGATATCAAGGTAATCATTGAGCGAGTTAACCATGAGCTGTTAGGTAAGCCATTAAATGATAAGACTGCAAAAGAGGCTCGTGAGTTAGCGTTAAAGTATGCAACAGATATGATTTCAGTTGAGTCTGAACTTACGTATTAGTATTCAGTGAATAACTTTCTACAAACGCCATTCATAGAGTGGCGTTGATAGAGATTTACACAGGAGATAAACACGATGGCTAAACCGGATTGGGGGACGCTACAGTAACAGTTCCACACATAACGTTATTTTGTGAGGGAAAAATAAAAATGCCCCAGATATCGGGGCGAAGTAGAGAATAATAGTTTATGAATGTGACGTCACTATACGTTAATCGTGAATGACCACAATCTGAAAAAGGTAGTAATCTCAAGCAGATGGTCAGATTAGAGCTTTGATGAATATCTCCTTTCTTATACATAAGTCAAATATGCGTTATTCATTATATTTAGCTAGTGTTAGTATCTCTCAAAAAGGGGATAACTAATGATTTCATGGTTCGATGTTATGGCTCTTCTTGCGATACCAATAATTATATTGTTTGTAGTTATAAAGATGGCAATAGGAAGTCATAAGATGCTAGAAAAAAGTGAGCAAGTAAAAGGGGAAGTATTAGAAGCTCACTGTAATGAACTAGAAAATTCAAATAATGAAGTTCAAGCAAAGAAACTAAAGAAAGAAATAGCAACAAAGATAATCTGGTACAGGGTATGCTCTGTTGTACTATTGATACCGGTCCTATATTTTTTGTTTAGATAACACCTCGCTTAGTACGGGGTTTTATTGCAAATCACAAAGCTCACTACGGTGAGTTTTTTAATTTGTTATGAGGGAAACATTATGGCTAAGCCGGATTGGAGCGAGCTACAAAAACAGTTCCTGTCTGACTATGCTAAATCAGGAATATCCCCTAAAGAGTGGTGTGAAGACCAGGGACTTAATTACGTAACAGCAAGGCGATATATTAAAAAGCCAGCTGCGCAATCTGCGCAAAAAAAATTGCGCACTGCGCACGAAAAAGAATGCGCAAAAGAGCCTATATATAATAGCGTAATACCAACTGCGCAGAGTAGTGAACAAGATAATGCGCACGATGATGAAAACGTCTTAAACCTGCGCAACTACAAGCTTAGTGACCTACAGGCTAAATTCGTTAATGAGTATCTTATCGACTTAAACCGGACTGCTGCATATAAGCGAGCAGGAGGAAAATGTGAAGGACATAACGCCTACACTAGCGCAAGTCGGATGTATAGAAATGTCGAGGTCAATCGAGCAATCAGAGACGCGCTAGCAGAACGTGAACGCAGAACCGAAATAACCCAAGATGCCGTATTAAAAATGTGGTGGGATATTGCGACTGCAGACGTTAACGAGCTAACTGAATACCGTCGATTGTGCTGCCGCCATTGTTGGGGCTTTGGTTTTAATTATCAGTGGCGTGATGCGGTCGAATATGACGATGCGGTGAAAAAAGCCACGGCGGCAAATAAACCACTTCCAAAAGATGTTGGTGGCTACGGTTACGATGACACGTTAGACCCTAACTCTGATTGCCCTAGATGTAATGGCGCTGGTATTGGTCGTACGCATTTTCATGATACCCGTGACTTAACTGGCGCGGCTCGTCGTTTATTTGCTGGCGTGAAAGAGGGTAAGTTTGGTGTCGAGGTTATCACTCGTAATCAAGACGATGCGCTTAAAATGGTTGCACAGCATTTAGGTATGCTGAAAAACAAAACTGAAGTAACTGGTGCAGATGGTGGGCCTATTCAATCAACAGGAATCGATCTAAGCCACTTAAGTTTTGAGCAGCTCATACAGTTAAGAAAAAGTTGAAAAGCTACCCATTATTTAACATAATGCGCTTATAGGAACATCTTATAGTAAATTAATAGATGAAAAAATATCCTAGAATAGAAAACTAACGACAAATGGAAATTAAAATGATGAGTATAATTGAAGATAGTGCTAAATTGTTTATTGATAAAGTTCTTTTTAATGAAAAGACGCTTCTATTTATACAAGATTTGGTTAGGGATAAATGGAATAATACTTCAAAGAAAGGTAAAAAATTAGTAGAGGAACTGATCAATGATAATGATAAATTTAATAAATTCATGAACTCTCATATATATGAAACTTTATTTTTCAAAACAATAGACGGGAAGCATGAAAATATATTTATTGATGAAATATTCATTGAATCAGAACTAATAGATAGCAAGAAAGAAAAAAAAACAATATTAGATATCCTTGAGTTAAGTAAAAACAATGTATTATGTATAGATGGTATTGCTGGTCATGGGAAAAGTACGCTATTGAGAAAGATTCTTTATGAATCGATAGTTTTAAAATTCAAAATACCACTGTTTATTGAGCTTAGAAAAATAAACGCTGGTAATAGTATTATTGATGAAATTATAAAAATATTTAATTTTTCAGGCTTGAGTCCAAATAAAGATGTTGTTGAATCGGTATTATCTAGCGGAAGGTTTTTATTACTTCTTGATGGGTTTGATGAAGTTAGTTCAATTTTTGAAAAAAAAGTTTATGAAGAGATTGAATTCTTAAAATTAAATATAAGAACTCCAATGATAATTACATCAAGACCTGACACTGCAATATGCAATACTTCAATGGTAAAGAATTTATCTTTAAAAGACTTAACTGGTGAAAAAGCACTTGCAATAATAAAGAAGAGGATGGATGATGAAAACTATGAGAAAGCCAGGGGGATACTTGAAAATAATCATGCCTTATTAAATTCACTAATAACACCAATACTAGTTTCTTTATTTTGTGCATGTTATCCAGAGTCAGACTATATACCTCTAACGGCAAGTGACTATTATGACCGTATATTTAATATTCTTTATGATGGTCATGATAAGAGAAAGCTTTATTATGATAGAGAGAAAAAATTAAAACTATCTACCGATAGTGCCTTGAATGTATTTACAGCATTTAGTTTTCTATGCTTCATAAATTCAAAGTTATCATTTGATAAGTCATTTGCGAAAGATAAAATTAATAAATCACTTGAAAAACAAGGCATTGAAAATGATGAGTTAGACCAGTCCAATTACTTGGATGATTTGATAAGAGTCACGGGTCTTATTAAAAATGATGGGTATGATAATTTCACATATATTCATCGGAGTATTCTTGAATATCATGCAGCTAAATATATTTTAGAGTCGGACTCGAAAAAAATAGCTTACCAGAATAAAATACTGGATAAATTAATTAATTTAGATAATCGATACATTGCTATAACTGAATTTTTGTTTGATAAAGATGAAGAATCAACGATAAAAAACATTGGAATTCCTTTGTTTGAATTTTTGGGGTTTGGGAGGGGAAGTATTCATAAAGAAGAAATAAAGAAAAACTTACTGAGAATAGTAATGAAGGATGCTAGAGTTGCATCTGTTTTTCATAGAAAATTAATTAAAAAGAAAAGATCATTTGGTGAGGATGCCGGAGTTTTTGTAACAAAATCTCAGGATGAAAATGAAATATCGAATTCGATAAATATTTTTATAAGAGATAAAAGCCAGAAGATAGACTCCATATCAGAAAATGTACAAAATATTTTATTGAATGATAGGCTAGCCAATAAGTTCATTAGAGGGGCGGCAAATGTTGACTACATTGAAGGTGATAGAGTAAATATTGATCTTGAGGCTCTTGATATAGACCTAAATGATGATAACTCACATAAAACTATCGATCTAATCAATGAGTTTAATTTAATGACTCAAGTTCTTCATGGTTTAGATGAAACAGTAGAAAAGTTAACTAAAACGTATAATGGTTTATATGGTAAATTATCACTAATGACATCTAATGACCATGATTTTGATTTATAATCATAAAGCTGTTATCAACTATTATGTGATTATAGAAAATTAAGCTAAAAAAATAGTTTCAGCAAAGTTTAATATAATGTAATCAGTTTTGTCGTATTAACAAGCAGTGGCTGCAACTATTCGTGGTTAGCCACTTCGTTTATGTAATTAAGGCATAGTATTACTATGCCGGTGACAAACGACCATTTGCTAACCATGTCATTACCGTACTTGTCTGTGGTTGATAAATGGCAGTATTCAATACTTAAGTAAAATTAATAATATTTATCCGAACTTAATATAAACACGCTTACATACCCTACGACTTTTCAAATCAATTAAAATGTCACTCTAAACAGATAAAAGCCTAAATCTTCTCTTTAAATTAGGGCTTTTTATTTGTTGCTAATTTGTTATCAAAAACTCACATTCCATTTCACTGTCATTTTGAGGTGAACGGGCTATTTATTATATTTTAGGTGTGGCTATGAATATCGATTTCAGTTTGTTTGATGAAGAGATCGAAAGGGAGATAGCGCGCCGCAGTTTGCATGAGTTCATTCAGTATATAAACCCGGAATACATCACGAGCCATTTCTCTCAAACGGTGTGCGATGCGCTAGATCAGTTTTTGTTAGACATGATGGATGGCAAGCGCCCTAAGCTAATATTGGGCGCACCTCCACAGCACGGTAAGTCCGATATTGTTTCACGTTATCTTCCTGCCTACTTCTTTGGTAAATACCCGAACATGCGTGTAGGGGCGTTATCATATTCGTCTGATTTAGCCGGTGATATGAACACCGATGTTCAGCGAATTATGATGTCGGCGGAATATCGTGCGTTATTTCCTAAGAGCTGGTTAGGTAATAAGCCTGAGAATGGCATCGCTGTTAAACGTAACTCTGACGAGTTCGGCATTGCCAATCACAAAGGTAGCTATGTGTGTGCTGGTGTGGGTGGGCCATTAACAGGTAAAAAAGTTGACCTCGGTATTATCGATGACCCGATAAAAAACTCGAAAGAAGCGCTTAGCCCGACGGTTAAAAAATCGATTTGGAACTGGTACGTTTCGACTTTTAAGACCCGCTTATCAAAAAACAGCGGTGAAATCATCATGGCCACGCGGTGGGCGACCGACGATTTATCTGGCCAATTAAAAGAAAAAGCTCCTGAAACCAAGGTACTTGCATTCCCTGCCATTAATGAGCAAGGGGAAGCGCTGGTACCGGAACTTCACCCTATCGATAAGCTGTTGGAAACCAAGGCAATACTGGGTGATTACTTCTGGTCTGCCATGTATCAACAGTCGCCAAAGCCGGGCGACGGTCAAATCTTCCACGAAGAGTTTGTACGCTATTACTTACCTAAAGACCTACCTGATAAATTCGACAAGGTTATTCATAGTTGGGATATGACCTTTAAAGACAGCGACGGTACCGACTATGTAGTGGGGCAGGTTTGGGGCAAGAAAGATGCCAATGCCTATTTGCTCTATCAAATCCGAAAACGCATGAGCTTCACCCAAACTAAGGATGCCGTGAAGCTGCTCGCGGAAAAATTCCCTGAAGGGCGCCGTAAGCTGGTGGAAGACAAAGCCAATGGCCCAGCGGTAATTGATTCGTTGGAATCTACCGTGTCAGGCTTAATTCCTGTTGAGCCAGACGGCAGCAAAATCGCGCGCGCTCACGCATGTACCGCCGAGTGGGAGGCGGGTAACGTGTGGCTACCACACAAAGACATTGCGCCGTGGATAGTGGAAACCGTGGAGGAAATTACCACGTTCCCATTCGCTGGCCATGACGACACGGTGGATGCGATGACACAAGCGTTGCGTGATTTATATCAGAAGAAAAAAGGCGGTTTCTTTACAACCAAGAGGTAATTCTATGTGGCCGTTTAAAAGGCGAAAAATTACAGAGCAGATTGCACCGCCGAAGCGGTCAGCGTTTACCACAGATTTGTACCCTGCATTAGCAAAAGAGAATGGATTTAACGGGTTAGTTTTACCACAGCCAATGATTAACGGTGTGGGGATGGACAGTATTGATACTTCCGTTCCCTCATTTAAAGGCGAGCAAGTTTATGGTGTGCCTGAATCGCAAGCGGCTTGGTATGCCTCGCAAATGTTTATTGGCAACAATATGTGCGCCATCATTGCGAAACATTGGCTGGTGGATAAGGCCTGTAATATGCCTGCCCGTGATGCCATTCGCCAAGGGTATGATATTGATTGCGATAATGACGATGACAGCGCTATCAGCAAGAAGCTACGCAAGCGCGATAAAAAGTACCGCATACAGCATCATTTGAAAGAGCTTATTCACTTTGGGCGTGTGTATGGCGGTCGATTAGCGCTGTTTGTGGTGGAAACCTCAAACCCAAAAGAGTGGTACGAAAATCCCTTTAATATCGATGGTGTGACTAAAGGGATGTACAAGGGGATCAAGCAAATAGACCCGCAATGGGTAACGCCTGATTTAACGGATTCAAATATCCAAGACCCTGCTAGTATGGATTTTTATGACCCCACTTATTATGTGATTGGTGGTCGCAAATACCATAAGTCGCACTTTATTAAATTTGTTCCGTTCCCTGTGCCTAATGTACTTAAGCCGCTTTATAACTACTTTGGTGTTTCGGTACCAGAGCGCATCTATGAGCGAGTCTATGCATCGGAACGAACGGCAAATGAAGCGCCCCAACTAGCAATGACTAAGCGGTTATTGACGATTGGTATGGCTGATCCTGAAGGTGCAGATAAGAACACCATTCAGGAAAACATGCTTTATTTTATGGAGATGCGCGATAACTATGGCGTGCAGGTGATGGGAAAAGAGGACGTTGCACAGCAGTTCGATACTTCGTTAGCGGATTTAGATGCCACCATTATGACGCAGTACCAGTTAGTTGCAGCTGCGGCAAACGTACCTGCTACTAAGTTGCTGGGTACCACACCAAAGGGCTTTAATGCCACGGGTGAGTATGAAGAGTCGAACTACCGTGAGGAGCTAGAAAGCGTCCAATCAAACGACTTAGACGAACTTTTACAGCGCCATTATGACATGTTGATGCGCAGCGAAGATCTACCGCTGACTGAAATATTGGTCACGTGGGCGCCACTCGATAGCCCAACGGCAGCAGAGAGTGCCGATATTGAGTTGAAATCAGCTCAGACGGATGCGGCTCTAGCGGCTACGGGCGCCATTGATGGGTTGGATATTCGTAAAAAACTCGCAGCCGATAAAGAGTCGAGCTATTACGGCATTGATGTGAACGAGGACGATTATGTCGAGGAGAATACGAGTCCGAACGAAAAAGGCGAGGTGGGCAACCTCTCGCCAAGCGGTATTGAAGGGCAAGCCCCTACAGTACTCAGCAGCGCCATCTAGCCGTTATCAACGTGACATGTCACGTTTAATTAGTTCAATGATTAAAGACTATGAAAAAGTATTTAGTGATCTGAGTGATGATTTTGACGGCGCCACGATGGACGCCAGTATCGCGAGTCAAACGCGTATTTGGCTCAACCGGTTAAAACGCAAGTGGGATAAAATCTTTACTACGCAATCGAGCACCATGGCTGATAAGTTTGTTTCTCAAGTGGACATCGGTGCTCAACGTAATTTAGACGACTCCCTCAAGCAGCTTTCAGGCGGCATCACAATTAAAACACCTGCGATGCCAGAAGCGTTAAAAGACAAAATAATTGCTGCAACAGCTGAAAATGTCTCTCTGATTAAATCCATTCCTACTCAATTTCATCAGCGTATCGAAAGTGCGGCGTTGCGCTCTATCTCACAAGGCGGTGAGGGTGCGAAAACCTTATTGGATGTAATCAGGCACACTGGCAATGTCACGGAAAGACGAGCGAAGATTATCGCTGTTGACCAAACGCGAAAAATCACGACTACGGCAAACTGTGAGCGCATGAAATCGGTTGGTATTCGTAAAGCCATCTGGAACCACTCGGGAGGAAGCTCAGAGCCAAGAGCGTTACATCTGCATCTAAATGGAGAAGAGTTCGATCTAGATAACCCACCGGTGATTGATGAAAAAACCGGTGAGCGAGGATTGCCCGGGCAATTGCGCGAATGTAAATGTTTTATGACGCCAGTTATCGATTTTGGTGAGGAGACATGACAAAACGAACCTATGACAACAACGGCTGGCTCGAAGTAAAAGATAACCCCATCTCTAAAGTTGGGGTTTTTGATTATTTGGGGGCTGAAATCGGGGCGCCGATACCCGACAAAATCTATCGCGTATTACGCCCACCGGAAGAATTAGCCAGCGAAGAGACCATCAACTCTTTCAAGTTAACCCCGTTCATTATTGAACATGAAATGCTGGGTAAATATGCCACCCCAGCGGAGAAGAAAGGCATTCAGGGTGTTATTGGCGAGAACGTGTATTTTGACCCACCGTATCTTAGAGCCAATATCAAAATCTTTTCTGATGTTGCACTTAGCAATATAGACAGCGGCAAAATCGACCTTTCACCGGGTTATCGCAGTAAATATGAATTCACCTCTGGCATTTATGAAGGCCAACACTATGACGTCATTCAGCGTCACTTACGTGGAAATCACCTCGCATTAGTGGATGAAGGGCGAACCGGCCCTGACGTCGCTGTGCAAGATCACCTCGTTATCACTATCGACACAAAGGAATTTATTCGCATGAACGAAGAAGAAAACAAAGAGAAGCAAACCACTGATGAAGGTGCGTTTACAGAGGGGCAAGTCACTGCGCTGAAAAGCATTATTGCAGAGGTGATTGCACAAACTAAGCCTTCAACCGATGAAAATCTGGAAGAAGAAAAGAAATCTACTGACGCTGATCCCGAAGAAGAACAGAAAGCGGAAGAAGCCGTGGCAACCGCTGAAGTTGCAGCAGAGGAAGCCACAACCGGTACACCTGAAGCCGTAGAAGCTGCCGAAGTTGCGATTGAAACCGCCGTTGAAGCTATCGAAGAAGCCAAAGAGCATCTCGACCAAGCGACTACGGATAGCTTAAATCGCCGACTCAAACGCTTAAAAAACGGCATCGGCACAATGGATGAGATTGCATCCTTAAAACGCAAGATTAAGCGTTTGGAAGCATCAAAGCCCACCATGGACACAGGCGCACTGCTAAAGCAAATCGGCGAGCGTGATTCGTTAGCTCATAAGCTGACTCCGTTCCTTGGCGTATTTGACCATGCAGCTATGACCAAGCAACAAGTGGCGGAGTATGGTGTTGATAAGCTCGGCATCCAATGCGGTAAGGGGAATGAAGCCATTGCGCTTGATGCGTGGATGCAAGGGCGTGTACCGGATTCTCAGAAAGCTACGGCAACGATGGACTCTGCGGTTAGCAATCAATCAATTATGGATAAATGGGGAGCGAAATAATGGCAATTCCTAAATCAGTGGCGGATGGCTTAACGTCTGGTGTCGTGGGTGAAATCAGCCATGCAGGCCCGATTCGCGCAGTAGCGGCAATTCTCAGTTCAAAAGATGAGAAAGAAAACATTTTCGGTCGCGCTTTCACCTACAAAGATGATTCCGTTGAGTCTGTTCAAGTTGGCGGTGATGGCGCATTTGCTGGGATCATGATTAACCCGAAAGCGTATCGTGTTGAAGTAGGTTATGCACGTAACGGTACGCAAGGTGAGTTTTTGGCAATGGGTGAGGTGTACGTCGAACTCGAAGAGGGGGTAGGTAAGATCAATGCACCGGTTGTCTTTGATGAAACGGATGGCTCTCTTTCTTCTAAAGCCGTACCTGCAGCTGGCGACCGCGTGATTGGTTTTGTTAGTCGTCACGTTGAATCCAGCGAATCAGCCCATTTGAGTGTTATTCGCTTAACAGAAATCCCATACCCAATGGCAGTAAAGGAAGGTGAATAATGCCAGTTAGCAAGCAAAAGTTTTATATGTCCGGTCGTAAAGTTAAAGAAAAAGGGCAGCTTAATATCAATCCCGCTCAGAAGTGGACATACGAAGAGTTAGACAAAATCGGCTTTGGTGGACTGGCTGCAATGGACTCCGCAATTAGCGGCGCAGCAGTGCAAGGCGGGCTAATTCAGCGCGAGATGTTACAGCACGTTCTCCCTGGTCTTATTCGTACTGCAACTCGTGTTAGCGTACTGGATGAAATCACCGGTGTATTGAATGCGGGTGAGTGGCACGATGAAGAAATCATCTTAAACGTGGCAACACCAACCGGTAAAGCTGAGCTTTATGGTGATCATACCAATGTGCCATTAGCGTCTTACATTCAAGATCAAGAACGCCGAGGTATCGTGCGTTTCGAACAAGGCTTCCAAGTCGGTAAGCTCGAAGAAGCGCGTCAATCTGCAGCAGGGTTTGAATCAGCGGCAGAGAAACGTAATGCGGCGGCTGAGTCCTTAGAGCAAGGTCGTGAACGTATTGGTTACTACGGTTTTAACGCCCCTGAAACCCGTGTTTTCGGTCTGTTAAATGAGCCTAATTTGCCGGCTTATGAAACTGCATCGAAAAAGTGGAAAGGCGGTACGTTTGCGGATATCACCAAAGATATCACTGACATGTTCTCACGCATTGAGATCAACTCTGGCGGTATTATCAAAGATGACATCAATATCACGTTAACGCTACCGTTGGGCTACCGTTCAGCACTAAATGTCGCTAACCCTGTAGCGCGTGGTGAGACCGTGTATCAGTGGGTGAAAGAGAACTATCCAAACATGCGCTTTGTATTCTCGCCTGAATTTGTCGGCGCGAATGGTGGGGCTGATGTGGCGTATATGTTTGCTGATACCGTGGATGATGGTTCAACCACAACCAGCGCGACTATCTTGCAAGTCGTACCGGTTAAGTACCAATTGCTGGGCTCACAAGCTCAAATTAAAGGGTATTTAGAGGATGCGACTAACGCAACAGCCGGTGTCTTTGTCACGCGTCCTTGGGCGATCACTCGTTTAACGGGCATCTAACCTAACCACTTCCTTTTTTACGCCCTCATTTGAGGGCTTTTTTATTGGAGAAAGCTATGTCTCTCTATGTTTATTGCACGCTATCAAACGACCAAAATTACTCCGTTAAAGACGGTAAAGTGTTTATTGCGGGCCAAGCCAACATCATGACTAAGCACATGTATACCCCGCGTGGGCGTGTCACGGAAATTAGTGATGAACAATACGCCCAACTTAAAGATAACCATGTATTTCAGTTGCATAAAGAAAACGGGTTTATCAGTGTGGAAAATCGCAAAGAAGATCCAGACAAGGTGGCGACAAATATGGAAGCCAGTGACAACTCAGCGCCTGAAACACCAGAATCACTGGAAGCGGCTAAGCAGGAAGTCCCGAAAACCAATAAAAAGGGTAAATAATGATGGATACGAGCACATTTCCGATTGAGTCATTTCGTGTGCTCTATCCACAGTTTAGCGGCATTGAAAATGATGAAATTTTTATTATTGCTCAATCTGCGTTGAACTATTTTTCTCCTTGTCGTGGGGTTTGTACTAACGAACTGTGGATGCTAGTTGTTGCACACATGCTATCGCTTAGAAAGATGATTGCTGATGATGAATCCCCAACGGGGGTTGTGACTAGTGTGACCATCGATAAAGTCAGTGTGTCATTCACGGCACCGCCTGCCGGTTCTGATTGGTCGCACTGGTTCAAAATGACGACCTACGGGCAGCAGTTCTTAGCGCTAATTAAACGCTGTAGCGTACCTCAATACTTTGGTGGTGCAGGTGAGCGCTCGGCATTTCGTGGCGTTGGTGGTCGATTCACGCGAGGAGGTCGGTTGCGTTAATGACGAAATTAGCCCAGTTAAAAGCGGTTTACGATGAGTTAGCCAAGAAACAGCTTAAAGTCGGCTTCTTTGACCATTCCAAATACCCTGATGGTACGCCCATTGCGTATGTTGCTGTTATTCAGGAATTAGGTTATCCCGAAGGCGGTATTCCTCCTCGCTCGTTTTTTCGCCCCACCATGAGTGATAAAAAATCAGAGTATGGTTCGTTAATCTTTCGTGCCGCTAAAGCAGCTGCAAAGGGAAATATCACCGTCACTGATGGGCTAACTCAAGTGGGTGCAAAAGCGGCTAGTGATGTGAAGTTAGCCATCAAAGCAGTAACAACGCCTGCGTTAGATGATGCAACAGTAAAGGCTCGAGCTCGGCGACATAGCAAAGGCAAATCGACGAATAAGCCATTGGTCGATACAGGTCAGATGTTAAATGCGGTCACTTTTGCTGTGGAGGACAAATAATGTTTGGTAATTTGCATCGTATAGCTTCTCGTTATATCCCACAGCAAAAAGCCTTGTGGTTTCGCTTCAAAAGCCGTGAGCCCGATGATTTAGGGCACGACCAAAATCAGTATCATGAACCGGTTGAGATCCGCGGGAGTTGGCAAGCGGTAGATACCCAAGATGCTCAAAGCATGGGATTTGATTCAAACACGGTTTATCGGCGCTTCTATACCTCTCACGATATCAAGGGCATTCAACGTGGTACCTCACCGGATTATCTTGTTTTCAATGGCAAGAAATACGATGTGATGGGCGATGCGGATTGGTATGAGCAGGACGGCTGGAAATCAGTGATCTGTATTGAGGTAGGCGCTTATGACGGATAACAATGTTGATATTGCTCTTCGTAAGCAGCTTATTTTTCAACTTAAAGAGGCAGGAATTGATATCCCAGTGAAAGCAGGTTTTCAATCGACGAAGCAAGGTCGTGAAGAAAACATGTTGATGTTTTTCCCTATTGATGAGCATGGTCACGGATGGCAGGGGCGAAAATACAACGTTCAAGGTGAAAAGGCGAATCACCAAGAAAGCCAGTTATCTGAGAAAACATACCAGTTTCAAGCCCTAATCACTGATTCTGAGCATTATACAGCGGGAGACATTACCGCTATTGTCAGAATGATTACCAACTCTTTGCCGTTTGTTGAAGCATTAAGAAAGCAAGGTATTGGTATTCAACGCGCAAGTACAATTCGTAGACCTTATTTTCTTAATGATCATGGCAACTACGAACAAAACCCCTCGTTCGACCTGACAGTTTCATTCACCCGGACATTACTTCCCGATACAGCGGCTGTTAGTGCGCTCTATCCTGACATTCACCGCATATAAGGTTTTACTATGCCAATTAAACAAACTCGATACGTTGATATCGCATCGGCGGTTATTGGCGCGTCTGCAGTTCCGATGCGTAAACTAATCGGCCGCTTATTTTCAACCAACCCCAAAATTCCCGCTGGTAAAGTTTTAGAGTTCGCCAGTGGTCAAGTTGATGAACTGCTAGGCGCGGATTCACCCGAAGCGCATTTTGCGCGTCAGTATTTCAGCTATGTCAGTCCAGCACCGGTTAGCAAGCCTAAAGCGCTGCAAATCGCATCTTATGAGCCAGTAGGACGAGCGCCTACGTTGTTCGGCACCAAGGCAGCGTCGTTAGCAGATTTAAAAATGATTACGGATGGCACCTTGTCGGTCACTATCGGTGCTATCACCAAAGATTACAAAGACTTGGATTTATCCGAGGTGAAATCGTATGCCGATATTGCCTCGCTGATCCAAGCGAAACTGAATGCCGAGCCTGAGCCTCAATTCTCAAGCAGCTATTTGACGTTTAACTCATTGAATAGTGCCTTTGAATTAAGTGGTGGTATTCAAGAACGCGCCTCTATCAGTGTGGCTTACTCCGTGTTGGCGAATGCGATGGGGTTATCATCCGGTACCGCATCCGAAGGTAATCCAGCACAAACACCACTCGAAGCCTTTATCGTTGCTGAGCAAGTTTCCGATTCCTTTGGTAGCGCGACATTCTTAGATGAAATGTCATTAGAGCAGGCGGTACCGCTTGCACAGTACGTCGCCGGTGAGAATGTGAAGTATCAACTTCATTTAAGCGTGAGTAAAGGCAAGGTTGAAGATTTTAGCGCAGCATTAATCAGTACCGCCTCTGTGGGGCTTAATCTTAAAACTGAAAATGGTTACCACGTCCAAGCGCTGCCAATGGCAATAATGGCGGCAACCGATTATGACCGCACTAACGCGACAACGAACTACATGTTCCGTCAATTTAGCGTGACGTTCCCAGCGCAGGTTACTACTGACCAGGATGCCAACCTTTACGACAAATCGCGTGTGAACTACTACGGTGAAACGGCGGTTGCCGGTTCGCAGATTCGCTTTTATCAGCGCGGGTTCTTGTGTGGTGGTACATCGAATCCATTGGACATGAGCGTCCATGCTAACGAGCAGTGGTTAAAAGCCTATATCGCACAACAGTGGTTCAGTGTATTGCTTTCCACGCGTGGTGTTCCAGCGAATAAAGACGGGGAAGCCCGTGCGCTCATGGTGATTGCTGGCGCAGTGACCAAAGCATTGGACAACGGCACAATTTTAGCCGGTAAGACAATTACTGAAGTTCAAAAACTGGCGATTGCCGATGCTTCCGGTGACGATCTCGCTTGGCATGATGTGCAGGACAAGGGCTATTGGTACAACGCCCAAATCGTTGAAAGCACTGGCGAGAGTGGATTGCCCGAGTATGTCATGAAGTACGTATTAATTTACGGAAAAGGCGACTGGGTGCGTAAGGTCGAAGGCTCACATAATTTAGTGTAAGGAACAGATAATGAGCGACATTTCAGCAACAGGCTTGAGTTTAACGATTCAAGCCTCTAAAACTTTTCCAGCCGGTATCTTAATTACCACCTTTGCCGATGATGCCGACCCGCTGGATTTACCGGCTGTCGATATTGCACAAACCGGTATGGACATTAACGGTAATTTGGTGAGCTGGTCAACACCGACGCCGCAGACGGTGACAATTAACGTTTTAGCCGGTAGTGAAGAAGACCAAAATCTGTCGATTTTGCTCGAAGCTAACACAGCAAAAAAAGGGCGTCGCCATGCCGGTGATATGATCACGATGGTGGCATCGTACGGAGATGGTTCTACAGTCACAGCACGTAACGGAAAAATGACTAATGGTAGTCGCGGTAATTCAGCGGCATCTGCAGGTAAGTTGAAAGCGAAGCAATACACCTTTGTTTTCCAAGACTTCGACAGCACGCGAGTCCGTTAATTCACTTCCAACTATGGCGGGGCTTCCCGCCTTTTTTATAGGTTCACATCATGTTAATTAAACCCAAAGAAGTCGCTATCAAAGACGTTGATGGTGACGAAAAGCTATTTGTGATCAGCCGACTACCGGCAACTGTCGGGCGTGAAATTTTGGCTAAATACCCACTGTCCAACGCACCAAAAATTGGTGATTACGAAGTCAGTAAAGAAGCTATGTTGAAAATGATGGCGTATGTCTGCGTTGTCGTTGATGGGGATGAAATTCCACTCAAAACACAAACATTGATTGATAACCATGTCCCGGACGGTGAATCGTTGATCCGCTTAGAGCTGGAGATGTTGAAATATAACACCAGTTTTTTCGAGGGCGACGGGAACTCAGGCTTCCTCCATTACCTGCTCAGCAAGGTAAGCGGTTCACTCCCGTCGATTATAAAAACGCTGATGGGTTCTTTGCAGTCATCCTCAGCGAAGACCTCGCCACCCTCTCAGAGCTCAAAACCTCAATAGATTTAGAAGAAGCGATGGACCTGTGGGAAATCGCTATCATTAATCGCTATAACGAAGCTTTAGCCACATCACAGAAATGAACCGTATGATTTTAAAATATACTATTGTGTGTTTTACTTGATTGGTAATTTAACTTATTGGTGAATATATGAAAAAGTCTATTGGGGTCTTAGCGGCTATAGTATTACTTTCTGGTTGTAAAGTTGATGTAGAGACAAAAGTTAATACGGACGATCTTCTTTCCACTGAGCACAAATTAGTGCAAGGGAGTATTAATGTTGAGGTTCCGTCATGTAATGACTTTGAAGATTCAAGAAAAGAATCAAAAAGCTTAATTGAAATAAAACAAAAACTGCCTACCGTCTTTAAAAATATTGAATTTAAAGAATGTTATAAACAGAAATTTAATTCGTATGCGAGTTTTTCAGTACCAGTCGGTGTGGGTTATTTTGATGATAATCCAAAAGCAGTAGATGCTGAAATTTATGTTTTCGCGAATAAAATTACTTATGCAGGTATTGTTTTAATGGGCGATACTGCAAATAAATTAGCAAATGCAAAGAAATCTTCACCCGGTGAACTAAATCTTGCTATGACACTAGTTTTAGAAAAAGGTAAGCAACCCATTCCGAATATTGCAGCACTGGGTGTATATATGACTGGTATTGAATCTAAAAATTCACCAATTACACTTGGTGGAGTTAAAATTGAAGGTAAAGAAATTAAGTTAAGATTATCAGATGTTTCTAACTCAATGATTGAGAATGGTAAGATTACATCAGTTTTAGTGAAAGCAGAATATTTAGAAGGACTGTTAACACAATTGAAACCGTAATTATCATCTATAACAGTTTAGCCGCCTAATGGGCGGTTTTTTTATGCCCAAAAAAGGTGATTTATGTCGTTAATAGACACGTTTGTTCAAGTCTTTGAATTTGATACTCGGCAAGCTGATAAAGCCTTCGACAAAGTTCAGCGTTCAACGGATGACATTATCGAAAGCATGAAGAAAACTCAAGAAGCGGCAGAGCAGAGCTCACTCACGTTCGGCAGTGTGATGAACGAGCTATGGCAATCGCTCCAAGGGCTATCCGGTGAGCACCCCATTGATTTTTCAACAAATGCCGAAGAGGTAAGTGCACAGACTGGCGCTGTGAAGTCACAATTGGATTCTGTGAGTACCGCTTTAATCGCTTTGGATGAGCAGCGTGAGGTCACGGATGCTGGTTGGAGTGAAACTCAGTCGACATTGGGTGCGTTGGATGAACATTATCAATTACTGCACGGTGATATTGCTCAACTATCTTCGGGCATGGTTGAGCTTGAAAACACAGAAAATCAAAGTGTTGCCACTAAACGTTTAGCTAACGCGATAATTCAAGCCTTACAAGGTAATTACAAAGAGCTGATCCGCATTGTTGATGAAATGCGAGCCAAGGGAATTGAGGCGGCAAATAGTGAAGTCAAAGTACAAAGTGAGGTTCAAAAAGCCTTAGACAACACCGACGCTAAATACCAAAAAACAGGTAACACCGTCGTCTCTTTTGCAAAAAAAGCATTAGGTGCAGTGGGCTTATTGATGGGTGCGACTGCGATGGTTAGCGAGTCTGTCACGCGCTCCGCTGAGATTGAATCACTTGATAAGCTAGGCAAAAAAATCAATGTAGCCACCGCCGATGTGGATGCATTTGCAGGCTCAATGGCTGAGCTTGGCGGGACGCGAGATGCAGCTCAAGCCGATTTATCCGCAATGGCAAAATCGTTTGGGTTTACGAAAAACTCCATGGAAAAAGTCCTGAAAACGGCTGATAAAGTGCAGGGCATGAAGTTCGATAAAGCCAAGGCGACGTTATCTGCGCTGGGTGTGACCGATGATAAAACGGTCGAACTCATGATGAAGGGGCGTAAAGAGCTTGAACGGATGATGGGTATTCAAAAAGAATACTCGGGCATCAATAAAGAAAGTATTGAGCAATCTATCAAGTTCAATAACGCCATGCAGGGTTTTAAGCAGTCTTCCGGCTTGCTGAAAAACAGCTTTCTTGAAATGGTGATCCCTGTTTTAACCAAAGGATTGGAATGGATTAATAAGTTTGTTGGTTTCTGCAAAGATAACAAACAATTAATGGTTGGTTTCTTCATTGCGATAGGCTCTGCAGTCGCGATTTTCTATGTCCCTTCAATGATAGCAGCGGCAACTGCTACGCTTGCGGCAACGTGGCCCATATTGGCAATTGTTGCTGTTATTGCCTTACTTGCTGCCGCATTTGCGTTTGTCTATGACGACATTATGAATTTCATCGACGGCAACGATTCGATGATTGGTCGTATTCTTGACGAATACCCTGAGTTAAAAGAAGTCATCCTACGACTCTGGCAAACGTTTAAAATTCTGTTTGATTATCTGATGGTTGCGGTGAAGTTTGTCGCCGATATTGTCGTCGACGCCTATAACTCAATGAACAATGCGTTAAATCAGTTTATTGACTGGTTAGTGGTAAGTATCAACGCAATTGTCAGTTGGGGGAATGATTTCAAGGGTGTCTTTAACACCGTATCGGATGCTGTCGTCGGCATTTTTAAATGGCTGTGGGCGCAAATACAGCAATATCTCGGCTGGATCAATGATGGACTGGACGCGATTAAAAACAGCTGGAGTACGGTTAAAGGCTTGTTTGGCTTTGAAGATGCGGAAGTGACTCAGACGGTTGAGCGTAAAGTCTCTGCAGATGGAACAATCGAACACTCGATCCCTGAAACACCAAAGTTATCTGAAGATGATACCGCCTTGCTTGTGAAAGGGCTTAACCAACAAATAACGGGCATGTCGACTAACCCGATGAATCCTGTCACTAGCCAAGCAATCAGTAATCAGTCCAGCACGACTAACGAAACCAATCTTTCAATTGGTGAAATAAAGGTTGAAACACAAGCGACGGATGCGCAGGGCATGGCTAACGGTACAAAAGATGCACTTCAATCACAGTTGCAAGATTTAGGGCACCAAACTAGCTCGGGGGTAAGCAAATGATCACCGAAGTTAAAATATTCAATGTGGATAATTTTACGACGTTATTTGAAACCGCAAGCCCGATTCAAATCAATGTCCGTGACGAGCATAAAGCGACGCAGTTTGCTGTTGAATCAGGCGAGACGCGTAGCGATCATGTCGTTGTTCAACCGGTTGAAATTGGTATGGACTTAATTCTCTCTGGCGAGATGAAAAATGCGTTTGAGCTTATGCAGCAAGCGTATGACAAACATCAATTAGTCGGCATTCAAACGCGCGTTAAAACCTATCAACCTATGTTGTTAGTGAATTTCTATCATGATGAAATTCCTGAAATGTCAGACGCGATTAAGTTGTCATTACGTTTCACTGAGTGGCGAACGGTCGAGCCGGAATACGGTGACTTACCGCCACGCAAGGTTGTCAAAAAAGAGCAATCAAGCACTGTGAATCGCGGTAAAGTTCAAACTTCGACGGTACCAGAGAAGAAGAAAAAATCGGCAGCCGCTAAGGTTGCTGATGGCGAATTTACACTAGGGGAATGGTAATGCAAGAGATTCCATTAAATGCAGTCCCCAACCAACGATTGCGGGTAAGCCTTGCCGATGATGAGTGGGAACTCACGATAAAAGTGGCTCGTAATGTCATGTGCTGCGACATTAAACGTAATGACGTAACCCTAATCCAAGGTATCCGCGTCATGCCCAATCAACCTCTGATCCCATATCGCTATTTATCTGGTACCGGCAATTTTGCATTTATCACAGACAACGACGAGTTGCCGTGGTGGGAGAATTTCGGAAAGGCCCAATATCTTGTTTGGTGGGGTGATGATGATTGATTTACGTCGCATTAGAGTCGGCATCGAGGTGAATGGTCGCCTTCAGTGGTATGAAGGCTTGCGAATCAAAGCCAATGGCACCAAGTATGCCAACCCATTACAGAATGAATGTACAGTTAACATTGACGGTTTAAATGCGGATACGCGCAATATGCTATTAACGGAAACCAGTCCGTATGCAAAAAGTAAAACGCCGCACCGGTTAATCGTTGAAGCTGGTCGCGCCAGTACGGGAGTATTTCGGATTTATGTCGGCGATATTGTCAGTGCTGAAGTAGCTTCACCACCGGATGTCACGCTGACATTGAAAGCCAAAACCAACAATGCCACCGCACGAGAAATGGTATCAACGTCTGGGGAGGAAATAAACAAGCTGAGTGATATCGCAAAAAATATCGCCCAAGACTGCCATGTTAAGCTCGACTTTCAAGCCACTGATAAGAATATTGCCAACTGGTATTTTTGCGGCTCTGCACTTAAACAGGTCGAAAAGCTGCAAGAAGCAGGCAAAGTCAAAGCGTTTATTGATGATGATGTGTTGTATGTCAAAGACCAGGATAAGGCCCTAAGTGGTCGCCTGCGTATTTTAAACCAAAAATCCGGCATGGTAGGCATCCCAAAAGCCACTGAAAAAGGCGTTGATGTCACTTATCTCATTGATGCGGAGTCGTCGCTCGGCGGTATGCTTCGCCTTGAAAGTAAGTTTAATCCTGCACTCAACGGCGATTACATTATCGAACAACTCAAGTTTGATATTGCTTCCCACGACGATCCATTCTTCTATCAAGCGACCTGCAAACGAGTATAAACCATGAATCAACCCAACAGTGATATTGCTAGCGAAGGCAGCTTGGCAGGACAACTCTCGGCTGCATTTCGTAATTTCTTGATGAACATTGATGACATGTTGCCCGCGACGGTGGTGAGTTATGACGACCAAACCAACCGCGCGGTTATCAAACCGTTAGTGATGATGGTGTCCACGGAAGGGCAAAAAATGGGGCGAGCAGCGGTGCCGAATATCCCTGTTTTTCGTTTTGGTGGTGGCGGCTTTTTTATCCGCATGCCGATTAAGCCGGGTGATTTTGGTTGGCTCAAAGCCAATGACCGAGATGTTAGTTTGATTTTTCAGCGAGGCGGCTTAGAAGATGAACCCAATACAGCGCGTTTGCATACTTTCAGTGATGCCATGTTTTATCCCGATACGCTGAAAGGCTGGCTGATTGATGGGAAGAATGCGGATGCGCTGGTGATTCAATCCATGGATGGTTCTGTGTGCCTATCGTTGCACGAGGGTAAAGCTGTGCTGGATTCGCCCATTCTCGAAGCTAATGTGCCTGAAACCACGTTTAACGGCAATGTGACCATCAACGGCAACCATGCGGTTAACGGTAACAGTGACTCAAACGGTGGAACAATGAAACACAACGGTAAAGATATTGGTTTCACGCACAAACACAGCGGTATTCAGCGTGGTGATAGCAATTCAGGAGAGCCCATATGAGGACATTTAACGTCAACAGTAATAACGATATCCATCTCGGTAATGACGGAAACTTGTCGATTGTGAGTGGTGAACGGGCATCAGAAAAACGCTGCGAACACTATGCCAAAGCGTTACGCGGCGAGATGCTGCACAAGTTGGATTTGGGTATACCGTATTGGCAAACTACGTTCGGACGTCAAGCGGATATCCCCTTGTTTGAATCTGCGTTCCGTGACCGCATGCGAGAGTTGGACGATGTGATATCGGTCGTGTCATTTTCGGCATTAATCGCAGATAACACGCTGAAATATACTGCAGTGATCCAAACGATTCATGGGGAGATAACACTTAATGGCTGATTATCAATTTATTACATCGCAAGGGGTTGTCGTTCCTGATACCAGCACATTACGTGATGAGGTCGAGAACGAATATAGAAGCGTGTTTGGTCAGGATTTAGATGTTAACCCTGAAATCCCGCAAGGTGCCCTGATCACCATGGAAGTAGAGAGCCGGGACGCAGTTGCACGCAATAATGCTGAGCTAGCCAATCAAATCAACCCTGATTTAGCCGGTGGAATTTTCCTTGATGCAATCTGGGCGCTGATGGGAGGTCAACGCTTTAATGCGACACACTCATTTCTGACTCAGGTTAAGTTTAGTGGTGTCGCTGGTACCATTATCCCTAAAGGTTCACAGGCGACAACACGGGGTGGCGATCTTTTTGAAACAACCAAAACCTTAATTTTAGGTAAAGACGGCACTACCACAGGCGATATGCGTTCCATTGAGACGGGTGCTATCGAGTGTGGCGTTGGTCAGCTTGATAAAGTGGCCAGTTCAGTGCTTGGCTGGGAAACTGTCAGTAATCCAACATCGGCAACATTAGGGCGAATTGAAGAGTCCGATTTACATGCAAGGCGCAGACGCAAGCAAACACTGGCCAGAAATACGGTAAGTGTCGGCGAGGCGATTACATCAGCACTCTATGAGTTGGAAGGTGTGCGTTCTTTGGCATTTAGAGAGAACTATGGCGATACGCCAGTCATTATCGACGGGATTACCTTAGTGCCTCATAGCGTTTACGTTTGTGTTGAGGGCGGTGATAAGAATCAAATTGCTCAATCTTTACTGAGAACTAAAACACTCGGCGCAGCCTTTAACGGCAGTGAAGAAGTTGAGGTGCTGGAGAAAATCAGCGGTCAAACGTATCCCGTGAAATTTGATAGAGCAAAAGAAATCGTGTTGTTTTGTCGTGTGACCGTAAAAAAAGCCACGGTAGATGCACAAACTATTATTCCAAAAGCGGTCGAGTCTTGGGCGAATGGTGATGTGGAAGGCGACGGCGGTTTAGTGGTTGGGCGTGATGTTTCACCTTTCGAAATTTCAGCCGGTATTAACACCGTAGAGCCAAGACTGTTTATTACGCGTGTAGAGCTTTCAACAGATGGTAAAGCGTGGTCTTCTAATAACTTCACGATAAAGCTGAATGAAGTGGCTCGTATAAAAGGCAGTGCTGTACAAGTGGTGATCGTATGAAATCAGTACAATCATTTGATTTTCATTCGGATTTATTAAAAGCCATTCTTTGGCAATATGAAGAGGCTGAAAACCTCAAGGCACTAGCAAAATACAAGTCAGATTACTTTGAGCGTTCCACCATAGAATTTTGGCGTAACTGGTACCGCGATGTTTTTAATATCGACACGGTAAATGAATTTGGGCTCAATATCTGGTCACGTATCCTCGATGTACCGTTAGGGATTGACGTTCCTCCCAGCGATAAAACGAAAGTGGGGCTTGGTTTTGGTAAAAAGAAAGCCAATTTTAAAGCTAACTTTCGGCGAAACTCAGATTACACACTATCACTGACGGTAGAACAAAAGCGGCTGATTATCCGCATGCGCTACTTCAATCTGACCCAAAGCCCCACCGTGACCAATATTAATGAGTTCTTGCGTCGATTTTTCTGGCAAGAAGACAGCAAAGTCTTTGTTTTAGACCCACTCGACATGACTTACATGTACTACGTCTTCAACTACAACCCTGATGAACGCCTGCGACTCCTTTTAGAAAACTTTGATCTTATGCCTCGCCCGTCGGGTGTTGGCGTCAAATATCGCATTGTGACGAAGAAATCCTTCGGTCACGGAAAATTCCGCAAAAACTTCCTGAGCAGTAATTTCGGAGCATAAAACCAATGACTAAAATCTTTAAAATCCCCTTTGCAACACAAGGGGATCGAACTTCTATTCCTAATGAAGTGCAAGCTGACGGCGCCGTGTCTTACACGCAAGGCTATGGATATGATTATGAGCGTGATCAAGTATCAGACCCCGCAGCTAAAGATATCGAACGTGAAAAAATGAACGGGATATTTCACGATATCACTGAAGCGATTGGTGAAGTTCAAAATTACGGCTTTCCCAAATGGACGGAAGAAGGTAAACCTTATCCCATTCGTGCCGTTGTTTATCATAAAAATAAAGTATGGCAGTCCAAAGTCGAAAATAACGAAGTAGAGCCCGTTGCCGGTGCTCAGTGGGCTGAATTAAAAGCCGATTTAACTGCTGGTGATATCAATGTTTATAACAAGACAGAATCAGACCAACGTTTTCAACCGCTAGGCAATTATCTCGTTGCGGGTTATAGCTATTCAAAAACGGAATCTGATACTAAATACCAACCGAAAGGCAATTATGCTCCTGCTGCTAACTACGCAATGAAAGGTGATAGCTACACGAAAGCAGAGGGTGATGGGCGCTATCAGCCAAAAGGGAATTACCAGCCATCAGGAGATTATGCAACTAATACGGCACTAACCAACGGATTAAATACAAAACTTAATACAAGCAATGTAGCTCAAGGAACAGGGACATCAACAACCAATGTTATGAGCCAAAATGCGGTGACTGTTGCTTTGCAAAACGCGGTTAATCTCAACACTATTTATCCTATAGGTATTGTGGTTTGGTTTGCACAGAACAAGAATCCTAATACGTTATTCCCCGGTACTAAGTGGCAATATATCGGTGAAAATAAAACCATTCGATTGGCAGCCGCGAGTGGAGCCAATGTCTTATCTACTGGTGGTTCTGATTCGGTCACATTAACAGAAGCACAAATGCCAGCTCACAACCATAGTTTCTCAGCAACGACGAATAGCACAGGAGGGCATACTCATAACAGAGGAACCATGGAGATCAACGGTCAGTTTGCTGCGGTAAGGCGAGGGGGGAATCAAAATAATACCTTAAGTGGCGCATTTGCAACTCGAACGCATTGGAATGCAGGAACCAGTTATGGTGGCGGGGATGATGCAGGTGGGCTATGGACCTTTCAGGCGTCCAAAGGTTGGACGGGTGATACGTCTAATAATGGTGCGCATACTCATACTGTGTCGGGAACCACAGGAAATAAAGGTGGTGGGGCAGCAATAAGCGTAACTAATGCTTATATCATGCTGATGGGGTGGTATAGAACAGCGTGATTTGGAATTTCAAGATTCAAGTAATAGCTGCTGTAAAGCGGCTATTACAAATCGCGAATCACTTTACATTATTGTTTTTCTTTTATTTTTAGTAGGTTACTCAGCTTTTGCAATTCTTCCTTGTCAAGTTTTTGGTTTGATTCAAGGTAACTATAAACATAATTGAATTTGTCATTAACTAGTTTTAACTCATTATGGATGTGCTCTATAGCGGCTGAGCTTCTATTTCCGCTGGTTCTATATTGACTTACCATTAGAGATGCATAAATGCAAACTGCAGAGATGATGGCAAAAATAGCTGCCCATTCATTCTCAATACTAGAAATATTTTCTTGTGTTGAAAAATGTGCAGACAAGTACCAAAAAAGCGCAGAAATAAGAGTCGTGGCTGCACCTAAAGCAATTATTGCAGGATTCAAAAAATTTAATAATTTCATTAAAGCGGCAAATATTTTTTTCATTTCAATATTCATAGATAAAAGATGAGATGCAACCAATCTTATCTTAAATTACAGCTTTTTTGAACGTTTTATTCATACGGAGACGGTGTATAAATAATTATCAAATTACAAATCCAAGTGAGTTAAAACCATTCCCCAAAACTATTTATTATTACAGTATAAATCAATGAGTTATATATATAACTGAAGCACTTAAAATAGTAAAAAACAAAGCATAAACATATCTAAAATCAATGGTTTAGGGGTTAATTGGGAATATACTGCTGCGCCACATGGGTTGGGTTGAAGCGGCTGACTTAATCGTTAAAGGTATGGAAGGCGCAATCGCGGCTAAGACTGTAACTTACGATTTCGAACGTCAGTTAGAAGGCGCTAAATTACTGAAATGTAGCGAATTCGGCGACGCAATCATTAAACATATGTAATTTATTACGTGATGTAATTAAGAACGGGAGCCTAAAAACTCCCGTTTTTTTGTCTAAAAAAATTTTTCTGCAAAACTCCTGCAAAACCGGCTGCAAAATAAGCGCTATTTTATTAAATTTAAATAATCAAATAGGTATAAATACGTGTAAATCTTATTACCTAAAGATTATCTTAATGCAATGTGAAGAGATTTAACAAATAAGTGTTTATACGTATTTATTGTTTTTTTATAAAAAATGGCGCTGGAAGTTAGTTTGATAAATGTTAATATGACTAGGATTATTTATAGTGAAATTAATGATGTAAATAAAAATTAGAAAAGAATCGTTGTAAAATTTAGAACACAGCAAATTAGCAATTTTGAGGTATGGAATTATATGAATAACAAATGCTTATCTTCAATTGTTCAATTGGCACTATTTACCGTCTCTTTCCAATCTGCTGCATTTCAAAAAAATGAGTATAACCCAGTCATTTTTAATTTTGCTCAACTCTATGATTTTAATCCAGTTAAAGGCAATATTAAAGAACTGAATACCTTTGTCTATAATGAAGACGAAACCATTAATTACCAATCTGTGTTAAAGATTGGTCGTGATGGTTGTGTTGATAGTTTTACAATGAAACAAAAAAAAGATGAGTATTTAAATAGCATTGATAACTGGCTTTCAATCAAACGAGAAAAAAATAAATTAGTGGGTTCAGATGCGAATGGGCCAGTTGAAATGGAAGTAGCTGGGAATTGCTTGATTATTTCAAGAACTGATAGTAACGGAAAGTTAATATATCAGTACAATAATGATGGAATAATTATTGGCTCAATGAATGCTGAACCTAAAGTCCAATACAGCGAAAACACGTATAACGAGAATAATCTTCCTGAGACGATAAAATATTATAAAGATAATATTGTGTTCTCTGAGAGTATTATTAGTTACGGCAAAGATGTAACAAAGCCATTTGATCTCCAAATGGAAATTAAAGCGCTAGGTCTGCCTATTCTATTTGTCGATTCTAAATGTGATTATGACAAGCAAAATATTGCACACAAATGCAATTTTATACTCACAATCGTATCAAATGGAAAAACAATAAAGTTACCGAAAAGAAGTATTACGGAAACCGTATTTTACTAGCGGGTAGATAGATTAAAGCTGTTTTGAAAGAGTTAAAGAAGGTAGTTAAATAAGCCCCTTACTGAATAAGGGGCACTATTTTTATGCTTTTGGATCCGCACCAAAACGGTTTTCGCCTTTAGTACCTTCTAAGCACATGAAGACGAGCAATACGATCGCACCAAATGGGATAAATGAGATTAAATACCACCAGCCTGACTTTTCAGTATCATGTAAGCGACGTACAGATACAGCAATAGAAGGGACGATAGTGGCTAACGCATAGATCCCCAATAAAATTCCTGCAATAACACCTAACATACCCATTCCGCCTGTTGTGTAATCAACAGATGAAATGATCAATGCATATAGAACCATAATGATGATCATGTTAATAAGAGTAAACATCCAATACTCTTTACGTCTAGCACGACCTTCGAAATTAGCATAGTTATTTTTGATGACTTCTAAATACCAATTCATGTTTATTCCTTAACGAAAAATTGAGTGGTGAGTATAAGAAGAGCTTAAATTTGTGTAAATCAGCATTATCTGTATATTTCAATGTAACAGTAAGATAACTCTCAATAAAATAATCCATTCATAATGAGATAATCTGTTAAATATAGGCATACTTGCGAAACTTTACATTAATTCTAGCAGCTTATTTCACTTTGCTAAAAGATTCTGCTGATTTTTATGAATTCATAAAACTTTGAGTTATATAATGCATTGCCAAAATATCCGGGGAATGAAGTCGCTAAACGAAGAGGAGGTGACATCTAAGTGCCAATTTGTTTTGACACTTATTTCGGATGGAAAGCAAATTACATTGAAGAAACACGGTACGACGGATGCTTTATTTTATTAGTCGTAGATTAATGGGGGGCTTTTCTCCATAAGATAAAATGCAATAATCCCATGAGACCATGCCCCACAATATAAGCTTCGATTAACCCCGTGAGTGTTTTATGAATATTTCTCACTTCAGGGGCTAATGGTGAGTTTTGCCACCATAAAATAAACCAAGTCACACCAGAAAGGACAACTAGCGTCAATGCACCCAATCCAAGCCCTTGAACACTTGTTGCTAACCCTTTTGGTGAGCTGTCGGGAAGCTTTAAATTAAATAAGCTTTTGACATCATTTTTTATCTGAGTGAGATCTCCCCATAAATAAGGATAGAAGTATTTAAATCCTCGATTTGAAAGGCAGATAAAAATGAGAATAGCCGCCAAAAATAATAAACAAAACCCAATGATAATGTGTAGCCAAGTAAAATAATACGCAAGCCCACTTGCTGGGATCACGCCACTTTTACTGACAGACATCCAATTGCTGATGATAATTTGGCCAATGACCAATAAAAATATCATGCAATGAGTTAAGCGAACGGCGGGTGTTAGATAAATACCAAAAAACTGCCAAATAGATTTAAACAGCTTCATATTATTCCTTAAAAGAAATCTTTCTCGATTACTCTACGTTGTAGTCTTTCTACTTATGAAATTCAATAAGTTTGTTTTGATGATAAGAATTAGATGAATAGATTTGCTTAATGTAAATAATAATTATTTTTATTCTAATAAAAGGCAGTGTGATTGAAAGTCATGTGAGTTTGCCAAATATAATATTAAGAAATTAAAAAATAATATTATATAGAGGAATAGGCATGAATAAGATGGTATTTGTGGAACAGGCATTGAAAGCCGTTCTTGGTAAACAAATTGGTGATTTGGTAGTAATTAAACAATTTTTTTCATCGGATTATGTACAAGTAGTTGATGGGAAATTGATTGATTTCACTGAGTTCTGCACGCATATGCAAGTGTTAAAAGAAGCCACCGAGAGCATCACGATAGACATTAAGTCGATTGCAGAAGGTGAAAACTGTGTTCATACACAACATATTGCGAGAGCAATAAAGAAAGAGGGCACAGTGAGTGAATTTGAAGTATTTGCTTGTTTCCATTTGATGAATGGAAAAATTATTCGATGTGAAGAGCTGACGAGAATGTTATCAGGCTCAAAACACGATAATGATCTGGGCTCAAGAACATAAATATATTTGTAAAGGCAATCAGTATGAAGCCATGTAGCTAATATAAGTGCTATTTCAATTAGCTACATGATTAAGTGTTATTTTATGCAGGGTAGATGAGTTGCATGCCGGTTCCGACCTCTTGAACAGGGGCATGTTTCGCTAAATGAATTTTGGCAGCCAAGTCAGTGCAATGGCATGGGTGGATCTGCAATAAATTCTGTTTTTTAAAATAGTCACTGGTTTGGTTTAACAGCTCATCGGAAGCTTGTTGTAAATGAAATCCGCCAATGACAGTCACAATTTTGTCTATTTTGGTGACTCGTTTAGCATGCTCGACAATATTACAGATCCCCGAGTGTGAGCATCCCGTAATAACAATCAGCCCTTCGGAGGTTTTAATCGCGAGGGCGCTATCATCAAGAACATAATCATCAACGCTGTTGTTATGTTCATCGATAGTTTTACCTACCGGCTCTTTCCCTTCAAATGTATTATTTCTTGGGATCTCACCTAAGAAAATCACATTCTCAGAAACAGAGTAAGCACCTTTGGTTTCAACAGTATCAAAGTAGGCTGTTAAAACATTTTTGGGGGTATTCGAGCCAATAACTTTTGAGTGATAACTTTTAGGTTGCAAGGCGTCTGGGTGATAAATCAATTTTTTGGATTGCTGGGATTCAACGTTTCGGCGGTCTAAATATTGAATCAGGTGATTAATTCCCCATGTGTGATCATTATGACCATGGGATAAAACGAGGTCAGTAATTTGAGC
This sequence comes from Providencia sp. PROV202, assembly GCF_028479565.1. Lineage (NCBI taxonomy): Bacteria > Pseudomonadati > Pseudomonadota > Gammaproteobacteria > Enterobacterales > Morganellaceae > Providencia > Providencia sp. PROV202. Next base: position 198,994 of record NZ_JAMPNV010000011.1, on the reverse strand, counting down.
AAGGTCGATATTGAGGATATTGGCATTGTTAATGAAAACGTCGGAATAGCCAGTATCAAATAGGATTTTTTTACCGTCAGCTTCAATGTGGTAGCAAACGGCGGGTTCACCACAGAAATAGCTGTCAATCAGGGTGTTGTTATCAACGAGTACAGAAATTTTTATTGTCATTTTTATCTCTTTGGTTGTTTCATTATACAAAGAAGTTATATCAGAATAATGGCATGAAATATTCAACCATTAATAAACATATAGGGTGTAAAAAATTGCAGTCTTAAATATGTGATCAAGAAAGGATTGTTTATGAAAGCTCACTAGTCAATGAGAGTGATTTAGAGTGATAATCAGTATAAATACTCTTAATCTTGTTGAGATTGCTATGTTTTCTTTGCTGATAAAATGTCTATTTGGGGCGCTTGCTGTTTTAGCGATTGCAATGCTATCTCGTAGTAAAGTTTATTATATTGCGGGGTTAGTTCCTTTGTTTCCCACTTTTGCATTAATTGCTCATGTGATTGTCGTTCAGGAGCAAGGTACGGAGGCATTAAGAAAAACAGCATTATTTGGTTTATGGTCATTAATCCCTTATGCAATGTATTTAATCACTGTTTATGTCTTTGCAACCAAGTTAACACCATGGATTTGTTTAAGTTTAGCGACGTTGATTTGGATAGTCACTGCAGCTGTTTTAGTGTATTTCTGGCAGCTTACCCAGTGAAATTTATCAATTTAACGCCTTCGTGGCGTAAACCAAATAAAAAATGCGATTTTTAGCATTTAAATTTATATACAACATTTCTGTGTTAGATTTGTACTCGAATTATTTTTTAGACGATTTATAATAATACTTAGTGTGTTCTAATTCGCCATTCTATAGAGAAAAATGTTACTAAGAGTCCTTGTATTATTATTAGTTGCTGGCTGTTCCTACATAGCAGGTGTGATGACGGAAGTTTCTTCAGATACTGAGATGGATGCAGAGAGTAAAGTCAAAAGCGCCGTTGAAGATTTTCTGGTATATCCATCAGCCGCAACATACAAAAATGTGAAATATCATATCCTAAATCAGAATGAAGAGGGCGATGAGACTGGCTACTATTGTGGTGAAGTTTTTGGGTTTGAAGATGGTTTACCTCATGGATATAAACGATTTATTGTTCGTTTACATAAAAACAAAGATGGTAAAACAGTGGTATCTATTCCACTGGTTGAAAAAGTTGATGACATTGTCCCCGTTGAACAATTTGATCCGATCTGGGAACGTTATTGCAATCGATAGTCATAAATCATAATAATTAAAAGGCAGATTAGTCTTTGTATTATCAGCTCTGCCTTATGATCTTATGGTTTTATTGCCAGTGTCGCTAGGAATGTCGGCAAGAAATTATCGATAACAAAACGAGGATTCGGCTGCCAATCTTCTTGAAAACCTGCAATGTTAAAGCCCGCCTGTATTTGCCCACCAATTAAGTCAGTCAGTGAATGACCAAAGACAAACGCTTCTTGCTTCGCTTGTTTTAATGCCATTTGTTCTGGAGATAAATGATCTAATTCTGAAAATGGCATGGTATATCGAGGTCGAATAATGGTATTTTCAGCAGAACTTTTTTCTCTATCATCAATAAATACGACAGGGTTAAAAAAGCTTGAGAGTAATCGACCTTGTGGTTTAAGTACCCGAAAGCATTCTTGCCATACAGGATTAACATCAGGAATATATAAGTTTGAAATTGGGTGAAAAATAATATCAAATGTATTGTCTTCAAACATAGGGAGATAACGCATATCTCCTTGAATTGTTGTCAATGTTAAATTATCTCGCTTAGCCACCATACTGTCTTGCTCTAACTGTTTTTCTGACAAATCAAATACTGTCACGATGGCACCCGCAGCGGCCAGAACAGGCGCTTGCTGTCCACCGGCAGAAGCTAAACAGAGAATTTTTTTCCCTTTTACATCCCCAAGCCAAGCTTTATTTAATGGTGTTGGCGTTAGATGAATTTCCCAATTTCCTTTTTTTGCTTCTTCAATTGTTTGGCTGTCAACCGGAGTAGACCAAGGCTGTTGAGATGCCGCTTGTTTATCCCATGCTTTTTGATTTGCAGTAATAAAATTCGTCATAAAGTGTACCTCTAAATACATTAGTTGAGGTTATTGTAATCGACGTGAAATTAAAGTAAATAATAAAGTGTACCAATAAGTACAGTTTATTTTTATTTTGAGAAAAAATGCAGGCTATTTGGCTGGCTATCAGTGAGTGTAATAGTGAACATATATGGGGAGATGATTGAAATTAATGGGAGTTATTCGCATAATATATGCATATTTGAACTTGCCATTGGCTTATCATGCTAGCAAAAATTTATCCTGTCATCTTATTGGTTATTTCCAATGTATTTATGATGTTCGCTTGGTATGGGCATCTAAAATTTACGAATAAGCCATTATATATTGTCATATTCTTTAGTTGGTTAATTGCATTTGTAGAATATTGCTTCGCGGTACCTGCAAATCGCTTAGGGCATCAATATTACAGCGCTGCTGAATTGAAAACGATGCAGGAAGTGATTACGTTATGTGTGTTTGTTGGGTTCTCTGTGCTTTATCTAGGTGAGAGCTTTACAATAAACCATATTATTGGCTTTATTCTTATTTTTGCAGGCGCATTTTTTATTTTTAAAGGCCCTTTTTAGTTATCAGCATCTTCTACTTTATAGAGAATGGTAGGGTAGAAGATGCTTGGTAATGAAGGGCGTTTTTACTTACACCCAACCTTTTTGACGAAATTCTTTAAGTACCGCAACGAACTGTTCCATTTCTTGTGGGGTACCTAAGGTTAAACGGTTCCAGCCCATAACAGGTGGAAACTCTCTGCCAACCATAATATTGGCCTCTTTCATGCGCTGTTTATAGGTTTTCACATCGCCTTTTACTTTGTGGAAAATAAAGTTAGCTTGTGATGGCGCATATTCTAAGCCTAATTCATTGAGCGCAGTTTCAACGATTTTACGCGAAAGATTATTAGATCTAAGGCTATATTCTAAGAATTTTTTATCTTTTAATGAAGCAATGGCAGCGACTGCTCCCGCAGTATTGGTGTTATCAATCGAGATAAACTCATCGACTGCTTCAATGATTTCTGGGGTAGCAATACCGTATCCCACGCGCAAGCCTGCTAATGCGTAAATCTTCGAGAAAGTCCGTGTCACGATCAGATTTTTTTGTCCTGCTTTGACTAATTCGATTGCGCTCACAAATTGTGGATCGTCAACAAACTCAGCGTAGGCTTCATCAACAATAAAAAACTGTTTGTCTGAAATTTTTTTCATCCAGCTATCGAGCGGAGTCTGTGGCGTTATCATTGCCGTTGGGTTATTTGGATTACAGATATAGATAATGGACAAACCATCGAAATCATTCGCGATTTGCTCCATTTTTTTCAGGTCAAAACTCAAATCTGATTTTAGTGGCACTTTAGTAATTTCTACACCGAGTGGGAGTGCATAGAGTTCAGCATAGTTAAATGTAGGATCTGGAGTGACAAGTTGAATTTTTATGCCTTCTTTTCTTGCCTTATTTGCGAGCATGCTGACAGCCGCCTGAATGGTTTCTGATGAACCATTTCCGAGGGTCACATTCTTGCTGTCTAGGTTATGCAGTGTGCCAATATTTCCGATGAGCTCGGAGCGTGCATCATCAGGATAACGGAATGAACCTGGTAAGGCTTCGATGACCGCTTTTTGTGCATTAGGTGACATTCCTAATGAGTTCTCATTGAAATTGAGTAATAACGGATGTTGAGCATTCGGTTTGATGAGGGCGTTAGTATTTGCACTTGCTTGATTTAAAAGTGAATTTAGTGCTAAGCCACCAGCAACAAGTGAGCTTGATTTTAGAAATGAACGACGATCCATAATGAGTCCCTGAAATATATTTACTTTGTGTGATTAGATTACTAGAAATAATTCAATTGTAAATAAATATATAGTTAAAGTGATTTTTTATTCATTTTGTTATGTTTGCAAGGGGTGGTTTTAGGTAGGGTTAATTTTCTAATTGATCTAATAATTTGATTTTAAATGGTAATTTATTTTAATGGTTATTTTTTGCAATAATGTTAATTATTGCATGTTGAATTGATATGGTTGTATATTAAAATATACAGCGATAACTAATCACAGAGAGATAATAATGAAGCTATTTATGTTTTATGTTGGTGGTAATGCCGGAAAATCCAATATTGAAGTACATGATGTGCAGTTTGTCGCGGTCAACACACCAGAAGAAGCTTGGCCATTATTGCGAGATGCTTGGTTTGGGGATAAAGATAAAATCCATGTGGATGGGTATGCAGATATCAATTGGGCAGATGGATTCGACATCAGTTTGAGCAAAGAACAATCAGACAGTGAATACAAACTCTATTTTATCAATGTAGGCGGATATATTTCATCTACACTTGCGGAGCTGCATGAGTTTGATCTGTTTGTAGCAAAAAATGCCCAAGAAGCTAAACAAAAAGCAATTAGCCAACTTTTAGTTAATAGCCAGCAACAGCATAAAGATAATTTAAAAGATGTCGATGATTGTTTATTGCTACAAAAAATTGGTGAATATTATATTCACCTAAATAAAAATAAGAATGGAAGTAAATATCAAGCATTATGGCAAGGATATTTACCAATAGGTATAAATAGCTAATTTTTAGTTAATACGTAATAGCCAGTATTATTAAAGATATTACTGGCTATTATTATACAGAGTAAAATTTATTGGACTTCCTGTGTGGCTAAGCTTGGTGAGATTTCAACCACCGCCACTTTCACCATGTATTTTTTGTTATTCTCACCTTTTGGCACTTCCGCTGTAATTTTCTTTAACGCCTCTTCCGGTTGAGTGGTTTGTACAGCTGTGGAGTATTGCATCATGCCTTGATGGCGCCCCATGTATTGCCCACGGTAGTTACCATCGCATGGTCTATCATACTGAGCTTGGTTAGATCCGTTACACCAACTTCCATTGCCATTTCGGTGATAACCATTACCATGATAAGCAAATGTAGAGAAACTCACCGCTAATAAACTACCGACTAAAATAAGTGATTTTAAATTTTTCATTTTGATTCTCCTCTTTATTTATTATCAGTTTGTCATTGTGGTTTTTTATTTCAATCTGATTTACTTAAATATAGAGGAATTTCATATTTCAAACACAGTTATTCATTATTTCTTCACACTGATAAATATTTGTTAAATAAGTTTTGATCGTATTGTAAAGGCTGGGAGTCAATATTATATAAATCATAAATTTTTAAATGTAAAATAAATTCATTTTTATTTTGTCAATTAGATGGAGCTTTTTGTGCGGCATGAATATCGAGATACTTATTATTGACAGGGTAAAGGTGTTAACATAATCGATAAGCCCATAAGTTTAGTATGAGAAGGATTTGAGATTGAAACGTATAAAAAGCAAGCTACTGATAGTAATTCTATTGGCCTTAGGCGTATTTGCTTATCAGTTTTATACAACAATCAGTGATAGCGATGTCACCAAGCAAGCTGAAAAGCTTATCGAGAACAAGTTTAGTTCAGGAAGTCCTTTGACTTTTGATGATGTCAAAATTGTTCTGAAAAGCGAATTCAAAGAGGGTGAAAGTTACCGAGTCTGTGGTTTTTATCAAACCAGTGAGCAAAGTGAGAAATTACCGTTTGTTGCTAGCGTCAGTGTACAAGGTGGAAAATTCTCTGAGCATCATCAATTGATCACCAGTGATACACCGGAACTACGCACTGCCATTGTGTCATTGTGTGAAAAATCGCAGTAGTTTTCTCTACGAGATTGATGGCATATCAGAGTTCTCAATTCAGGCGTTCCCCTAAATTTTTCCCATAAAAAAAGCCAGTAATAGATACTGGCTGCTATAAATTAGCAAAAGCAATGTAAATGAAAATTCGTTATATACATTATCATATAACGCTTAAAAGAAAAGGACTTTTATACAAAGTTGACTAACATCATCATTAACTATGATCTTGATCAGGGTTTGAAATAGGGAGAAGGGCGAGAGCGATGAGTTCCAGCCTAGCGGTTATCGCGAGAGGCTGGAAAATAGGGCTAGAGTATTATGCTTTTAACCAGTGACCATGATGGAAAACATCTTCAACCAGTTCATGGAGAACGATATGCGCTTCTTTATCATCATGGAAGCCTTTGGTATTGAAGGTGGTTGCACCACTGTCATGTGTAATGAAAAGGTTACTACCTGGGTATACTTCTAAAACTCTGGCGTGCAATTCAGCAGTGAACGCGTCGTAGGATTTTTCAGAGAGCGTTGAGACTAAATCGTCAGAAACTTTGATGTGGATTTCCATATATTACCCTTTGATGTAGAAAGCAAATTAGCGATAAGTGTATTGGTATCATAAAACATTAGCAATAATCTTATTATGATGATTGCAAAACGATTATTTTAATCTGAAATAGGTTTGAGCGGTAGATTTAAAATAAGTAAATATAATTCAATAAAGACGTATCAAACTATATTTAATATTTATCTTCAATGATTATTCAAAAGAGTAATGATTAAAAATCATCAATTAGTTATTCAATTTAAAAAACACGGAAAGGTTATTTTAATTAAATACGCTTTCAGTTAATTAAATTTAATGTTTTTTTACTTATAACTGTAAATTCTGGTTAAAAATTGTCTTGTTTTTAATCAATTGATTGAGATTGTTCTTAAAGTAGCCAGTAAAGCCGTATCATTTTGTTTTAACTATTATTTAATTTCATTTTTTTATTCTGGCTTGCATGATTTTTCGCTGTCTTAAGTATTAAATAGGCTAATAGCCAGAAAAAAATTTACAGAGAAAGTAAAAAAAATATAATTCATGGGTCTTGTTTAATAACATTGATTATTCATGATGAACCATCATGGTTTATATTTTTATGTGTTTAATTACTTAAATAATATGGAGCTAAATAACTCACCAACTAATACCTCTATTAGTGGATATAATAAAAGGAGCATAATTTGATAGAATTTATAAACTCAATCAGCAATCTTATTTGGGGCTCGTTATTAATTTATTTATTACTGGGAGCCGGTTTATATTTTACAATACGATCTAAATTTATTCAGTTCAGACATTTTGGTCACATGTTCGGAGTACTGAAAAATAGCACTCAATCGGACAGTTCAGGTATTTCTTCATTCCAAGCATTATGTACCAGCCTAGCGGCTCGAGTCGGTACTGGAAATCTAACGGGTGTTGCTATCGCGATTACGGCAGGCGGCCCTGGCGCTATATTCTGGATGTGGGTTGTTGCATTACTAGGAATGGCAACGTCATTTGTTGAATGCACATTAGCGCAGCTTTATAAAACCAAAGATGACCAAGGTAACTATCGCGGCGGGCCTTCTTATTATATGGAGAAAGGCTTAAAACAACGCTGGATGGGTGTACTGTTCTCTATCTTTTTAATCATTGCATTTGGTTTGGTTTTTAATGCAGTTCAAGCGAACTCCATTGCACAAGCAACTGCTGTGGCATTTGATTTTAACCCACTCTATGTTGGAATCGCCTTAGTGATCCTCAGTGGCACCATTATTTTTGGTGGATTAAGATCAATTGCTAAAGTTGCCGAATTTGTTGTGCCAATTATGGCTGTCGCTTATTTAGTGCTGGCTTTCTGGGTAGTTGGTCAAAATATTGAGCGTTTACCTGATGTCTTTATGCTGATTTTCCGTAGCGCCTTTGGTTTACAGGAAGCCGCAGGCGGCGCCATTGGTTATGGTATCGCTCAAGCGATGACGCAAGGTATTCAGCGCGGATTATTCTCGAATGAAGCCGGAATGGGTTCTGCACCAAATGCCGCGGCGTCTGCGTCACCTTATCCACCGCATCCTGCTTCCCAAGGCTACGTGCAAATGTTGGGTGTATTCATGGACACCATTGTGATCTGTAGCGCTACAGCCATTATTATTTTGGCTTCTGGTGTGTTAGATGGTCCAGTGGGTAAAATCAATGGTATTGAGCTGACTCAGCTAGCTTTATCTTCTGCGGTGGGCAGTTGGGGGAGTATCTTCGTTGCGATTGCGATTTTCTTCTTTGCCTTTACATCAATCATTGCCAACTATGCTTATGCAGAAAGCAATATGATTTTCTTGGAAAATAACCATACAGCCGGGCTGTTTATTTTCCGCTTAGCAACATTGGGGATGGTGATGTTCGGGGCACTCGGTGAAATGCCACTGATTTGGAAGCTTGCTGATGTTTCGATGGGCTTAATGGCAATTACAAACTTGATTGCCATCCTCTTGTTGTCCGGCGTGGCATTCAAACTCGCGAAAGATTACAACCAGCAGTTAGGTGCTGGAAAAATTCCAACATTTGATATTAATGAACATCCAGAGCTGAAAAAACAGCTCAATGAAGGAATTTGGGAAAAAGAGTCAGTTGAGCAGTGGGTTAAGAACGAAGCCCATTAATTTTACGATAGCTGGCCGCAATTAACCTCAGTTGAAAGTTAATAGAAATGTAGATGGAAGGCGCTTGGATTTATTTTTAAGCGCCTTTTTTATTCTTCATTCTCTGGTCAATAAATATAAAAAACTTGCTTTATTGCCTTTAGAGCGTAAGGTTTTGGAGGAAAATAATAACCAAGATAAATATGAAATAAGGTGTTGATCAGGAAGATGAAACTCGGACGATATGCAGCAACATTTTACGGGGTCGTATCCATTTTATTGTGGAGCACGATGGTAGGCCTTGTTCGCAGTACGAGCGAAAACTTTGGTCCTATTGGTGGTGCGGCACTGATCTATTCGATAGGCAGCCTGGTTTTGGTTGTTGTAATGGGATTACCGAAAATTCATCTTTTCCCTAGACGCTATTTGTTTTGGGGGGCATTTTTATTTGTTAGCTATGAAATCTGCTTTATTTTAGCCTTAGGGCTTGCCAATAACCGCCAGCAGGCCATTGAGCTTGGCATGGTAAATTACTTGTGGCCTAGCTTCACAATTGCGCTAGCGGTTTTATTTAATCGGCAGCGTTTTAGCCTATTACTGATTATTGGGCTTATTTTAGCGTTTGCAGGTTTATTGTGGGTTATCTCTGGGGATCAACCTTTGTCCCTGAATGCGATTCTTTCAAATATTCAAAGCAACCCGCTTAGCTACGCTTTAGCCTTTGTTGGTGCACTGCTGTGGGCTTTTTATAGCAATATTACGAAACGAATGTCGAATGGCTGCAATGGTATGGTGCTGTTTTTTATCATGACATCGGTCGGATTGTGGATCTTATTTATCTTCTCGACGCCAGCGCCATTTAATATCAATGTGAATAGTGTCAGTTTGTTATTTGTCACTGCCATTGCAACCGGTGGGGCAAATGCGCTTTGGACGGTGGCAATCATCAAAGGCAATGTGGCTTTTCTTGGGACATTGTCCTATTTCACTCCAGTGATCTCTACGGCATTCTCTTCAATGTTATTGAGCACAGCATTAACTTTGGGCTTCTGGCAAGGAGTCTTGATGGTAACCATAGGGTCAATCACTTGTTTTATTGCCACAAGGCGCTGAGTTATATTTGGGGGGATAGCGCACAGCAATAGCGCCAATAATGAAAATCACACCGAGTAGCTGCAATACCCAATGTTCTGGTAAGCCATGTTGAACAGCATCAATAATGACGCTGGAAAGTACTTGGCCACTGATAGCGAAAATAGTGGTGAGTGTGGCGCCAAGTAAGGGTAAAACATAGCTGTTTATGATGACAAAACAAGCACCAATGATGCCTCCTACAAACGCAATGAGAGGAATATTTTCAAAGGTAATGTTAAATGAGTCTTGGGCGAACCCAATAATCACGCTTAAGAATAAAAATCCCACAACATGATTAATTAGAGAGGCATTAAAAGCATTGGTGACTTGAGATAGCTTCCCATTAATGCTTCGGCTCAGAATAATACAAATCCCATTAGACAGTGCGATCATAATAAAAAACAGTAGCATAGATTATTTTCCCAGAATGATTAATGTTGAGCCAATCAGTAGTAGCAACACAGTGATCCCATCCTTCAGCGTTACTTTTCGTTTGGCTAACCCTAAAAATCCCATATGGTCAATGAGTAGCCCAGTCACGATTTGCCCTGTTAACATCAATACAATGGAACCTGAAAGTGAAAGTGGGCTGTTGACGGTGATCGCAGCGAGTAACACCGTAAAGGCACCAGGGATCCCGCCGAGATAGCTCCAGCGGGGAATTTTGTGAATTTTTTGTGTTTTTCCCAATCGGTTTTTGACCGTCAACCAGATCAGCAAAGCAACCATGCTACCTATTCCGTGAGTCAACCACGAAGCCTGAAGCGCAGAGGTAAAGGTAGATAAATAGCTATTACTCATGATCATCAATGTGAGTAAAACACCGGAAAACACGGCGATCAGCGAAAGCAAAATATCTTTTTTCATCTTGATTAATTCGGTATGAATGATTTGCGAAGTATAGGGATTGTCGACGATGAGAAAAACCGCTATAAAAGAAAAACTGTATTTCTATTAAGTTGACAATAATGAATGTTGATTACGCGCTACTCCCTGTTTTTATCGCGATCGTCGAGCAGGGCAGCCTAACAAAAGCAGCAGAATCACTGCATATGACAAAATCGGCGGTGAGCAAAAAGCTGATAGCGTTAGAAGCGCAAACGGGGATCCGTTTAATTGCGCGCTCAACTCGCCACCTGCAACTGACAGAAGCGGGTGAGCTTTACTATTTCTACCTGAAAAAAGCCCATCAAGCGATTAACGAGGGTAATGAAACGCTCTCTCGTTACAGTGGTTCGGTCGATGGAACATTAAAAATCAGCGCCCCAATGGTATTTGGTCATTTGCATTTAACCGCACTGCTTCCCGAGTTTTTGAAACGCTGGCCACAATTGCATGCTGAGATCGTGTTTGACGATAAGCTGGTGGATTTAGTGGGCGATGGCTTTGATATGGCGGTGCGGATAGGCGAATTACAGGATTCTTCGTTAATTTCTCGAACGTTATCACCTTGTCATAGTGTTTTATGTGCTTCTCCGAAATGGCTTGAGGAATATGGAAACCCGAATAATCTTGATGAACTAGCAGAGCATAACTGCCTTTTGTACAGTTATTTTCAAGCAGGACAAACATGGTCGTTTACCTATCAGGGAAAGAAAGTTCGATTTACCCCGACGGGAAGTTTTCGGGCGAATAGCAGCCTCGCATTGCACCAAGCCGCTTTACAGGGGCTTGGTATTTGCCAGTTACCTCAATTTATTGTGGCGCAGGATATTCTCGCTGGGCGATTGGTCACTGTGCTACAGGAGTATCACTTGCCGCTGCATCATATTTATGCGGTCTATCCAAACCGGGAATTTTTACCTAAAAAGGTGGCGACTTTTCTCGATTTCTTACAAGAAAAGCTCGGAAGTTCAGGGGATTATCAGAAAAATTATGAGTTGAAATTATTGTGAGTTTTCTGGAGTAAGATCGCTAAATAAAAAAGCCGAATGTCAGTGAGATGCTAACATTCGGCTTTTTAATATCAAGATTAAGCTAAGTTTTGCTCTGCGACAGGCTCGCTTTTCGCGGTCAATTTGCCGATAAACATCGAGATAATAAACGCGATAATTCCAGGGATTAACCAACCCATACCTTGCTCAAACAGCGGTAAGTAGGTGATCAGGTTTGCTTTCACCGTGACGTTTAAGAGTTCCATATTATTCAGCGTATCGAACAAGCTCATCAGCACAACTACGCCAATGGTGATCCCATAAGTGACCCGAGGAGCAGCCATAAATTTGCGTGCAAATTGCAGGAATACGATAGTGACTGATGAAGGGTAAATCATCAGCAGCGCCGGAATGGTGACACGTAATAAAGTGTCGAGACCAAACGTGGACACGACGGTGGTTAGCATTGTGAAGAAAACCACCCAGAAGCGATAACCTAAACGGTGATGGAAAGTCGCAAAGTAATCCGCACAGGCGCTGGTCACACCCACTAACGTGGTCATGCTTGCCAGTAATACAATTCCGCACATGATCCATGTACCTACCGCACCAAATAGGACATCGACGTAACGAGAAAAAATTTGCCCGCCGTTGGTTGCGGTATTCGCCACTTGTTCACTGGTCGCGCCTAAATAGAACAGGCAGATATACAACGCCGCGAGTAAGCTTACTGAAATTAAACCCGCTTTAATGGTGATAGTCGCGACTTGGCGTGGTTCAGTGATCTGTTTCGATGCTAATGCGCGCGCCACAATCCCACCAAACGCCATCGCAGACAGTACATCCATAGTTTGATAGCCATCAATCACGCCGCCAAAGAAGGCAAACTCAGCATACTGTTTAACAGGCGGATTCATGTCAGAAAGCGGGTTAATGACTACGGCAATTCCCACAACCACTAACAAAATAAGTAACGCTGGAGTCATAAACTTACCAATTGCACTGATCATAGTGCCTTGCTTCAACATGAAGAACATCGAGGTAAAGTTAAAAATGAGTGCGAAAGTGAGATGCGAGAATGTACTTTTTTCAACAAAGCCTAATGGTAAGAAGCCCATTTCAAACGCGGTATTCGTTACCCTTGGCATCGCAAATGTGGAGCCGACGATTAAGTAGAGTGCAACCCAAAAAATGACGGCAACCCATTTGGGTAAATCAACAGACAGCTTTTCACCACGCCCTTTTACTGCAACAGTTACCAAGGTTAGGAAAGGTAACAGAACCCCCGTGATCAGAAAGCCTACTGAGGTATCAAACCAGTCTGTCCCTGATTGATAGCCAGCCATCGGTGGAAAGATGATATTTCCCGCGCCTAGAAATAAGGCGAATACCATCATCCCCAGAATTAACATATCTTTAGTCGAAAACATTTTACTACCTGTTAGTGATGTGGGTTTTATTGTACTTATAGTTGAATGACAATTTTTGAAAGAGGCAGATAGTATCAAATTTGGAAGGGTAAGTAAGGTGAAGGATAAAATAGTTCTAAAAGGAGTGCAGGAGATGGATATGCCTGAATGGGGATGTCTAGGCATATCCCGTTAAATTGTATTTTGGTCTAGAGATTTGAGCTTTAAATTAGCCGACCACTAGATAATAAATTTGTTTATTGCGACAGCAACGCCATCACAATCGTTGGTATCGGTGACAAATTTCACTATTTCACGAATATGTGGTGCAGCATTTCCCATTGCAACCGAAACGCTCGAATACCGTAGCATGGCAACATCATTATTTTGGTCACCGATGCTCATGACTTTGTCTGGCGTGAGGGATAATTTTTCACATAGCACTTTCAGCGCAGAGCCTTTGCTTGCATCCTTATTCGAAACTTCGAGGAAATAAGGGCTGGTTTTGATTAGCGAATAGTTTTCAAAGGTATTTTCAGGAATATAGCTAATACCCACATCCAGTTTCTCAGGATGGTCAATAATCATGATTTTGGTAAAACTGAGCGAGCTATCCATTTCGTTAACGGGGCAATAGACCAGAGGTGTATTGGTGAAATAGGCATCATGAATGGTATAGCGGCTAATATGGCGATTAGCGGTGAACATGGTGTTATCTGCAAGGGCGTGCATATGGACCCCCACGTTGTTAGCCAGATCAGCAAAATATTGATAATCTTCAAAATCTAACAGATTTTCATACAGGTGGCTGCCATCATTGGCTTGATGGATCACGCTGCCATTGTTACTGATGCAGTAGTTGCTGGCAGTATCTAATCCAAGCTCTTGAAGGTAAGGTAAAATGCCAGAATAGGGGCGACCTGAGGCAAGGACAATTCGCACACCTTGTTTGTGCGCGCGGGTAATGGCTTCTTTCACTGCGGGAGAAATTTGGTGCTGCGAATTGAGTAACGTGCCATCTAAATCAATGGCGACCAGTTTGATTGACATCAATGCCTCCTAAAATAGAACTTTTACACGTACCTTACTCTGATTATCGAGAATGTAAATTATCTAAGAGGGCAACGAATAAGTTGCTCAGTAAAAAGGATGAGAATGCCCATGTTTTATCGCATTAAATCTGAAAAAATGCAGGTTAATGCGTGTAAAACAAATTCACTCATCATCCGAGGTTAGGTGTAATGGCTCTTTGACATCCAAATGAATTTGGTCATTTTGACGGAAATCAAACGGTGTAATGCCATATTCTTTGCGGAACATATAGGTAAAGTGAGATTGCGAACCGAAGCCGAAATCTAACGCAATATCAAAAATGCTTTGGCTGCTATTTCTTAATAAATTTACGGCGCCAGCCAGTCGACGTTGACGGATATATTTTCCTAAGGAGATCCCTGTGACTTCCTTAAAGATTTTTTGCATATGCCAAAGGGAATACCCAGAATAGGCAGCGAGTTCTTCCAAGTGGATGACTCGACCTAAATGCTCTTCAATCCATTTACTTAGAGCATTAACAAGTGCTACGTGGTTATCTTGTGCCATCTCAAATTCATTCTTATTTTACGGTAACTGAAGTATACACAACTTCATTTCACCATGACAAAGGTTGGTTGTGCGGTATTACTGATTTATGTATAAAAATCACACAACAATAGCCAGTTATTTATCAAGAGCTGCAAAAATAAACAATTATTTTCTTGAAAACGATGAATAGCCCATTTTACGCAACTAAAGACGATAATATCGATTAATATTGCCAGATGATGTGACTATTAAGAACCCCATTATCTATGCGAAATATGCTATTAATCATCAGCATTGTAATTATTTGTGCTTTTTTATACCTCTTGGCGATGAATAATCTCTGCGATCAGGGTGGGGATGACTTTCAACTCGGCGTTTGCCGCGTGACGGGTTTGTTACCATTTTGAGTTTGCATTTTGCAACGTCTTACTGGATATTAGTTTGTCATTATTTGGAAACATTAGAAGACAGGCAGAAAGCCAGCTTTACAGTGGTGTAATTGCGAGTGGAGTTCATGCAAAAATTCAAATAAACTTGCGTGATTATCACAACTGTGGACGATAACAAAAAGCTAGAGGACGAAGGGTAAAGATATGGCGCAACAGACGTTAAAGCGCGGATTGAAAAACAGGCATATTCAGTTAATTGCCTTGGGGGGCGCTGTCGGCACAGGGCTATTTTTAGGGATAGCAACCACTATCCAAATGGCAGGTCCGTCGGTATTACTCGGGTATGCATTGTGTGGATTTATCGCTTTTCTGATCATGCGTCAGTTAGGTGAAATGATTGTTCAAGAGCCTGTTGCAGGGTCATTTAGCCATTTCGCATTCAAATATTGGGGCGGTTTTGCCGGATTCCTCTCGGGTTGGAACTACTGGGTAATGTTTATCCTCGTGGGGATGACAGAACTGACTGCGGCGGGTAAATATATGCAGCATTGGTGGCCAGAGTTACCTATTTGGGTTTCGGCGCTGGTGTTTTTTATTGCAGTTAATGCGATCAACCTGATTAACGTTCGCTCCTACGGGGAAACAGAGTTTTGGTTTGCGCTGATTAAAGTTGTTGCAGTTATCGCGATGATTTTATTCGGCTGTTACTTGCTGTTTAGTGGCCATGGCGGCCCTCAAGCCAAAGTGAGTAACTTGTGGGAATACGGCGGCTTCTTTGCCAAAGGTTATAACGGGCTATTGGTTGCGCTGGCGATTATTATGTTCTCATTTGGTGGATTGGAGTTGGTAGGGATTACTGCGGCAGAAGCGGAAGATCCAGATAAAAGCATTCCAAAAGCCATCAACCAAGTAGTTTACCGTATCTTAATATTCTATATCGGCTCACTGGCGGTATTACTGGCGCTGTATCCATGGGTACAACTGGATGGTAAAACTAGCCCATTCGTACTGATTTTCCATGAGCTGGGTGACTTGCTTGTTGCCAACGCATTGAACGTGGTGATTTTGATTGCTGCGCTGTCGGTTTATAACAGTGGTGCTTACTGTACTAGCCGCATGCTGTATGGCTTAGCACAACAAGGCAACGCACCGCGCTTTATGGCAAAAGTGAATAAAGGCGGCGTGCCTGTAATGGCGCTGATTGTTTCGGGTATCGCGACTTCTGGCGGGATCTTGATTAACTTTGTGATGGAAGGTAAGGCATTTGAATTACTGATGTCCTTAGTGGTCACTACGCTAGTTTTAAACTGGATTATGATCTGTGTTTCTAACTTGAAGTTTAGAGCCGCAATGAATAAACAGGGTATTGAAACGAAGTTTAAGAGTATTTGGTATCCGTTTGGTAACTATCTGTGTTTAGCGTTCTTATCGCTGATCTTGATTATTATTCTGACAATGGATGGGTTACGCGTTTCTGTGCTGATTATGCCTCTCTGGGTCGCGGTTCTGTGGGTTGGTTATCAATTCTCAGGTGCCAAAAAACAAGGTGTAGAGAGCAAGGCGGCATAAGTAAAAAGTCTTGATAAATAAAAAACAAAAAACCGGTAAGATGTTTAATCTACCGGTTTTTTTATGCTTATTTTCTGTTAAATCAGTTTCTAGCGAGATGAGCACAAGCTCAAGCGCTTACCACTGCCAACGTAACCAAGCAAACAGGACGTTACCGTTATTGTATGTTCCTGGAATATAGGTCGCTTGAACAGAAAGCTTATCATATTCAATAGAAACTAAAGGCAGCGGCGCAGGGAGTGGAATATAGCTATATTCTTCACGTGCGGTGATACCTAACGTGAAACCCGCCCCCATACGGAAGCCATCAATATCCCCTGGGATCCACATTTTTTGGAAACCATAACCCACGATTGGCTCGACTTTATTATGGGAATCCATAAATGCCATCGCATAGAGTGCATGCCAGTCATTATCTTCATCATAACGATATTTACCGATACCAAAGCCCCATGGCTCTTCATTATAGGTATCTGTTTTTTCTTTATCGTACATAAGACGGTTATGCCAAGTGAAGAACGGGATATACAGCTCATATTTGTCAGAATCCCAGGTGGTACTGATATTATTGGTGAATTTATCCCATAAACCGACTGACTGCTCTTCAGCCAACGCAGGTGATGACATGCAGATTGAAGCGCTCAGAATTGCCGATGCGCCTACAACCAACTGTATGTTTTTATTAACTCTCATTGTGGATCCAATCTAGTTTTATCTGATAGATGAGTCATGATAGACATTGACAATGATGACATCATTATCGTAATTGTAATAATTTTAGTGTGAATTATTTTAATAAAGATAAGCTAAATAGGACAGCAATAAATGGTCAAATTAGGATAATGACTTATTGGGATCGTAATCTGTTGTAAGGAATTATTTCATTATTAGTATAATCATTGAATATTAAATAAAACGAAAACTATGTAACTTAATGATTTTTATTAACTTAAAAATGCAATAATTGGAGTGGGCTTTTTCAAGGTCAATTATTTTTCTGAAGACAAAGGAGAAAGTATTAATGAGAGTGAATGCATTAACGATTGCGGGAACGGATCCATCAGGTGGAGCCGGTATTCAAGCAGACTTGAAAACATTTTCCGCACTCGGTGCGTATGGAACCAGTGTGATGACTGCGCTGGTGGCACAAAATACGCAAGGTGTTCAAGCCATCCATAATATCCCTTCAGACTTTGTTGCGGCTCAATTGAACTCTGTTTTAAGTGATGTCCGTATTGATGCCGCGAAAATCGGTATGTTATCTAATCGCGATAATGTCCAAGTGGTCGCCAGTGCGTTGAAAAAAACACCCGTACCTTATGTGGTACTCGATACGGTGATGGTGGCCAAAAGTGGAGACCCGCTATTATTACCAGACGCCGTAGAGACCCTAAGGCGCGAGCTTTTACCCATGGTTTCGTTGATCACGCCAAATTTACCCGAAGCAGCCGTATTACTTGATGAGCAAATGGCACAAACTGAAGAACAAATGCGTGAGCAAGGACAACGTTTACTGCAATTGGGTTGCCAAAGTGTCTTGATGAAAGGTGGACACTTGATCGATTCTCAAAGCCCTGATTGGTTGATCACCCCAGAAGGCGAGTGGCGTTTTACGTCGGTACGTATCGATACCAAAAATACTCATGGTACAGGATGTACATTATCAGCAGCGTTAGCCGCACTGAGACCGCGTTTTGCGAATTGGCAACAAACGGTTGTAGAAGCAAAAGCCTATTTGCAAGGGGCGCTGGAGCAAGCGGATAGTTTAGAAGTCGGCAGTGGCTTTGGACCTGTACACCATTTTCATCGCTGGTGGTAAGAATTTGGGGGGCTAGAAAAAAGAAATGGCTAGCTCAAGGGAGATTGAGCCAGCCAAGGAGGTGGTTCCTAGTCTTAATTTATGACTTTCTAGTTCTTCGTTTTCGACAGTGACTATACGATATAGAATAACCAATTGATGTGATCTGTTGCATAAATTTGGATATTGAGTGCACTTTTTAACGAAACTGTCAATAACGAGAATGATTCTCAACTAAAATAAAGCATAAAATGACCGTTTTTTACACGAATACCTAAGAAAAAACCCATAGTCATTGACCATGGGCTTCTATTTAGTAAAACGTATTTAGCAATAAGGGATGGAATACTTAGCCAGTTTACGCTTTTTCAGCTTTTATGCTTTTTCTTCTTGGGCTTGATGCGGGTCTCGAGTAGTCGTTCCAGCAAGATTGCGGATCAACAAGCCAAAATTTACATCCACATCTTCGGGGATCGGCAGATAAACCACATGTCCATTCCCCGGTGCCACATCAACA
Source organism: Providencia sp. PROV202 (assembly GCF_028479565.1). Taxonomy (NCBI): domain Bacteria; kingdom Pseudomonadati; phylum Pseudomonadota; class Gammaproteobacteria; order Enterobacterales; family Morganellaceae; genus Providencia; species Providencia sp. PROV202. The sequence goes on along the minus strand of NZ_JAMPNV010000011.1, from coordinate 180,250 downwards.
GATTCGCCTTTGCGGTTAGTTAATGCATCCAGAGTAAAGACGATATTGCCTGATGGTGTCATTAATTCTAGGCTATCACCGACGCTAAATTTGTTTTTCACATCGACTTCCGCTAAGCCATTCACTCGGTTGCCTGTAAACTCGCCGACAAATTGCTGAGTATCTGAAACGGAATAGCCATATTCATAGGTTTGATAAGCATCATGGGTATGACGACGTAAGAAACCTTCGGTATAACCGCGGTGCGCTAAGCCTTCAAGGGTAGAAAGCAAGGTTGGGTCAAATGGTTTACCCGCTACAGCATCATCAATGGCGCGGCGATACACTTGGGCAGTACGAGCACAATAATAGAATGACTTGGTACGACCTTCGATTTTCAGAGAATGAACGCCCATTTTTGTCAGCGTTTCAACGTGCTCGATGGCGCGTAAATCTTTTGAGTTCATGATATAAGTGCCGTGTTCGTCTTCAAAGGCTGTCATGTATTCGCCCGGACGCATCGCTTCTTCAATCATGTAAACTTTATCGGTTGGAGCACCTTCACCGAGTGTTGGTGCTACGTTTTTAACTGGGATTGGCTCATGGACATGCACGATGTTACCCACATCGTCCTCTTTGCCTTCCTGAACTTTATATTCCCAGCGACACGCGTTAGTACAGGTACCTTGGTTCGGGTCACGCTTATTAATATAACCAGATAGCAAGCAGCGACCGGAATACGCCATACACAACGCGCCGTGTACAAAAACTTCCAGCTCAATTTCAGGTACTTGCTGGCGGATTTCAGCAATCTCTTCCAGCGATAATTCGCGGGATAAAATCACGCGAGTTAAGCCCATTTGTTTCCAGAATTTCACGGAAGCCCAGTTGACGGCGTTAGCCTGAACCGATAAGTGAATATCCATCTCAGGGAAGGCTTCACGCACCATCATAATCAGACCAGGGTCGGACATAATCAGTGCATCGGGACCCATTTCAATCACGGGAGTCAGGTCACGAATAAAGGTTTTCAACTTGGCGTTATGTGGTGCGATATTGACGACCACATAGAATTTTTTACCCAACTCATGGGCTTCATTGATCCCTTTCGCGAGATTCTCATGGTTAAATTCGTTATTGCGTACACGTAAGCTATAGCGTGGTTGACCAGCGTAAACCGCATCGGCACCGTAAGCAAAGGCATAGCGCATGTTCTTCAAGGAACCTGCTGGGGATAATAATTCTGGTGTAAACATGTTAGTTCTCAGTCTGATGTCAGGTCAGCACCAAGCCGGATGGCTTGGTGTAAAAATTCGAGGGTGGGGATTTTAACGCTAAATGAGGGGAATGCCAAATTTCCCATGCAAAAAACAGGGTTATAATTTTGTTACAGAAATACCAGCGGCGATTAGATGTCGTCCCAGCGATAGCCCAAGCCATAGATGGAGCGGATAAAGGTTTTTTCGTCATCCAGAGATTCGAGCTTACGGCGTAAATTTTTAACGTGGCTATCAATGGTTCTGTCGGTGACCACGCGATGGTCGTCATACAAAATGTCCAGTAATTGATCCCGAGAAAACACCGTACCTGCGTTATCTGACAAAAACTTTAGCAGACGAAATTCTGCGGGGGTCAATTCCAGTAATTTATCCCCATAACGAACTTGGAAGGCATTTTCATCGATAACCAGCTGAGTCTCTTGGCTTCCCATAGAAGAAGGGACTCTTTGGCAACGACGCAAAATCGTTTTTACGCGGGCAACCACTTCTCGCGGGCTAAAGGGCTTACAAACATAGTCATCGGCACCAATTTCTAACCCTAATAAACGGTCAATTTCTTCCGTTTTGGCTGTCACCATAATCACTGGAACATCGCTGAATTTACGCAGTTCACGACAGACCGAAATACCATCGAGTCCCGGTAACATCAAATCTAATAAAATCAGGTCAGGAAAGTGCTTTTGCACATAAGGGATGACTTCATCGCCGCGCATCAGCAAGGCGGGAACATAGCCAGCAGCTTGCAAATAATCAAACAGTAGCTGCCCAAGTTTGGGTTCATCTTCAACAATCAGAACATGGGCGCTATTGGCTCCCAATAAAGGGGATTCAGGCAAAGACACTATTGCTCCTCCTGCGTCGCAATGGGAAGTTGAATGGTTATCTTCACGCCACCGAGTGGGGATGGTGCCGCAGAAATAGTCCCGTTATGGGCCTCGACAATATTATAGCAAATCGCCAGCCCCAAACCTGAGCCACCACTCGCACGGTTACGAGAAACTTCCACACGGTAAAATCGTTCAAACAGACGCTGGCATTGTTCAACACTTAATCCCGGCGCGCTATCTTCCCACGTGATCACTAATTTTTGCTCATGTTGGCTCACGTTGACGGCAATTTTACCGTGAGGATCGGTATAACGCAGGCTGTTTTCCATCAAATTATAAAACAGCTGGTTGATACGATCAGGATCAGCGAATAGATGGGAATGGGCTGAAAACTGAGTTTCTAACGCCAGCTGCCTATCCTCCAATCGCCATTTGGCTTGCCCTAAATTCATCTCAATAATCGGGATAATATCGATAGATTCCATACGATAAACCAAGGAGCCTCTATCGGATAACGAAAGCTGATGCAGGTCATTGACCAGTTTTATCAGTGTTTGAGTTTCATTGAGTAGGGAATTGATGGTTTCAGGCGTTGCTTGGCGCACACCGTCTTGTACGGCTTCAAGTTCGCCGCGTAAAACGGAGAGTGGGGTGCGTAATTCATGGGAAATATCCGCCATATAATCGCGGCGCATTTGCTCATTTTTTTCCAAGGTCGAGGCGAGATGGTTAAAGTCTTTCGCCAGCTGCCCCAACTCATCTTGACCCACTTCAGACACCCGCGCACTGAAATTACCTTTAGCGAGTTGTTGAGTGCCTTCCAGCAATCGGGTGATGGGCTTTAAAAAGCCGCGAGCTAAAAATAGGGTCACTAGCAGCGCCACGAATAGCGATAACCCTGCAATTACCCAGCTAATGTGCATCTGCTGGGTATCGAAACGTTGGTCTAATTGGTTACTGATCCCACTTTCATAACTGGCAACTAGCCAGCCGACGGTTGCGCCTCGGCTCGTTTTGACGGGCACGCGGATCACTTGGTCAGGAGGGGGAAGGTCTCGCCCCCAAATCAGGTTTTCTTTGGCATCATACACCCAAAACATACCGCGCATTCGCTTATGACCACCGCCATGACCTTGTCCTTGATGCTGATTATCTACATTACGTAGAATACGGAAAAACATCCGCTCATCCACCGCCAAGAAACGCCAACTTCCTTCTTCCTCGTATTGCTCGGCAAGCGCCAAAGCGAGTAGCTCTGCACGTTGTTGGTCATTCTCTTTAATATAGTCAATAAAACCATGCTGGAAGCCCATTCTGACGCCTTGGTGCATGATAGCAACCAGCAGCAAACAGGTGGCAAAGATAGCGATAAATAACCGAGTGCTGAGGCTTGTGAGTTTAAGCTTCATGGGATTTCTCCTGCATTGAAGGCGCTTTGCGTGAAAAACGCTGTCTCAGGCTATCAAAACTGAGATACACCACTGGTGTGGTAAATAACGTCAGCAACTGACTCATGACTAATCCACCGACAATCGCGATCCCCAGCGGTTGGCGTAATTCTGCGCCATCACCCGTACCGAGCATCAAAGGGAGCGCCCCAAAAATGGCAGCAAGGGTAGTCATTAAAATCGGTCTAAAACGCAGCAGGCTTGCGCGTAAAATAGCCTCTTTTGCCGATAAGTTCCCATTACGTTGGGCTTGAAGGGCAAAATCCACCATGATAATGGCGTTTTTCATCACAATACCAATAAGCAACATAATGCCGATCAAGGCAATGAGGCTAAATGGCGTATCAAATAATTCCAAGGCTAATAACGCACCGACACCTGCGGATGGCAGTGTCGACAGAATGGTAAGTGGGTGAATATAACTTTCATACAAAATACCCAGTACCAAATAGACCGTGACAATCGCCGCTAAAATTAAAAACAACTGAGATTTTAAGGTATCTTGGAAAACTTGGGCGGTTCCGGCGAAAGTGCCACGTACCGTCGATGGAACGCCTAAAGCCGTCATGGTTTTCTCCACCGCCACAATGGCATCATTTAAGGTATAACCGTCTGCCACGTTAAAGGAAATGGTGGACGCGGCTGATAACCCTTGGTGGTTAACACTTAACGGTGCATTGGCAGGCTGCCAGCGGGCAAAATAGGAGAGGGGGATCGCTTCTCCTTGCTTATTCACCACAAACATTTTATCCAGCGAACTGACGTCTTGGGTATATTCCGGCGCGACTTCCATCACCACTTTATATTGGTTCATAGCTTCATAAATGGTAGAAATTTGACGTTGACCAAAGGCGTTGTTGAGCAGATTGTTCGCATCACGCACATCGATCCCCAGTTGCGCCATCAAATCGCGGTCATAGGTTAACGCCATCTCTGCGCCTTTATCTTCTTTATCGGAGTTCACATCGGTTAACTGAGGTAAATCCCCCAGCGCTCGGCGAATAGCGGGCTCCCATGAACGTAATGCATCCAGCTCATCGGCTAATAGGGTAAATTGATAGCTAGCTTCGGATTGACGCCCTCCCACGCGAATATCTTGCACGGGCATCATAAATAAGTTGGCTCCGGGCTCGTTCGCCAGTTTCATGCGCAAGCGGTTAATCACGCTGTTAGCACTCTCTTTGCGCTCATCCAGTGGCTTTAAGGAGATAAACATAGAGCCACTGTTGACGCGGCTGCCGCCCGTAAATCCAGTGACGCTATCCACGGCAGGATCCGCTTTTACTTGCAGCATAAAGCTCGTCATTTTTTGCTTCATTGACTGGAATGAGATGCTTTGGTCTGCTCGAACGAATCCCAGCAATCGTCCTGTATCTTGCTCTGGGAAAAAGGCTTTAGGGATAGAAATATACAGATAAACATTCAAGCCAATTGCTGCAATTAGCACTGCCAGCACACTGCGACGATGAGATAGTACCCAATTTAACGTGACGCCGTAACTTTCTTGTAACCGAATAAGAACGCGTCCAAATCCTCGTTGCTTGGTATTGGCTGTGCCGCGTTTTTTCAGTAAATGAGCGCACATCATCGGAGTTAACGTCAGCGAGATAATCAGTGAAATCCCGATAGCAGTCGAGAGCGTAATGGCAAATTCGCGGAATAATCGCCCAACTAATCCATCCATCAGTAACAGTGGGATAAACACCGCCACTAAAGAAATACTCATCGAAACGACGGTAAAGCCAACCTCAGAAACCCCTTTAACTGCCGCGATAAACGGTTTTCGACCATTTTCAATGTGCCGAGAAATGTTCTCCAATACCACGATGGCATCATCCACCACAAATCCGGTGGCGACGGTTAAGGCCATTAATGACAAGTTATTGAGGCTAAACCCGCATAAATACATGGCGGTAAAGGTACCAATTAACGAGACAGGCACAGCAATGGCGGGAATTAAAGTGGCACGCCCTGAGCGTAGAAACAGCAATACAACGAGGATCACAAGCGCAATGGCAATCATTAATGCTCGCTCGACTTCTGCCAACGATGCTTTGATGGTCGGTGTTCTATCTTGGGCAACCTGTAAATCAATGGCGGCGGGGATCATATCCTTAAATTCTGGGAGTTCCTCGCGAATGCGTTTGACCGTTTCAATGATATTGGCACCCGCTTCGCGGCGAATGATGATCAAAATTGCGGGTTCACCACTGGACATCCCTGCGGCGCGCACATCTTGGACAGAGTCTTTTACGACGGCCACATCACTGAGTTTGACGGCATTGCCATTACTGTAATGGACAATAATCGGACGGTAATCGGCGGCTTTTTTCAATTCGTCGTTAGTTTGAACTTGGTAGCGATTATCGTCATTATTAATATAACCTTGAGGCTGGCGCACGTTAGCACTACTGATGGCAGAGCGCACAGCATCAAGGGAAACCCCTTGATTAAATAGGGCGGTAGGGTTGAGTTCCACACGCACAGCAGGAAGAGAACCACCTCCTACGGCAACTTCACTGACCCCATCGATTTGCGCGATACGCTGAGCTAAGCGTGTGGACGCCACATCATACATTTCCCCGGTACTGAGGGTTTTTGATGTGAGAGTTAAAATCATGATCGGCGCGTCAGACGGGTTTGATTTATAGTAACGCGGTCGGCTTGGCATACCACTAGGTAATAAATTCTGTGCGGCATTCAACGCCGCTTGTACTTCTCGCGCGGCATTATTGATATCTTTGTTTAAATCAAACTCTAAGGTAATGGAAGTTCGCCCTAACGAACTGCTCGAGGTCATCTCATTTAATCCAGCAATACTGCCTAATGAGCGCTCAAGCGGTGTCGCGATGGAGGAAGCCATCGTTTCAGGGGAAGCACCAGGAAGTGACGCTGTCACTCTTATCACGGGGTAGTCTACCTGCGGCAATGGCGCCACAGGTAAAAACAGAAAGCTCAATGCACCGCACAGGGTAATGGCGACACTGATTAATGTGGTCGCCACCGGACGGCTAATAAACAAAGCAAAGAAGCGTTTCATTAAGACTCCTGTGCCTTGTGCCCACGGCGATTGAAGCGATGAGCTAGACGGTCAAACATCAGGTAGATCACTGGCGTGGTGAACAGCGTTAAAATCTGGCTCATGATCAACCCACCCACCATACAGACCCCCAGAGGCTGGCGCAGTTCTGCGCCGACACCGGTACTGAGCATCAGCGGCAGCGCACCGAGCAATGCGGCCATGGTGGTCATCAGGATTGGGCGAAAACGCAGTAAACAGGCCTGATAAATCGCATCATATGGAGATAAACCTTGTTCACGCTCTGCGGCGAGGGCAAAGTCAATCATCATTATGGCGTTCTTTTTCACAATCCCGATCAGCAAGATAATCCCGATAATAGCGATAACATCGAGCTCATTGCCGGCCATCATTAGCGCGAGCAAAGCCCCCACGCCAGCGGTCGGCAAAGTGGATAAAATGGTGATTGGATGAATAAAGCTTTCGTACAGAATACCGAGCACGATATACATGGCGATAATCGCGGCAAAAATTAGCCAAACGGTGCTACTCAGCGCCGCTTCAAAGGCGAGGGTTGCCCCTTGGAATTGTGTCGTTATCGATTTTGGCATCGAAATCTGTTTTTCAGCCAGCTTCACCGCATTGACTGCTTCTTCTAATGAAGAATCTCCCGCCACATCGAAAGAGAAAGTGACTGACGGGAATTGGTCGAGGTGATTAATCGCCAAAGGTCCATAACCTTCTTGAATATTGACGAGGGTATTTAGCGGAACAATGGCGCCATCAGTGCCTTTTAAGCGAATATCGTTGAGCGCATCCATCCCATCACGGGTTTGGGTATTGTGCTCTAAAATGACGCGATACTGGTTAGCTTGGGTGTAAATGGTGGAGATCATGCGTTGACCAAACGCGTTATACAGCGCGTTATCGATATTCGACATGGTAATACCAAAACGGCTCGCGGTATCACGATCCACATTCACATACGCCACTAAACCTTTATCTTGCCAGTCGCTGCTCACATCAATGAGTGCGGATTGTTGATTTAACGCTTCCAGCAATTTTGGTACCCAAGTGCTGAGCTCATCTAAGGAGCCAGCTTGTAGCGTGAATTGATACGGGGTGCGGGAAACTTGCGTATCAATGGTTAAATCTTGGGATGGTTGCAAGTAGAGGTTGACGCCCGCAATACCGCTGGTGGCTTGCTGCAAGCGAGGAATAATCGTAGGGACACGGTCGTCACGCTCTTCAAGGGGCTTCAAGGTGATTTGAATACGGGCGTTATTCAGTGTGGCATTGTTACCGTCGATACCCACATAGGTGGTAACGTTCTCAACCGCCGGATCTGCCAGAATAATGCCCGCCACTTCTTGCTGTTTCTTCGACATCGCGGCAAACGAAATGGATTGGCGACTTTCAATGGTGCCTTGAATAATGCCGCTATCTTGTAGTGGGAAGAATCCTTTTGGGATCCACATATACAGCAGTACGGTCAGTACCAAAGTTCCTAATGCCACACACAGAGTTAACCACTGGTGGTTAAGAATACGTTTTAGCCAAACACCATAACCTGCAATCATCCACTCAAAGAAATGCTCACAGGCGATTTCAAAGCGATTATGTTTATGCTGGGATTCCGGTTTAAGCAAGCGGGCGCACATCATTGGGGTGAGAGTGAGGGATACCACGGCGGAGATTAAAATCGCTACCGCTAACGTAATTGCAAACTCACGGAACAGGCGCCCGACAATATCCCCCATAAACAGCAGCGGGATCAGTACGGCAACCAAAGAGAAGGTCAGGGAGATAATGGTAAAACCGATTTCTCCTGCACCTTTTAATGCGGCAACAACCGGTTTATCCCCTTTTTCAAGATAGCGGGAGATATTTTCGATCACCACGATAGCGTCATCCACCACGAATCCCGTGGCGATGGTTAGCGCCATCAATGTGAGGTTATTGACGGAAAAGCCGCAAAAATACATGACGGCAAAGGTGCCGACTAACGATAATGGCACGGCGATGCCGGGGATCAGCGTCGCAATCCCATTACGCAGGAATAAGTAAATCACCATCACCACGAGGGCGATAGCGAGCATTAATTCGAATTGGACATCATTAACGGAAGCGCGAATGGTGCTGGTGCGGTCGGTCAAAATATCCACATTCACGGATGCCGGTAAGCTCTCAATCAATTCTGGCAATAACGCGCGGATAGTATCCGTGGTGCTAATCACGTTCGCGCCCGGTTGGCGCTGAACGTTAATTACAATCGCTTGTTGGCTATTCGCCCATGCACCGAGATAGGCGTTCTCAGCACCTTGTTCAATAGTAGCAATATCCCCCAAACGCACTGGGGCGCCATTTTGGAAAGCCACAATCAACTTGCGGTAATCCTCAAGGGATTTCATCTGGTCATTAGCAGATAACGTCACAGAGCGGGTTGGGCCATCAAAACTTCCTTTTGCGGAGTTGACGTTCGCATTATTGATAGCGGTACGAATGGTTTCGCTGTCTAATCCTTTTGCCGCCATGGCTTGTGGATTAAGGTTGACGCGCACAGCAGGGCGTTGCCCCCCCGCTAAGGTGACTAAGCCCACCCCAGTCACTTGGGAAATTTTCTGCGCCACGCGGGTTTCAATAATATCTTGTACCTGCGTTAATGGCATCGCATCGGAGGTGACGGCGAGCGTTAAAACGGGCGGATCCGCAGGGTTTACTTTGTTGTAAATCGGTGGATATGGTAAATCTGAGGGCAGCAAGCTGGTGGCGGAGTTAATCGCCGCCTGCACTTCCTGCTCTGCCACATCGAGAGGCAAAGAGAGCTGGAACATCAAGGTGATCACCGACGCGCCGCCGGAGCTGCGTGATGACATCTGTTGTAAGCCGGACATTTGACCGAATTGCGTTTCTAGCGGTGCCGTGATAGCCGACGTCATCACATCGGGGCTGGCACCGGGGTATAAGGTCACAACTTGAATAGTCGGGTAGTCAACTTCCGGTAACGCCGAGACAGGTAAAAACCGATAACCGATGATCCCCGCGAGCAAAATCGCCACCATAAATAAGGTGGTTGCGACAGGACGTAGAATGAAGAGGCGGGATGGGCCACCGCCTTTATGTGTTTCCGGCTGCATTAGGCTTTCTCCGCACTATTGCGAGGTTTTCTCTCTGTGGAAGCCGGTTTCTTTTCGAGGCTTGAAGCGTTGACCACTTCAACTTTTGCGCCATCAGTTAGCTTATCGACGCCATCGGTAATGACTTTGGTGTTAGCGGATAAACCGCTTTCAATTACCACTTGCTGGCTGTCTTGAATGCCCACTGTCACAAGGTGTTTCGTCACGGTATCATCGTCGCTCAGTACCCAAACATAGTGACCTTCATTGCCCATTTGCAGGGCAGCAGTAGGGATCACCACGGCATTTTGTAAGGTCTCTACCTGCATTTTGACGTTCACGAACTGATTCGGGAACAGTTTTTGCTCTTCGTTAGTAAAGCGTGCTTTGATTTTCAGTGTCCCCGTTGCTGGGTCAATTTGGTTATCGGTACTCAGTAATTCACCGCGTGCAATCATGGCAATATTATTGCGATCCCAAGCTTCTATCAGAACTTTATTCCCTGCTGCTTGCGCTTGTTGGATAGCAGGAATATCACCTTCAGGTAAGGCAAATAGTACGTCAGCAGGTTGCGTTTGGGTGATCACTACAATCGGCGTGGAAGTCCCTGAAGAGATAAAGTTACCCACATCCACTTGTTTTAAACCGATGCGTCCAGAAATAGGGGCTGTAATTTTGCTGTAGGTCAGTTGCAGTTTGGCGTTATCAACGGCGGCTTGGTCAACTTTGATGCTACCCTCGGCTTGTAATACAGTAGCGCGCTGGTTATCCAACTCTTGCTGGGAGATGACTTTGGTTCCCGCCAGTTTTTGGTAGCGGGTCAGATCTAACCGAGCATTGGCTAAAGTGGCTTTATCTTTGGCTAATTGACCTTCCGCTTGGGCAAGTTGCACTTCAAAAGGGCGAGGGTCAATTTGGGCTAATAAATCGCCGGCTTTGACGGATTGCCCTTCGGTGAAGTAGATATTCATTAATTGACCTTCAACGCGGCTAGTGACCGTCACCATGTTGGCGGCCTGCACGGTACCTAAACCAGATAGGAAACGCGGCACGACTTTTTCTTGGGCAGTGGCAAATTGAACCGGTGCAAGTGGACGTGATGGTCTTCCACCTGCTTTTTTCGCTTGTCCGCTTTGAGTTGCACTGGCTGTGGTTGGTCCTTCATTTTGGTTATTTTTATGGTAGGCATACCACGTTGCGCCAGCCGCAGCTAACAGAGCAACAAACAGGGCAGAGCGAGTCAAAATTGTACGGCGTTTCTGTGTCGTCATGGTGGGTAATTCGCTTAACTCAAGGTTGAGTAAAATCAGTTAGGAACCATTCCAATAAATTTAACTGAATATAATAAGGTATATATTAAAAATTAATCAGTTGCGTATTTTAATAGTTTAGCTTGAGGGGAACAAAAGAAAATGGAGGAAATATGAAAAAATGGAAAAGAACGTTAGATAACTGCAAATAATGCTTTTCGAAATGAGCGTAGAACTCTTTGTTGTGAAAGCATTTCTCTCGTTTTATTAAGGGTGGGAAGGAATACTCACTTGATTCAAAAGGAGGCGTTACCTGATGGATATTCTGATTTGCTTATTCAGACGGAAGAACTTGAAATGTCTGGGGATATGCGGCAGAGAGAGAGTCATCCTTTTAGCATGTAGGGCGCCATAAAAAAGCCAGCCGCTAAGCGACTGGCTTTATGTTTGAATGACGAGAAATTAATTGATGCTGGTTTTCAATACTGCCGCAGGGTTACGTTCCTCTTCTGCGGTACGAGTCCAACCTTTGTATGACAGAGGGATAAACGCCACGGCAACGGCTAACAAGGAAACTCCTGCAACATAGTATGCTGGTGCCATATGGGACTGCTGTAACCATGCCCCTGTTAAGATTGGGGTCAAGCCACCGAATACCGCATACGCCAAGTTATACGCAAAGGATAATCCTGAGAAACGAATTTCAGGTGGAAACGCGCGAGTACTGATAATTGGCGTTGTCGCAATTGCGCCCACGAAGAAGCCCATTAATGCATAGTTAAACGTTAAAGTATTTGCCGAAATATCCGATGACAGCGATGAATAGAAGTAGATAGCGGTAACCGCTAATCCACCCCAAGACAAGGTCATCGACGTACGCGTTCCTGTTTTATCTCCTAACCAACCCCAGAAAATACAGCCTAAAGTTAAGGTCAAGGTTGCTGCACAGTTGGCTTGCAACGCAATATTACGATCGATGCCATAAATACCTTTTAATACCACGTCAGGCGTCATCAAAATGGTGACAACGATAGCGGTAGACAGTGACCATGTCAGTGCCGCGGTGATCATGCAAGCTTGTTTATGGGATTTAACCACGGTTTTTACTGGCAATTCTTTGGTTAACGCTTTCTTAGCTGCCATCTCTTTGAAAATCGGGGTCTCTTGTAAGAAACGACGCAGATAGACAGAGATAAAACCAAAGATACCCCCTAAGATAAACGGAATACGCCACGCAAAATCATGCACCTCTTGGGTGGTATAAGAGCGTTCAATGATAATCGCGACGATAGAGCCTAATAAAATCCCGCCAGTGATCCCTGAGGTTAATGTTCCCACGCCTAAACCATAACGCTGTTTCGGAGTATGTTCGGCAATAAACACCCATGCACCTGGCATTTCACCGCCAATAGCAGCACCTTGCATGATACGCATTAATAACAGTAACAGGGGGGCAGCAGCGCCAATGGTCTCAAATGTTGGCAAGAAACCAATAATAAAAGTTGGGAATGCCATCAAGAAAATACTTAAGGTAAACATTTTCTTACGACCGATTTTATCGCCAAAGTGGGCCATGATAATGCCGCCCAATGGGCGAGCAAGATAACCCGCAGCAAACAGACCCAGCGTCGCCATTAATGCGAGAAATTCATTATCGCCCGGGAAAAATAGCTGGGAGATAATTTTCGCGTAAAAAACGAAAATAACGAAATCATAAAATTCTAATGTGCCACCTAAAGAGGATAAGCCCAAAGTTTTATAATCTTCTTTGCCTAACGGTCTAGCCGCAGGCTGGCTGGTTGTTTGCGATGTCATAATTCTGTCCTTCTCAATACACAACATTTCAATATTAGCGCGATGAGGTTATTTGTAATAATAGGTACGTTAAATAGCGAAGTAATTAATATTATTTGGCAAAGGATATGAGATAAAACGAGGGAAAATAAACCAAGGTAATACTCTGTATCTCTAACGTGTCTTCATTTATAGCAGAAAGTTTCATATTCTGTAAACTGCCACCTTAAAAACAAGCATAAAATTCTATTTAATTAGAAAAGGTTGAATGACTACTCTGAATGATAATTGAATGCCACGATATGATATTAATAAACTAGCAATTACAGACGATTGTATATTTTGATGTGCAAAATAATCACAAAAAAGGTAATAAATATAATGGTGCTAATTTATTAAGTGTGAAATTAAATAGAGTAAATAACAGATATAGATAAAATAATATAATTAATAGGCAGGGGATAAGGCTATTTAAATAAATAATACTCGCGGATATGATCTGTCAATTATTTCTATTTTAGTCGAATTGGGCGGTTTTTCAGAGAATGGTAGGTTTTTATAAACCCGCGTACCTAGTTTAAGGCAAAGTACGCGGGTAGGCGGTTAAACTAAGAACAGGGTCGCTAACCCTAAGAAGATAAAGAAACCACCAGTGTCTGTAATTGCCGTGATCATCACGCTAGAACCGATAGCAGGGTCTTTACCCATCTTAATCATGATTAATGGGATCAAGACCCCCATGATGGCAGCCATCAAGAGGTTAAGTACCATCGCAAGGGTCATCACAGCGCCCATGGCGAGATCCCCATACAAGAGGTAGGTGACGACGCCCATAATACCGCCCCAAACCACCCCGTTAATAAAGGCGACTCCCAGCTCTCTGACCATCAGGAAGGAGAAGCTACCGTTCTGGATTTGGTGTAACGCAATGGCGCGGACAATCATGGTAATAGTCTGGTTACCCGTATTACCACCGATACCCGCCACGATTGGCATTAAGGTCGCGAGGGCAACCAACTGTGAAATCGTATCTTCGAACACACCGATAACACGGGAAGCGACGAAAGCGGTACACAGGTTAATGGCAAGCCATGTCCAACGGGTTTTAACCGCTTGACCAACAGGGGCGAATACGTCCTCTTCAGGACTTAACCCCCCCATACGGCGGATGCTGTTATCGTTTTCTTCGCTGATATTATCAACGATATCTTCAACGGTTAGACGCCCCATCAGCAAGCCGTTGCTGTCCACAACCGCGGCAGAAATTAAGTCGTAACGTTCGAATGCGCTTGCTGCATCTTCCCCTTTTTCATCGGGTAAGAAGGTGACGGTATCGGTTTTCATCACATCGGCAACAATACGTTCTGGCGCTTGGATCAAAATGGTGGTCAGGGGTAATTCGCCTTGCAGATAATTATCTTTATCGACAACGAAAATTTTATCCGTTGCTTCAGGAATTTTTCCCCGTTGGCGTAGATAGCGTTGTACTGTTTTTAGGGTGACGTTTGAACGCACAGTGACGAATTCGAAATCCATCATCTGCCCAACGCTGTCTTTGGCGTATTGGAGAACTTCACGAATACGGCTACGTAAGCTTGGGTCTAAGTAGGTGAGGAGACGGCGCATGGTATCGCGGGGCAAGTGCTCAGCGATATACGCTTGTTCGTCCACATGTAAGCCTGCAACCGCTCGCAGCAGTTCTCGGTCTGACATATCTTTAATCAGGCTGTCCCAAACAGAGACAGAGGCTTCAACCAACACTTCACCGCGTTCGTTGTTGTCGACTAAGCGCCACAGTGCGAGACGCTCGTCGTACGGTAGCATTTCAAGAATATCGGCGATATCCGCGGTGTGGAGGTCAACAAGCAGTTCTTTAACCGTACTAATTTTTTCACTAAATGCTTTATCATCCATACTGACGTGTTGGTCTTTCTCGACAAGAGCATGAACAAACTCTTCGTCTTCCATGAATAACGTCAGTATTTGCTGGCGGATGTACGCCAGTCTTTGTGAATGCGGATTGATTATTGGTGCCGCATCAGTTGAAAAAGCAGTTTGTGACATGTTAATCCTTAAACCATTCGGCGCCGAAGCGCTTTAAATTAATTCGCCTGCGAGGTGACGAAACTTCTACCCAGTATTGTCGCTGATCCCAAAAAAATATCAAATCTGTTCATATTTCGAATAAGAAGAACAAAACAACACTGACCGCAAATCATTATTTTTTGTTTCTATTTTCTAAATCATACTCATTTCTGAGTCATGTAAGCCTATGGCTCATTTTCTGCGCAAATGGTGAGTTTCCAGCCAGGAACCTCTTCCCAGTAGGCGCTCTCTTTTTCAAGGTCGAGCAGCATTAACGCATTGTGGGCGAGATACTGCGCAGGTAAGAAAAGTGTCCAATGACCTTCGTCGGTTTCAATGCGCATAGACGAAGGTGTTGTCGTTGATTGGCGCTGATTATTCAATAAGATAGATAAGCGCAAAATTTGAATCAACGGCATAAATTGCTTGCGTTTAAACAAGTTAAACTTAGGGATTTCATCGTATTTAATGGCACGGCGATGATTGCGAACCAACGTCGCTAATAGCAATTGTTGCTCTTGGCTAAATCCCGGTAAGTTGGTGTTTTGTAAGATATAAGCGGAATGGCGATGCATGCCGCTATGGTTAATACTCAATCCCACTTCGTGCAGCATAACCGCCCAAATTAAAATGGATTCTAATTGTGGATTGGCCTGTTTAGGGTTCTGCTGGCGCCACTGATAATACAGCTCTTCCATGGTTTTCAAAACCCGTTTGGCTTGTTCACGGTCGATATTATAGTGCTCGGCAAGGCTTAATGCGGTGCGTTGCCGAATATCTTGGTGACGAAAGCGACCTTCCATTTCATAGAGAACGCCTTCACGTAAGGCTCCGTCGGA
Organism: Providencia sp. PROV202; assembly: GCF_028479565.1. NCBI lineage: Bacteria > Pseudomonadati > Pseudomonadota > Gammaproteobacteria > Enterobacterales > Morganellaceae > Providencia > Providencia sp. PROV202. The sequence goes on along the minus strand of NZ_JAMPNV010000011.1, from coordinate 164,613 downwards.
GAGTCGCAATTCTTTGATGTCGAGGGAATCAAACACCGCAATTAAGATAGCTAAACCCGGCACAAAAACGTGTTTACGATCAGAAGAAAGTCCCGGAATTTCTAATGATTTAAACGTTTTGTACTTCAATGCGACTTGTTTGATTTTTTCGAGGCGCTCGCGGGTAATAATGCCATCACGATCGCCCATCTCTACAATTACCGCATGTGCCGCTTTAATGGTACCGGAGGCTCCCATCGCCACATCCCAAACTTGCTTTTTAAATAGGGTAGCGGTGCTTTCCAGTTTTAAGCAGGCGGCTAAATAAGCGCGATTAAAATTATCTGGGGAAATGATTTCATTAGGGAAATAGTGACGAGCAAAGCTCACGCAGCCCATACGGCGGCTTTCAATTAAAATGGGTTCAAATTTCTCGCCAATCACCAGCTCTGTGGAACCGCCGCCAATATCGATGACCAGTTTACGACCCTTTTCCGGCTGCGTGTGTTCAACGCCCATAAAAATCAAACGCGCTTCTTCTTGCCCTGAAATGATCTCAATCGGGTAGGGAATAATGGCTTTTGCACGACGTAGAAATTCTTCAACGTTGGTGGCGACTCGTAATGAATGGGTACCAACGATGCAGACGTTATCAGGCGTGAAGCCTTGTAGACGCTCAGCAAATAGCGATAAACACGCTAAGCCACGCTCCATGGCTTCTTCACTGAGCTCATTGGTATCACTCAGCCCATCAGCAAGATGAACACGTTTTTTTAAACGGGTTAGAACTTGTAGTGCTCCATTGACAATACGCGCAATAACCATATGAAAACTGTTTGAACCCAAGTCAATCGCCGCAATTTCTTGTGGTCTTGGGGTAGATGAACTGGCAATTGGCATAGTATCAAGCTCTTGTTTCAGGCATTTCGAGTGCTTTTAAAAATTCATAAACAGCTAATTGAGCGCGAATTTTGCGCTTATTGCCGCGGGGAACATAATGATTACTGAGTTCTTTGTCAACAAAGCGGGCTTTGACGGTATCACTGAACTGTAATTCGAGGATATCTAAAACCAACTGTTTAAGTCGTGGATCCAGCAAACGAACGGCGACTTCGATACGGTAGTCGATGTTGCGGGTCATCCAGTCGGCCGAGGAGATGAATACTTTTTCATCGCCAGCGTTGGTAAAGACATAAACGCGGTCATGCTCTAAGAATCGGTCCACCACACTGGTGACTTGGATATTTTCGCTATAGCCTTGTTGCCCTGAGACGAGTGAACACATGCCACGCACTAACAAGCGAATTTTAACCCCTGCATTGGAGGCATCGTAGAGCTTATCGGTCAGTTCTTTATCGACTAAGTTATTAATTTTCAGCGTGATGCCACTAGGTAACCCAGCTTCAGCATTTGCAATTTCTTGGTCAATTAATTCAGTGATTTTGGTGCGTGTATTTTGCGGAGACACCATCAAATTATCGAAAGTTACAGGGCGATACGGGTTTTCAATAAAGCTAAATACTCGGCGCACTTCGTTGGTGATTTGCTCGTTACAGGTCAGTAATGAATAGTCGGTGTAAAGACGCGCGGTTTTTTCGTTAAAGTTACCCGTACCAATATGGGCGTAGCGAACAATCTGGCCTTCTTCCATACGGGAAATAATAAACAGCTTGGCGTGAATTTTTAGCCCCGGCGCGGAGAAGATAACGTGAACACCCGCTTCAGTTAGGCGTTTCGCCCAGTGAATATTGGCGGCTTCATCAAAACGCGCTTGCAGCTCCACCACTACGGTGACTTTTTTGCCATTGTGGGCAGCGTGGATCACGGAGTCGATGATACGTGAGTCTTTTGCCACACGGTAAATATTGATTTTGATGGATAACACATTCGGGTCAAACGACGCTTGGCGCAGCAATTCTAATGTGTGCTCGAAGGTGTAATACGGGTAGTAGAGCAACACATCGCGCTCGCGAATGGCATCAAATCCGTTACGGAAATTATCAAACCAGCGGTGGCGCAGGCGTGGTAACGGTTTGTTGAGTAAGTTTTTATTTCCTTCATTCGGGAAGTTAATAAAATCTTTAAAATTATGGTAACGACCACCGGCAATCACCGAGTCATCGCTCGATAATCCCAGTTTTTCTCGTAGCAGCGCGACCATTTCATCGGGCATATCACGTTGATAAACAAAGCGAACTGGCTCAGCCGTTAAACGCTGTTTTAACGTGGATGACATAATTTCCAGCAGGCTAGATTCCATTTCCGTGGCGATATCATATTCCGCATCACGGGTCATTTTCATGGAATAGGCGTTGAGCTTATCGTAGTCAAAGAAGCCTTTGAAAATTTCATCGAGGGTATAGCGAAGGATATTATCAATTAAAATCATTGACTTGCGGCGCTTTGGCATCTCTGGAGGGAGATTCACAAAACGCGGAACTTTATCCGATGGGATCTCCAATAAGGCGTATTGCACTTCAGCACCATTAATAATTTCAACGGCGAGGTAGGTGTAATCGTCTTTCAGGAACTCCACTAAGTTAGTATCACGATTGATTAAAATTGGCGTGATATGTTGGCGTAAGTTTTGACGAAAGTATTGGCGTAACCAAATTTGTTGGCGAGGTGAAATTTGACGCTCGTTAATTAAGAATATTTGGTTACGTGCCATTTCAAGGAGCAGGTCGTTGTAGAGAACGTCGAACTCTTGCTCCTGTTTAGCTACTTTAGACTGAATACGTTTGAGCAGATGACGGGCTCCGCTGGCGGAACCGCGCTCTTCGTTGATTAAGATGCGACGTTTTACATCCGCAAAACGGACTTTATAGAACTCATCTAAGTTATTGGAGTAAATGCCCAAAAAACGCATTCGTTCTATAAGAGGGTTCCGCTTATCCGCGGCTTCTTGGAGAACTCGTTCGTTAAAAGAGAGCCAGCTGAGCTCTTTTTCATGATAGAGGCGTTCTTGGGACATTGTTGCTCCGTATTTGGCTGGTTAATGCTGATAAAAAAACCGATTATCACCTTTGACTTCTATAGCGCTATTCTTGGAACTATTACGCGTTTTCAGACTGCTGTTTCATTGCAAAATATTGGTGCTGGAACACACACATACGGATTGCGGTGTGGTAGCGACCATTAACGAAAAATTCGTCAATCAGCTCGCCTTCTGTGTGGAAGCCGAGTTTATTATAAATATGGATAGCTTTGACATTTTCTTTATCGACTATCAGATAAAGTTTGTACAAATTGAGCACTGAAAAGGCGTAGTCCATGGCCAGTTTTGCAGCGCGGCTTGCATACCCTTTTCCTTGATAGCGGGGGGCAATGATAATCTGGAATTCAGAACGACGGTGAACATAATCAATTTCAACCAGTTCGACTAAACCGACTTTTTCACTGTCTGATTCGACAATAAAGCGGCGTTCGGATTGGTCATGAATATGCTTATCGTAAAGATCACTGAGCTCAACGAATGCCTCGTAAGGTTCTTCGAACCAATAACGCATAATGTTGGCGTTATTGTCCAGCTGGTGGATGAAAGCTAAATCTTCACGCTCAAGTGGGCGCAATCTAAACAGATGAGCTTGCCCGGTCGTCATAAAACACCTCGATTGTTGTTAATTATAAAACTATTTATGGCGAAAGTATCAACTAGAAAATTAATTACTTAGCGCTGTTATAAGGATACCACTTATTTGCAATAAAATAATGGCAGAAAGCAGGGGGAGGGAGAGTTTGTTGAAGATTAGTTTGTTTAAGTGGGAATGGTTAGGGGGAGGTTGGTGAACTGGTGAAGACTCAATATAGGGCGGTGATTGTCTCCACCCAAAAATTGTGCTTTCTTGGATTTGAATTGGGGACGGTGATGAGCATCTAGTTTCGTGGGCTGCTTTATGTTGGAAGCGGATGTTAATAAACATTGTGAGTTGGTAGAAATAGGGGCATTCGCGTGTTAATTAATCCAATTGGATTATATCCAAGATACCTAAAGTTAACTTTAATGTATAGTTGTGTCTACATTGTTCTAAATTGACTAAGAAGTGAAGTATCATGGCTTTTTTGACCGGAATTAGTGATTTTTTAAATAGCATTCCTCAATGGTTATCATCATTTATTACTGCTTTGATCGGCGCATTTGTTGGTGGCTGGTTTACTCTTAAAGGAGTTGATCGGGAGGCTAAGATTACTCGTGCAGAGACTGAAAAAAATTCCCTTGAGCTGCAGCTATCTGTATTAAAAGGAATTAAGGGTGAGATTTTCACCTTAATGAATCTATATGATAAAAGACTTAAAAATCATATTGATAGCATTGGGCCAGGTGAAATATTTCTTATTAATTTCCCTATTGGGGATGATAACTTTACATTCTATGAGCAAAACGCAAAAATTATTGCAAAATTGGATGACGAAGCAAGAGATTCAATAATTAATGTTTATACATATGCTCGTTCGCTAATACAGTCTTTTAAAGGGAACAACCAGCTTATTATAGACTACGAAAAAATCCTTTTTGACATGGCTGATAATAATAAAAATAAAGATATGTACACAAGATTGTACGCTAAAAAACTCGAAGTCATGGTGGATTATGCGCAAGGAATAAAAAATATTGATGCAGAACTCAGGTATGCTATCAATGAGGGATTTGAGGTTATTAACCAAGAAATAGTGGCGCTACAAGTAAAATTAACAAATTTAAAGCCATGAGGGTTACTTCTGCTTCTCGCTCAGAGCTACCTTTCCGGTTAATGATATGAAATCTATGCAATTCTGTTACCTAGTTTGGATAATTTATTCTATTTTCGTCATGCCAGTATTTTACCTGTACATTTCAGTCTTAATATTGATCAATAAGAAAAAAATAAAACTAAAACTGGGCGCATAAAATATGAAAAACAATATTACGTTGATAACGGGTGGTGATCGCGGGATAGGTCGAGCGACAGCAATCAATTTGGCACATAAAGGTCATAAGGTTTGTATTGGCTACCACACCCGTCAAGACTGCGCACAGGAAGTTTTAGATATAATTCGTCATGCAGGCGGTACCGCTATTGCGGTGCAAGCCGATATTTCTCAGGAAGAACAAATTGTTTCGTTGTTTCAGCAGATTGATAAAGAATTAGGCCCCATTTCTGGGTTGGTTAACAACGCGGGAATAATCATGCCTCAAGCCTCGATAGAGCAGCTAGATGCACAGCGATTAGCGCGATTATTTGCAACGAATGTCAGTGGTAGTTTTCTCTGTGCGCGTGAAGCGGTCAAACGTATGGCATTTCGTCATGGTGGGCAAGGTGGCGCGATTGTTAATGTTTCATCTGCGGCATCTCGTCTTGGCTCTCCCCATGAGTATGTGGACTATGCCGCATCCAAAGGTGCCATCGATACAATGACGATTGGTTTATCTCTCGAAGTGGCTGGAGAGGGAATTCGTGTCAATGCCGTCCGTCCCGGATTTATCTATACGGATATGCATGCTGATGGTGGTGAGGCTGCTCGGGTTGATCGAGTTAAAGATAGTTTACCGATGAAACGAGGAGGTCAGCCAGAAGAGGTTGCTCAGGCAATCGTGTGGTTATTATCTGATGAGGCTTCTTACGTCACGGGAAGTTTTATCGATTTGGCGGGTGGGAAATAAAACGTTTATTGCGGATGGCTGAACTTGAGTTATTCGCTCAGACTTGCCAACCAAATCTGAGCGAATACATTTAAACTTACCGAATTGCGTATTAATCTGCTTGATAGCCCGTTACCGACAGCGGCTGGCCATCGAGTAGGGCTTTACCGTCTTGCATGATAAGGCGGCCGGAAACAAACCACGCAATAACTTGAGGATAAATCAGGTGCTCTTGCAGTTTAACGCGTTCAACCAAATCGTCTTCAGTATCTTGCGGTAAAATGGGCACATATCCTTGCAAAATAATCGGACCACCATCGAGCTCTTCAGTGACAAAATGCACGGACGTACCGTGTTCGCTATCGCCATTTTCAAGTGCGCGTCGATGGGTATGCAGCCCCGGATATTTAGGCAGTAAAGAAGGGTGGATATTCAGCATTTTCCCTGTGAAATGTTTCACAAACTCAGGGGTTAAAATGCGCATAAACCCAGCCAAGACCACTAAATCCGGTTGATACTGCTCGATAGCGTCTAACAGTGCAGCATCGTAAGCTTGGCGGTCGGTGAACGCTTTTGAGCTAACACAAAGGGCTGGAATACCAGCCTCTTGTGCGCGAACCAAACCGTAAGCATCACTTTTATTACTGATCACCGCGACGATTTGCCCATCGATTTCATGGCGTTGGCAGGCATCAATAATCGATTGCAAATTACTGCCACTGCCTGAAATCAAAACAACGATGTTTTTCATTAGCGGATAACAACCTGCTCTTCACCCGCAGGTAATTCGCCAATGGTTCCGATCTGCCAAGCATTTTCGCCTAACGCAGCCAGCAGTTTTAATGCAGACTCAACTTCGGTTTGTGGCAGAGCAATGATGATGCCGACACCGCAGTTAAATGTACGATACATTTCGTGAGTGGTGACATCACCCGCTTGTTGCAGCCATTCGAATACTGCAGGCCATTCCCAGCTGTTGCCGTCAATGATGGCTTGAGTGTTGTCAGGTAAAACGCGAGGAATATTTTCCCAGAAGCCGCCGCCCGTAATGTGTGCAATGGCATGAATATCGTTTTTCGCGATCAATTCTAAGACATTTTTAACATAGATACGGGTTGGTTCTAACAGGTGATCAGCGAGAGGTTTGCCCGCTAATTGCGTGGTTTCTGGATTGGTTTTGCTCACTTCCAGAATTTTACGCACTAATGAATAACCGTTAGAGTGAGGGCCGCTTGAGGCTAATGCGATCAGCGCGTCGCCCGCACTGACTTTTGTGCCATCAATAATTTCAGAGCGCTCAACAACACCCACACAGAAGCCTGCAACATCATAATCTTCGCCGTGGTACATGCCCGGCATTTCAGCGGTTTCACCACCCACTAATGCACAGCCAGACTGCTTACAGCCTTCCGCGATACCCGTGATAACGCTCGCGGCGGTATCCACATCCAGCTTGCCGGTTGCATAGTAGTCTAAGAAAAACAGCGGCTCAGCACCTTGAACAATCAGGTCGTTGACACACATAGCGACTAAATCGATACCGATGGATTCATGACGTTTTAAGTCCATCGCGAGGCGTAGTTTAGTTCCCACACCGTCAGTACCTGATACTAAGACAGGCTCACGGTATTTTTGTGGCAGGGCACACAGTGCGCCGAACCCTCCTAATCCTCCCATCACTTCTGGACGGCGAGTCTCTTTCACCACACCTTTGATACGTTCAACCAATGCGTTACCTGCATCAATATCAACACCGGCATCTTTATAGCTGAGAGAGGTTTTATCAGTCACTACGGCCCCCAAGGCAATTGCATTTTGGAAAAGATAACTTCATTTGCCGATATTCTATCAGGCTCCGCAAACGTTTGCGATAGCTTTCTGACTGAAATATTTGATGCAATAAATTGTGATGTCGTGACGCAAAGCGCATGATTTTATTCGCTGCCTACACCATAAAAAATATTATGTGTATACTAATTCAGCAAATAACGTGTGATTGATGATTGTTTGACCTGAATCAAGATGATACTAGTGGCATTGAGGGAAAAAAGCGGTATAATCCCGCGATTTTTTTGTCCGGTGACGTTTTAAAAAAGTAGGAGAAACCCATGAAGATCGTTGAGGTAAAACACCCTCTCGTTAAACATAAACTCGGCCTGATGCGAGATCATGACATAAGCACTAAGCGCTTTCGTGAACTGGCCTCAGAGGTTGGTAGCCTACTGACTTATGAAGCGACCGCTGACCTAGAAACTGAAAAAGTAACAATTGATGGTTGGTGTGGTCCTGTAGAAATTGAACAAATTAAAGGTAAAAAAATCACTGTAGTTCCTATTCTACGTGCCGGTATTGGCATGATGAACGGCGTATTGGAAAGCATCCCAAGCGCACGTATCAGTGTAGTGGGTATTTACCGTGATGAAGAAACGTTACAACCTGTCCCTTATTTCCAAAAATTAGTTTCTAACATTGATGAGCGTATGGCGCTGATTGTAGACCCAATGTTAGCAACTGGTGGTTCAATGATTGCAACCATCGACCTCTTGAAAAAATCCGGCTGTAATTCCATTAAAGTCTTAGTTTTAGTTGCTGCACCGGAAGGTATTGCTGCATTAGAAGCAGCGCACCCAGACGTTGAACTGTACACGGCTTCAATTGACCAACACTTAAATGATGAAGGTTACATTGTTCCGGGTCTAGGAGACGCGGGCGATAAGATATTTGGTACTAAATAATAATGAAGCCGACTGAAGAGTCGGCTTTTTTTTGATAAAAAAAATAATATTCACGACGCATAAGAGGATGACGAGCATGACACGCCGCACGATAAGTGTTGAAGAAAGACCACCATTACTACAAACCATTCCATTAAGCTTTCAACATTTGTTTGCCATGTTTGGGGCAACGGTTATTGTTCCTATTTTATTTGGCGTGAACCCGGCAACGATTTTATTATTCAACGGGATCGGTACGCTGCTGTATTTATTTATCTGTAAGGGCAAAATTCCCGCTTATTTAGGGTCGAGCTTCGCCTTTATTTCTCCAGTATTAATTTTATTGCCTCTTGGGTATGAGCTAGCGCTTGGCGGGTTTATTATCTGCGGGGTGTTGTTCTGTATCGTAGCATTGATTGTCAAAGTGGCAGGGCGCGGCTGGATCAACGTGATGTTCCCACCCGCAGCGATGGGGGCGATTGTTGCAGTTATCGGTTTGGAATTAGCGCAAACGGCAGCAGGTATGGCGGGCTTATTACCAAAAGAAGGCGCCGCGGTTGATTCAAGCACCTTAATCATCTCGATCACCACATTGTCAGTCACTATCTTGTGTGCGGTGGTTTTCCGTGGATTCTTATCGATTATCCCAATCTTAATTGGTTTCCTCTCTGGTTATGCACTTTCCTACTTTATGGGGATTGTTGACTTTACGCCAGTTATCGAAGCGCCATGGTTTGCCATTCCGACTTTCTATACACCGCGTTTTGAGTGGTTTGCGATTTTAACCATCCTGCCTGCGGCGTTAGTGGTCATTGCGGAACACGTTGGACACTTAGTGGTGACAGCGAATATCGTTGAGCGCGACTTAATGAAAAACCCTGGCTTACATCGTTCTATGTTCGCAAACGGTTTCTCTACTGTGTTATCGGGTTTCTTTGGATCGACACCAAATACCACGTACGGTGAAAACATCGGCGTGATGGCGATTACTAAGGTCTACAGTACGTGGGTCATCGGTGGTGCGGCAATTATCGCTATCTTACTCTCTTGCGTGGGCAAATTAGCGGCTGCGATTCAATTAGTGCCAGTACCTGTTATGGGGGGTGTTTCACTGTTACTGTACGGCGTCATCGGCGCTTCGGGTATTCGTGTTCTGATTGATTCAAAAGTAGATTATAACAAACCACAAAACCTGATTTTAACCTCAGTGATTTTAATCATCGGTGTGAGTGGCGCGGTGATCCACATTGGTCAAGCTGAACTGAAAGGCATGGCGCTGGCGACTATCGTCGGTATTCTGATGGCGTTGTTATTCCGCTTTATTACCTTTGTTCGCCCAGAAAAACAGTTTGTGACTTCAGAAGTGAAAGTCTTAGACGAAAATAAAAAATAAGTCACGATTAAGTAAAATAGATTGCCGGAGTGGCTAAAGCTCCGGCAATTAACCGTCAGGCTGTTCATCTCTTCTTGTTATTTATGATAAACTCAATGGCGTTAATTGAACTGCACAATCAGAGGCGCTTCTGAATACACCATCTCAACTCTCATTACCACTTTCTCTTCCTGATGATGAAACCTTTGCCAGTTTCTATGCAGGGGAAAATGAGGGATTACTCTCTGCGCTAAAAACGGCGATTAATCAGCCTCATGGTAGTTATATCTATTACTGGTCAAGAGAAGGGGGCGGTAAGAGTCATTTACTGCATGCGGCATGTGCTGAGTTGTCTGAGCAAGGTGTTGCTGTGGGTTATGTGCCGCTGGATAAACGCGCTTACTTTGTGCCTGACGTGCTCGAAGGTATGGAGCATCTTTCTCTGGTCTGTATTGATAATATTCAATGCATCGCGGGAGATGAAGAGTGGGAAATGGCCATCTTCAATTTGTATAACCGCATTTTAGAAATTGGTCGAACGTGCTTACTGATCACCGGGGATCGCCCACCGCGCCAGATTGACTTGAAACTGCCGGATTTAGCTTCTCGCCTCGATTGGGGGCAAATTTATAAACTGCATCCTTTAAGTGATGAAGACAAAATTTGTGCGCTTCAATTACGTGCCAGTATTCGCGGATTTGAATTGCCTGAAGATGTTTGCCGGTTTGTTTTGAAACGGTTAGACAGAAAGATGGGCACTTTATTTGATATCTTAAATAAACTTGATCACGCCTCGATTGTCGCTCAACGTAAAATGACCATTCCTTTCGTTAAAGACATTCTCAAATTATAAAAAATTGGCAGCCCATCGACTGCCAATTAATTGTCTGCCAAATAGCCTGCTTATAAAATTTCCAGCACCTGCTCTGGTGGGCGACCTAACTTGGCTTTTTTACCTTTTACCACAATCGGGCGCTCAATTAACTTTGGATTATCATGCATGGCTTGAATAAGCTGCGCTTGAGTAACGCTGTTATCCGCTAATTTCAGCTCTTTATAGATATCTTCTTTGGTGCGCATTAATTGGCGCGCATCGGCAAATCCAAGCATCTTCAGCAATTTTTCAATATCAGCCACTGAAGGTGGCGTCGTTAAATATTCAACTACCGTTGGCGTGATGCCTTTTTCTTGCAATAAAGCCAGTGTTTCACGGCTCTTAGAACAGCGAGGGTTGTGATAAATTTTAATTGAATCCGTCATTATTTTTATTCCTTACGGTTTTGCGTTGCTATCGCGCTCTTTTAATCGAGTAAGTTCATCGATTCGCGCATCAAAACGTTGTTGTTCATAACTGCCTAAGCGGCTTTTACGACTCGCTTCGCTTAAATAATTAATGGCAGTGTCATAGTTACCGCGCAGTGCCATGCCTTCAGCATACGCCGCCAATTCTGCATTACGATCCCCTAGTTTTGCTGAGGCTTCGGCAAGCAGATCCCAACCAATAGGGTCGTCAGGGTAATCAAACGTATATTTATTCAATAAATTAGTGGCTTCTTTATATTGCCCGTTACTGACGTATGCGTTCGCTAAGTTGACAATAAACACCGTATTTTTCGGTGATTTTTTCAAGGCATCTTGCAAGCGAGCAACCGCTTTGCCAACTTGTTTTTGCTCAATATCGATATCGGTCATGGAGTCGATAAACCACGGGTTATCCGGCTGCTTGGCTAACAATTCAGAAATCATAACGCCCGCTTCGCTGTATTTTTTATCTTGAGATAATAATAATGCTTTACCGTACTTCGCCGCCATTTGCTCTTGAGCATTGCCTTTACTGTAATTTTCGATGATTTGATCCAGTGCATTGCGTTGATCTGCTGGGCTGTACATGGACAAAATACGAACACGTGCCAACATAAAGTCTAATGAAGATGGGGCATGGACTTTCGGATATTGGTTTGAACGGTTACGGGCATCGGCTAAACGGCTGTCTGGTAAGGGGTGAGTCAGTAAAATTTCTGGCGGTTTAGACATATAGCGGGTTTGGTCCGACATGATTTGCATAAAATCAGCCATGGCATGCGGGTCAAACCCTGAACGACGCAATGTTTGCAGGCCAATACGGTCGGCTTCTTGCTCATTGGCTTGTGTAAAGCTGATCATCCCTTGCTGCATTCCCGCGAATGTTCCCGTTAATGCGGCAAAACCGGCTTGCGGGTTCGCCATCACCAGTAATAGAGAACCGATAGTACCTGCGATAGCCAACGGCGTTGTGGCTTTTTGGTCTTCCATCATTCGCGCCAGATGGCGCTGAGTTACGTGAGAGATTTCGTGCGCCATAACGGAAGCAAGCTGGCTTTCATTTTGGCTATAACGAAACAGTGCAGAGTGAAGAACCACGTTACCGCCAAAATAGGCATAAGCGTTAATATTCGGGTTATTGACTAGGTAAAATTTAAATGGTGTTTTGACAGAATCTGCATTCGTCACTAAACGTTGCCCCAGTTTATTCACGTACTGGGTTAGTAATGGGTCATAAATGAGGGGGGTACTTCCTCGAATTTGACGAGTGATGGCATCGCCCATAATGATTTCTTGGTTAATGCTGAGCGTTCCTCCCGCGGTTGTACCGATATCGGGTAGGGTATCTTCAACAGCACTATAGGCAGGTAATACAGCACCATGGATAAGTGCGGACATCAGGATAGCGAGCAGTGGATATTTCAATTTTTTAGTCATCATGCATATCTTCACTTATTACCTACAGAAAATACGAATTAATTGGGAGATATGATAGCAAAAGCTATCGTAAAATCTGTTATTCGGTATAATTTTCTTCAATTTAGGAACTGTCTTTGTTTTACATTCCCAGGAGCCAATGAATGTTAGAAATGTTTTTACAATGGTACCGTCGGCGCTTTGCTGACCCGCAAGCAGTTGCGTTGTTTAGTTTGCTGGTTATTGGCTTTCTGGTCATCTTTTTCTTCAGCAGTATACTGGCTCCATTATTAGTCGCAATTGTCTTAGCATATTTACTTGAATGGCCAACACATTTACTCCAACGACTGGGTTTATCCCGCGTTTTAGCGGTTAGCATCATTTTGACCTTGTTTGCTGGAATAAGTGCCATGGTGATCTTAATTATTGCACCAACGGCGTGGCAACAAGGGATTAATCTCGTGGCGGATTTACCTAACATGGTCAATCGCTTTAGCGAGTTCGCTCGCCGATTACCGGAACAATATCCCGCACTGGTAGATGCTGGCATCATTGATATGATGGCAGATAATGTGCGCAGTAGGTTGTCAGTTGTTGCGGAGTCTGTGGTGAAAGCGTCGGTGGCCTCACTAATTGGTATTTTTACCTTAGCAATCTACCTGGTTTTAGTACCATTGATGATGTTTTTCTTATTAAAAGATAAAGAAAAAATCACCAAAAGCTTTGTTAAACTTCTCCCGAAAAATCGCCAGTTAGTCAGTAAAGTCTGGTTGGAAATGAATCAGCAAATTACCAACTATTTGCGTGGTAAAGTCACAGAAATGGTGATTGTGGGTGTCTGTACCTACATTGGTTTTGCTTATTTTGATTTACGTTATTCAGTGCTGTTGTCTGTGCTGGTGGGTGTTTCGGTGCTTATTCCTTATATTGGTGCGGTTGCGGCGACGATCCCTGTCGTGCTGGTGGCATTATTCCAATGGGGCATAGGTACTGAGTTCTGGTCACTGTTTATTGTTTATCTGGTTATCCAAGGGCTAGACAGCAATATCGTCGTGCCGCTGTTGTACTCAGAAGCCGTGAACTTACACCCACTCGTGATTATCTTGTCGGTGGTGATTTTTGGTGGGTTATGGGGATTCTGGGGCGTGTTTTTTGCGATCCCGCTTGCAACCTTAATCAAAGCGGTGATTAACGCGTGGCCACAAGATTTAAGTGATAGTGAGACAACAGAAAAAATAGAAGGTTAAAAGAGCAGGTAAGAAAAAAGGGTTGCTAATTTAGCAACCCTTTTTAGTAATTAGATGAGAGTAATTAGGCGTTAGCGTTGATATACGCTAATACGATTTCATGGTGGTTACTGGTTTTGAAATCGTCAAATACGTGCTCGATGGTGCCATTTGCATCGACAAGGAAACTAATGCGGTGGATACCGTCATAGGTTTTACCCATAAATTGTTTTTCACCCCACACACCAAATTGTTCACAAATTTGATGATCTTCATCGGATAACAGTGTGAAGTTTAATAACTCTTTTTCAGCGAAACGAGCCAATTTTTCTGGTTTGTCTGTACTAATACCTAAAACTTCGACACCTTTTGCTTTTAGTGTATCCATCTCATCACGCAGTCCACATGCTTGAACTGTACAGCCTGGTGTCATCGCTTTAGGATAAAAGTAAACTAATACGCGTTGACCCTGGAAATCAGAAAGATTGATGATTTCACCATCTTGGTCAGGAAGGCTAAATTGAGGTGCCTTATCACCGGCTTTCAATGGGTTCATTACATATATCTCCGTTAACTCTGCATTTTGGGGTTGTTAACAATACTGATGTTGCCTTTGGCATTTAGCATTGTACATAGTTGTTGAAATTTATTCTTTATAATTATGCCATTATCATCCAGTGGGTCATGGGCTGTAATTTGAATTTCCAATTGAGCCGGTTGTGTATCATTTGCAGGCTGTGTTTTAGAAATCAATTCTGCGATGTTGCACTGTTGAGTGGTAAACAAATTGGTAAACTGTTCAATAATACGCGGCGCATCGTCCACCATCACATTCACGGTTACAGTAGACGGATAGTAGGTTTTTTGTACGCTATGCGTGCGTTTCATTACAATCAGCAAATCTAACTCTGCCCCTTTAGTCGGTAAGATAGCCTCTAGAAGCGTGATAGCATTCCAACTGCCGGATAACATCATTATAAAAGTAAATTCCTCGCCAAACATAGCGAGTCGACTATCCTCAATATTACAATCACATTCGCTGACAAGGCGTGTAATTGTATTCACAATGCCCGGACGATCTGTTCCCAGCGCAGTAATAACAAGAAATTGCGGTTCAGTCTTAGGCAAAGTATCTTCCTTATTTTGACTAAATTTAGGTCAATGATATTGACTCAGGATGGTGGTAAGGAAACCATAAAATTGTGAGTCTGCCAAGTGGGGCGATTCACTCTTGCGACAAATATGGCTGAATTATTACTTCTATTTAAGTTAATGTCATCGGCATTAACAAAATTCATTAAAATCTTGCGTTTGGGTGGTTTTCTTCTGTGAAATGAAAACGTAACATGGAAACTCACTATTTAGGGGGCATTGCGATGGCTAATCAAAACGTAAACTACAAAGACTTTTTACAAGGCAGTATTGTTGCTGTGATCACACCAATGGATTCAGCGGGTAACGTTGATAGAAAAAGCTTGAAACAGCTGGTGGATTACCATGTCGCAAATAAAACCTCTGCGATTGTGTCAGTGGGAACAACGGGGGAATCAGCAACATTAAACCATAAAGAGCATGTTGATGTAGTGAAAGCGACGCTTGAGTTAGCTGATGGCCGTATCCCAATTATTGCGGGAACAGGTGCAAATGCGACCGCAGAAGCGATTTCGCTAACAAATGAGTTTGAAAACAGTGGTGTAGTTGCGTGCCTAACAGTAACGCCTTATTATAATAGACCGTCACAAGAAGGCTTATATCAGCATTTTAAAGCAATTTCAGAAAACACCAGCTTGCCACAGGTTCTCTATAATGTACCATCGCGCACTGGATGTGATTTATTACCTGAAACTGTGGGCCGCTTGGCGAAATTGGCGAATATTGTGGCAATTAAAGAAGCCACAGGGAACTTAGCACGGGTTCATCAAATCAAAGAGTTGGTTGATGACCATTTTGTTCTGCTTTCTGGTGATGATGCGACTGCACTTGATTTTATGCAACTCGGTGGAAAGGGCGTCATTTCGGTCACCTCCAACGTCGCGGCTGCACAGATGGTAAAAATGTGTGACTTAGCGCTTGCGGGCAAATATACTGAGGCCCGTGAATTGAATAAACAGCTGATGGGACTTCATCATCAGTTATTTGTTGAGCCGAATCCAATCCCTGCGAAATGGGCTTGTCATCGTTTAGGTCTTATTGCGGATGATACTTTACGGTTACCAATGACACCGTTAACTGTATCTGGACAGCAAAAGGTTGAAGATGCCTTGAAACTCGCAGGTTTACTGTAAAATTTAGGGAATTTTAATGGCAACATTATTGCAAAAATCGAAGGTTATGAAGGTTGCTGGCCTGTCACTTGTCGTGTTACTGGCAGCCTGCTCCAGCGATCAGCGCTATAAACGTCAGGTCAGTGGTGATGAGGAATATCTTAATGCTGCGCCATTGAAAGTGCTGAATGCGCCGCAAGGGATTACATTACCAGCAACTAATGGTGAATATGACATTCCTAAAACCACCTCAACAGGGGCGGTTGGGAAAGCGTTAGATATTCGCCCGCCAGTACTGACGATTTCACAATTAGCTGGTTCACGCACTGAAAACAGCGCTGAAGCCAGCCGTTTGTTGCTAGATAATACTCCTGAAAATAATGCGTTATGGTCACAAGTGACCATGATTTTAGAACAGCGTGGCATCCCAGTTTCTACGAAGAACGATGGTTCTCGTTCTATCGAGACTGACTGGATTAAATGGGATCGTGCAGATGAAAACGTCCCATTAGAGAGCCGTCATAAAGTCACTGTTCAGCCTGAAAATGGCATGATTGCGTTAACCGTGACTAACTTAGGCTTACGCCAAGGTGATGAAACGGTGACAGATGCAGCGGAAATTCAACGTTATAACAAACTGTTATTAAACGATTTAACCGACGCTCTGTACACCCTGCGTGATACTTCAAGCAAAAATAGCCTGCAAAGCGCCTATGGCATCATTGATGTTCAAACAGGCAGCAATGACACTGGCTTACCAGTGGTTATTGTTCGTGCGCCGTACGATGCAGTTTGGGAACGTTTACCTCACGCATTAGAAAGCGTTGGCATGAAAGTGGGTGACCGTAGCCGTTCAGCAGGTTCCGTCATGGTGACTTACAAAGGCTTGAGCAGCTCTGAGTGGCAAGCGCTGGGTATTGATGACCCATCGGTACCTGAAGATGACTATAAAGTCCAAGTGGGTGATTTGAATAACCGTAGTAGCCTACAGTTTATCAACACCAAAGGCGTACCATTAACTCAGAAACAGAATGATGAAATGGTCGCCGCACTGAAAGCCGCTTTCAGTAAAGCATCGACTAAAAAATAAGTTTACATAGCTAACTTATTTGTTCTATTAAGTGAAAACGCCGTCCTATGAGATGGCGTTTTTTTTCGGATAAAAACGTGATGTAAACGTAATAAAACCGCTTAATAGTCACTCTAACGGTGAATGTATTAGAGGCCATTTTTCGGATATACTTCAGTCAATGAAGGCTAACAGTGAGGGAAAAGTCGTGGATAATAACGCATCTAAACCAACGACCAAGAGTGATAGTACTTCGATGCCAAGACAAATATCAGGTGCTGAATTTAATTATAAATTACGCAGTACCGAAAATAACCAGAGCCATACGGAAAGCTTTATTCGAGATGGAGTTGTGGACTTTGATTTACCCGGCTATGTTATTCCTAAGGGATATCGGTTAGTTAAGTCACTCAAAAAAGAACAATATCGATTATTATCGATGGAGGGAATACCAGAAACAGTTTACTTATTGGAGCTGAGATTCCGCACGGATATTGTCTTTGGTGAAACCACATGCACTCAAATTAAAGTTTGGCGCACAATGGCGGTAGAACATAAATCCATCATACGGGAGATGCCAAGTATTTTCTTTGCATACCTCTTAAATACACACTGTATTATGGTGACAGATGAAGAGCATACCCGTGATGGGCAGCGTTTCTGGGAAACAACAATTGTTTGGGCGTTTTATAATAACTTTTATATTTATGCTTCCGATGGCACGCTTGAAGACAGACCACTAACACAAATCCATACTGAGGCTGAATTCTTTGATCAATGGATTAATCAACTTTGGGGCAGGGATATCGACGTCTATACCCA
Source organism: Providencia sp. PROV202 (assembly GCF_028479565.1). Lineage (NCBI taxonomy): Bacteria > Pseudomonadati > Pseudomonadota > Gammaproteobacteria > Enterobacterales > Morganellaceae > Providencia > Providencia sp. PROV202. The sequence goes on along the minus strand of NZ_JAMPNV010000011.1, from coordinate 146,829 downwards.
TAAGCTGATTGTGATCAGCAAACATCCATTACTTTAGTCGCTTTCCTACGCCTGCACATAACTACCCATCTGCACATCTATCAATCATAAAATTCTCAGTGAAACAAATGGACAAAAAATCAGTATTTGCAGCTAAGTAATCGTTTGCGTATGCGCGAGAATTTTATTATCATAATTAGCAGTTAATCATAAAATATTGAATATCAGTTAGTTAGCAGTGTATCAATAATTTTTGGATAACTGACTGAATCAGAGCAGAAAATTAACAATGAATCCGCCATTTTTAGCGGTTTATTCTACTGTTACTTATCTGAATCTGCTGTGCAGGTTGATTTCTATTGAGTGTAATCACATCCCTGGAGTGTTTAAGATGCAAAAGAAAGCTGAGTTGTATCGTGGCAAGGCAAAAACGGTCTATACCACAGAGGATCCAGATTTATTAGTTCTGGAGTTCCGTAATGATACATCAGCACTCGACGGTGAGCGTATCGAACAGTTTGACCGCAAAGGTATGGTTAATAACAAATTTAACCATTTCATCATGACTAAGTTGCAAGAAGCAGGCATTCCTACACAGATGGAAGCCATGTTATCTGATACCGAAGCCTTGGTTAAAAAACTGGATATGGTGCCGGTTGAATGCGTTATCCGTAATCGCGCGGCAGGCTCTCTGGTTAAGCGCCTTGGGGTTGAAGAAGGGATGATTTTAAACCCGCCTCTGTTCGATTTATTCCTGAAAGATGACGCTAAACATGACCCAATGGTGAACGAATCTTACTGCGAAACGTTTGGTTGGGTGAGCAAAGAAAACTTAGCGAAAATGCGCGAACTTAGCTACAAAGCGAACGATGTTTTAAGCAAAATTTTTGCGGACGCAGGTTTGATCTTAGTCGACTTTAAATTGGAGTTCGGTTTATTCAAAGGTGAAGTTGTGCTGGGTGATGAATTCTCTCCAGACGGTAGCCGTTTGTGGGATAAAGAAACCCTGAATAAAATGGACAAAGACCGTTTTCGTCAAAGCCTTGGTGGCTTGATTGAAGCTTACGAAGAAGTGGCTCGTCGTATCGGCGTTAAACTCGACTAAGTGTCTAAAATCATCTTGAAAGAAACAATGATAGCCTGCCAACCGCAGGCTATTTTTTTATCTTTAAATCATGGCTGTGCTAGAAATTGCTGAACCCAACGCTCAGCTTGGCTTTCGATAGGTAGATTCAGCTGATGGCTGAGTGAATGCAAAGTCGGGGATAGCAAAACGGAGTCTGGCTGTAACTCAGGGTGGCGTAACACCGTTTCAATATTGCCGTCCGCAATTAAGCAACCTTGGGATAAATGTACTGCACGAGTAAAATGGCGGGCTGCAAAATCCAAATCATGGCTGATCGTGACAACCGTAGTACCCAATTGTTTTTGATAATCGAGCCAGTGTTCAAAATACCCTAACCACTGCGTATCGAAATCTCGACTTGGCTCATCTAACAGCAGTAGTTTAGGCTGAACAGCGGTTAAACAGGCCACTGCGACCATGCGTCGCTGAGCGGAATGTAAATCAAGAGGATGTTTATCCGCAACATCTGTTAAATGGCAGAGTGTTAAAGCTCGTTCTAATTTTTCAGCAATATCCGACGAGGATAATTTTTGGCGGCGTAATCCAAACATAATTTCATCTTTCACTGTGCTGTGAAAAATCTGTTTTTCTGCTTCTTGGAATAAAATGCCAATTTGTTGCGCACGTTCTGCTGCTCTTAATCCACTGATAGGTTGTTGATTAAAATTGACTTTCCCATGCGAAGGCGGCAATAAACCCGCCATTAAACGCAATAAGGTGGATTTCCCCGCACCATTATCTCCCACTAATGCCACCCATTCTCCAGCGCGAAGCGTAAGTGTAAGATCTTCAATGGCATGTGCTGTTTTCGGGGTGTATTGAAAGCTAAGTTGATTAATTTGCAGCATAACACGCCTCAATGCCTTGGATAAGTTGTTGTTCATTGTGAGGCACTGGGAAATGCCAACGACCATGCGCCATTAATTTCCCGACAACCCGCCACGCATCTGGCATATTGATTGTCTGCTGTGCGGGTAAAAATATGGCGTTAATATCCCCTTGGGCGGTAATAACACCTTGTTCCAGCAATGAAAAATCATTGCAAAAATGCAGAGCTGGCAGTAAATGCCGTTCGAATAAGATCACGCAACAGCCAGTTTGTTCACTGTAATTTTTTAACTGAGTGAGTAATCGATGCGTGGCTGCGGGAGTTAATCTGCTAAAAGCTTCATCTAATAGCAATAATCGTGGTCGCATAGCGAGAGCGCTCGCCAATACCACGCGTTGAGCTTCCCCGCCAGAGAGGGTGGTTGGGTGACGATTACGTAAATTCTGGCTGAACGTTAACTCAAGAGCCTGTTCAACCCGTTGAACGATTTCTTCAGGTGGAAGTCCCAAATTTTCGGGGCCAAACGCCACTTCTTGCTCAACGGTAAATGTACAACCAGAAAGCTGCAACTGCGGAGATTGCTGCACCAATTGACGTTCAATAGAGAGTTCAACTAAAGATTGTTCCCCTAATGGTTGAGCAAGGATCATGCCATTACCAGTGATTTTGCCGGTTAACTGATCAGGTAACCAACCCGCTAACAGTTGGGCTAATGTGGTTTTTCCGCTTCCATTACCCCCTAAAATACAATGCCAATTACCTTGGTTTAGCGTTAAATCAATCCCTGAAAGGATGGGGTGATCGACGCCTTGAGGTGTAAAAGACAGTTGTTGAAGGTTTACCACCCTGTTTTCCGTTATGTTTACCAACATAGCGCCAAACCTCCTTCAATTACGATCAGTGCTAATAAGCCAAAACGCAATACATATTGAAGGCGGCTATCAGCAGGTTTATTCAATGTGGTGCGATGGCGAGTGTAGCGAAAACCTCGCATATCAAGGGCTGCACTGCGGACAGTTAGCTCACTGAGTGCTTGGCTCGCCAGAGGAAGCAATAGGGCGGGCAACGTCGTTAATCGTTGCCAAAAGTGGCCATCTAAGGGAACTCCTCGGGCAAGCTGAGCTTCACGAATCGTGGCAAGCTGCTGACGCAGTTGCTCAACAAGTAAAAGTGGACCCGCAAGCACATAGGCAAAGCTGGCCGGGAGGCGACTGGCAAATAGCGCTCGGATAAACCGTTCAGTGGGAACATACTGTAGCCATAATTGAGAGGCACTAATGATGGCGAGCAGACGCAGCCATAAAGCCATGGCTTTTTGCTGTTGAAGGGCTTGTGGCGGTGAGCCTGTTAATAATTCATTTAGCCACCCTCCGTGGATTAGCCAAAGTCCTACCGCCATTGGTACCATAATTGCTGCGATAAATTTCCAGCGATGGAATGACGCTGAGCGTAAGATGACTGCGGCAAGGGTAGCGAAAGCAACGAGAACTAACCCCCAGCCTAGCGGTAGCATCAATGTGCTAGCGCTAAACCAGAACCATAAGGTTAATGAAGTAAAAGGGTGCATCCTAACTCCTAACGCACTTTAGCCATATTCGGGAAAGTACGTTGAACGCGCTCAGGTAAACGGCGGACAAGCAACCAAGCCACAATGGCTGAAATTATTTTATCCGCAATATTAGCGCCTAAAACGGTGATAGCCACAGACTCTAATAAGTTTTCACCAACAGCATGGAAATAGGCTACAAAAAAGTCTGCGCCACTACCGGTGGTACCTGCAAATAAGTAGGTACGAATAGGCACGGCAACGATCATCAGTGCGATAGTGATCACCACACCCGATAAAATCACGCGAGGTAGAGTACGAAAACCGCCAGCGCGTGCCAGTAAACCAGCACTTAAGCCGATCATCATCGCCACAGGCGCAAATGCCGCCGCGATAGGGCCTGTTAAAAGGCCCCAAAGCAAGTTAGTCGCTAAGCCACTAAAGATAGCCGCCCAAGGACCTGCGAGCAGTGCACAGATAATAGTGCCGATAGAATCAAGGAAGATAGGCAGTTTTAACATGGAACTTAATTGCCCAACCACCATGTTGATTGCAATAGAAAAAACAATTAAAGCCAATGTTCGGCTGGAGATTATTGACGAGTTTGCCATGAATGAAATATCCCTAATAAGTTGTAAAATAAAGCCAGAATAAAAATCAAAATAGAACGAAAATTAACGAGAGGTGATGACCAATTCTTCATATCCTGAGAGCGCGCAGGGCTCGCGGGTAAAGGTTTTATTTTCCAGTTCGCCAATAATCAATTCGAGGGTGGTTCTGACGGTGCAACCCGGCATCATATGTCCACCGCTCATTTGCCCGTTTTCATCGGAAACGGCCAAATGCAGATGTTCACCCTGGGCATCAAGGGTGCCTATCAGTGACACAACTTCAAACTTACCAGAAGTAAGATGGGTATTTTCTTGCCCAGCAAAACGCAAGGCGACATCGGTCAAGCTACCTACGCAGCCAGCAATAAATGCAGCTTGCAACTGATGATGTTTGACCTGTTGTCGTAAGGTAAGAATGACATCTTCCCCTGGACGTAGACGCAGTGCGATAAAGTGAGCGTTTGAGTAAGTGGTTAAATCGTGAGACATAGCCGAGATCCTAGTGAATCGTATTTATAGATTACGGCAATCTATTATACGAATAGATAACTTGCTGTCTGGGAAAGAGATTTTTTTCAGTTTTTTTTAGTGAAACACTCTGTATCTTAAAAAATATTGATCAAGAAGGTCGGAATAGTGGGCGAAAAAACAATGTGGAGTCTCGAATATTCTGATTATTTAACTTAAGTTTTATTAGGGTTCCGTGAATGAAGGAGAGCCTATTGTCTAAGATAAACTTTTTTCAGATAAACTATAGAAAATAGCGTTTAAAGGTGAAGGATGATTTGCCTCTTCAACGCGAGATCAATAACATACTAACTCAATTGACACGGTGGAACTGTGTTGCCGCAATGCATTTATTTTACAGGGGAAAAATTATGAGCCAAGTGGATCCTACACTGATCATTTTGCTGGTATTGGCAGGATTAGGCATTATCAGCCACAACATGACAGTGACGTTAGCCATGCTATTTTTGCTGGTGGTGCGGATCACGCCGCTGAATAATTTCTTCCCTTGGGTCGAAAAATATGGGTTAACCATCGGAATTTTAATCTTGACGATAGGTGTCATGGCGCCTATTGCGAGCGGAAAAATCTCAGCGAATGATGTATTAAGCTCCTTTTTGAATTGGAAATCATTATTGGCAATCGTGATTGGAATATTGGTTTCTTGGCTAGGAAGTCGGGGTGTTGCACTGATGGGAAGCCAGCCTTCCACGGTGGCAGGGTTATTGGTGGGTACGGTGATTGGCGTTGCCTTATTCCGAGGCGTCCCTGTTGGACCATTGATCGCCGCAGGTATTCTGTCATTACTTATTGGTAAATAGTCACTTTGGCGATGAAAAATTCATTACAAGCGATTGTTGAGCAGCTACATCATACCGGTTTCCGCCGCCTGCTGGTTTTATCTGGGGAGCATGAGTGGGTCACAACTGTGCTTCAGGAGTTTCAAGGTTTCTTAGCGGGGGATTGGCTCTGTATTTCATCCGAACTACCCGATAGCATGCCCCCTGAAAAAGCCCAATTACTGCTTGGTCGTGAATTTACTCATGGTATTTTTGATGCGCGTAAAGGGTTACATAGCGAGGCGCTGGCTATCTTAGCGGGAACCTTAAAAGCTGGAAGCTTGTTAGTACTTTGCACACCGCCACAATCCCGATGGGCGCAGCAAAATGATATGGATAGTGTGAGATGGAATGAGCAATTTGGTGAAATCCCCACACCGAATTTTGTGCATCATTTGCAACGTACTTTCCGGAATTGCTCTGATGTGCTGTTTATTGATCAACAGCTTGAGGAACAAAAACAGCCGCACGGACTGAATTTGCTACCCGATCACCCCAAATGGATACCCCCCTCGGGACTGCCGACAGAGCAGCAACAAGATGCGCTTGGACAACTGCTGTCCGCAAAAAACGGAATATGGGGCTTAATCGCTCCTCGTGGACGGGGTAAGTCCACGGTTGCGGGAATGTTGATAAAGGCGTGGAAAGGTGTGTGTTGGTGTTGTGCGCCAGCGAAAGTGACCACCAGCCTGATTGCCGAATATGCTCAGCATGAACTCAAATTTTGGGCACCTGATGCGCTTTTGCATTATTGCCAATCTGGGCAGCAAATTGAGGCTGATTGGCTAATTATTGATGAAGCTGCCGCCATTCCCTCCCATATTCTGCGGCAGATTATCGTCTTTTTCCCACGGGTACTCATGACCACGACGGTGGAAGGTTATGAAGGTACGGGGCGTGGATTTATGATGAAATTTTGTGATAGCCTCGAAAATTTCACCTCGTTGTCGCTCACTCAGCCGATTCGCTTTGCAGAACATGACCCGCTCGAAAGGGTGATTAACCAAAGTTTATTATTGGAAAGCGCTACTTCGACGAAGGCTGTGTCAGAGCCGATTATCCTCAAGCCACTTAGCCAGCAGCAACTGGCTAATGATCCTAAACAGCTTCATGCATTTTACGGTTTATTGACCGCGGCACATTATCGAACCTCGCCGTTGGATTTACGCCGATTATTGGATGCACAGCACCAGCATTTTGCCGTTGCAAATCATCATAATCAGGATGTTGGCGGCGCTGTATGGATGGTGGATGAAGGTGGTTTAGATGAAAAACTGAGCTGGAAAATTTGGGCAGGACAACGGCGACCACGGGGAAATCTGGTTGCTCAATCCCTCGCAGCGCATTGCTATTTTCCTCAAGCCCCGAGGTTACGTTCTCGCAGAGTGATGCGCATTGCCGTAAATGCTGAATATCGTCGCCAAAAAATTGGCTACCGGTTATTAGAATTGCAAATTGGACAAGGCATTCAGGACGGTTTAGATTTCCTATCGGTCAGCTTTGGTTTAACCCCAGAGTTATTGGCTTTTTGGCAATCATCAGGGTTCCAAATCGTGCGAATTGGACGGCATGTTGAGGGGAGTAGTGGCTGTTTCACTGCGATGGCGGTGTTGCCATTATCCGTAGAAGCGCAGTCAATTTGCTATTTAGGGCAACAGCGATTGCAGCGAGATTTATTCTGGCGTCAGGATCTGAATGAATTTAGTCTGAAAAGCACATCTGAGCAGCACCTTGATGATGGAGATTGGCTAGAATTGGTTGGCTTTAGCGACTACCACCGTTCGTTAGCCGCAAGTGAGCCGTCATTACAGCGTTTTTTAGCGGTTTTACAGCAACAACATTCGGCTGAAATAACAGGCTCTGCCCTTGGGGGCTATTTTCATCAAGGGCTATCTGTTGAATGTATTGCTATGCAACTCGGGTTAGCAGGGCAAAAACAGTGGTTAAAACGCGCAAGAGCCGAAGTCACGCAGTGGCTGAATAACTATTACCCTGAAGAGGTGAAAAGTTTAAGGCAACAAATTAGTGTTTTTTGTCTTTAGGCCAGTCGTCATCTTCATCGTCCCACAGGTGATTATTATCTTTGTGAGGCGGAATATCTGGTTTGTCATCTAAATACTTTTTGGGGTCGAGTCGCATCATCTCTTTGACTGAGTTCCAAATGACCCCGACTAATAACAGTAGGATGACCCACCAGTAATCGGCTAACCAATGCATATTTGCCTTCTTATTTTAATCATAATAATGTGTAGCCCTGCCCAAATGATGTAGTTGGTAGGCTTTAGTGGGGTCATTTAACCATGTTTTTTGTTGTAACGGGAGAGCCTGAATGAATATAAAGAAAATCATATTCATTACAGTAGGGTGGATTGCTGTTGGCTTAGCTTTTCTTGGTGCTATTTTACCAGTCATGCCAACGACCTGCTTTTTATTATTGGCGGCATGGTGTTTTTCGCGTTCTTCTCCACGCTTCCATAATTGGTTGTTATATCGCTCATGGTTTGGCGGGTATTTGCGTCACTGGCAAGCGCACCGTGCGCTACCAAAAGGTGTAAAACCAAAAGCCATGACGTTGATCGTTATTACGTTTGCCTTTTCGATTTGGGTGGTTAGTTATGGTTGGCTAAAAATTGGGTTATTTTTAGGGATGTGCTGGTTGCTGATTTTTATGTACCGTTTGCCTGTCGTCGATGTGTCAAATTCGGATCAGAATAACGAAGGTTTGTAATCAGGAAAGCTGTCACTCAGCAAGAGACTGAGTGACATATAAATCATTCAGGCACTTTAATATAGCGGTTAAAAACATACTCAAGGTTATCTAATAACCAGGTCTTTCCACTAATATCTTCTTCGGTTAGCACTTGCCTAACAATTTTTGGCGTCAATAGCTGTTCAGCTTCATGTGACAATGGCCAATAACTAATATGCCAAGGTTCTTCCGCAACACCAGCATTGGTTGCGGTGAAAGGGCGGTAGAAATCAAAGGTGGCCATATTGTCGGTTAACCAGTGATTAAGCTCAGCAAAATAGCCCCCTTCTTGATATTCCCAAGGCTCTAATTGCAAGGTTTGCCCCGCAGGAATACGTAGCGGGTCGTAAACATCAATCTCAGTTCCCCAGTGGTGACGGCTTGCCCCTGGTAGCGCAGACCAATGCAAAATCGCCTCACATAATTCCCCTTCCGTTAATGTTGAAATATCTAACGGCTGGCTATGGGTATCAAGAACTGGGCGTTTGCCAGCAAATTTTTCATTCCAAATAATTTGTTGGCGAGCAAAATCACGAAAAGCACTGGCGGATTGTAGCTTAAACCCTGCGCGTGCGGCAGCTTGCTGCATGGCAAGAAACGCTTTAGTGGTATTAAACTGTAGGCGATGATTACCGCCCAAAGTTACTAAATGGTCGGTGGAGCGCCCAGTCAACATTTCGATGGAGAGAGTCATAGTAATAGTAGTTCCATGATGCGTTCGTAGATAACGGCAAGCTGTTGCAAATCATCGACGTTAACGCACTCATCCACTTTATGGATCGTCGCATTCAAAGGGCCGAGTTCGATAACATGGGTTCCCATTTGGGCGATGAAACGTCCGTCAGAGGTACCGCCACTGGTGGATAAGGTGGTGGCACGTCCTGTCACTTCCTGAATGGCTTGCACCGTTGCACTCACTAATTCGCTGTCACCCGTCAAGAATGGTTGACCCGATAAGAACCAATCTAAATGATAATTCAGTCCGTGGCGCTCTAACATGTCTGTCACGCGTTCGCGGATCATGGTATCGGTCAGTTCGGTGCTAAAACGGAAATTAAATTGCACTTTTAGCTCACCGGGGATGACGTTATCGGCGCCAGTACCCGCATTGATATTGGCGATTTGCATGCTGGTAGCCGGGAAATATTGGTTGCCATCATCCCATTTAGTGGAGACTAACTCTTGTAGAAAACCGGTTGCACGATGTACTGGGTTATCAGCAAGATGTGGGTAGGCAACGTGCCCTTGAGTACCCAAAATAGTTAAGTGTGCGGTGATAGAGCCGCGACGACCATTCTTAATGATGTCACCAAGTACAGACTGGCTGGATGGTTCTCCCACTAAGCAGTAATCGACTGGCTCATTGCGGGCTTGTAACGTCTCTACCACTTTTACGGTGCCATGGGTCGCTTTCGCTTCCTCGTCAGAGGTAATTAAAAATGCCAGACGACCAGTATGGTTAGGGTGTTTTTCTACAAAGCGCTCGGCGGCAACCACCATGGCGGCAATGGAGCCTTTCATGTCGGCAGCACCACGACCGTATAAATGTTGGTTAATAATTGTTGGGGTAAATGGCGGAGTTTGCCATTTACTGTGATCGCCTGCAGGGACGACATCGGTATGACCCGCAAAGGCGAGGGTTTTGCCATTATTGCCACGGTGAGCCCAAAAATTGAGAGTATCCCCAAATGGCATTTTTTCCACCGTAAAGCCGATTTTATTCAAACGTTCGATGAGTAAATCTTGGCAACCTTGGTCATCCGGGCTGATAGAGGGACGGGCGATAAGTTGTTTTGCAAGTTCAATGACAGGGCAGTTCATTGAGTCACCTTTTATTGTGTGAATTTTTTGTAGTCGTCGGCGTTAAACCCGACAAGGTAATGACCATTAGCAGAAACAAGAACAGGGCGCTTGATCATCGCAGGTTCAGCCAGTAAGACTTTTTTCGCGCTATCAGCATCGACAACTGCATTTTTCTCTTCATCGCTGAGCTTACGCCAAGTTGTACCGCGTTTATTCACCAAGGTTTCCCAATCGATGTGTTGCAAAAATGTAGAAAGGAGTTCATCAGTGATGCCATCAACACGGTAATCATGGAATTGGTAGCTAACTGCGTTATCGTCTAAGTAACGGCGAGCTTTCTTAATGGTATCGCAGTTTTTAATTCCGTACATGATATAAGGAGATGCAGGGGTGTTGGACATATGATTTTCCTCTAATGGCGAACAATGTATGCCCTACATAATGCGGGAAAATGCAATTATGGTCTACCCCTTTGAATCGAAAAGATTTATTAATCTAACAAGCGATTTAATAATAACTAAGGCAGAGTCAATATTCATAATATTATATATAAATAATAAAATAATTAATTTAGGAAACTTACGTTAATTAAATTAAATCAGATGAAATTATTTTGAACGCATGTATATTAAACTGGCTTCTAAACGAGATCGAACTCGTAATTTCTTTAAGATATTTCGGATGTGAACTTTAACGGTTTCTTCAGAAATAAATAATAGTTGAGAGATTTCTCTGTTTTTTAATCCAGCTGCCATTTCGTGCAATATTTCGCATTCACGGCGAGTTAATGTGGAAAGTGGATCTTTGGATTGATGCCGGGTAATCAGATGCTGATAAACTTTTTCGCTAAATACATGGTGTCCTTCCATCGCTTTTTTCATACTATTAAGCAGCATATCGAGTTCGCTATTTTTTAATAAATAACCTTGAGCACCTGCATCGATAGCGGCGTAGATATCGGTTTTCATCGTTGAGAGTGAAAGAACCAGCAAATAACTATTAGCGCAATGCTTACGTAGTAATCGAATCGTCTCGAATGTTTTATTACCATGAAGAATAGTATCTATCAGTATCATATTGGGTTGTTTGCTGGTGGCGATATTCAGCGCTTCTTTGCTATTTGAAACCTCCGCCATTACGTCAAAGTCAGCTTTTGATTTTAATAAATGAGATAGTCCAAAACGAAAGATAGGATGTTCATCGATAATCATAACCGTGTGATTAGACATAGTGGGTTCCTTTTTTATGTCTGACAACTTATTAGATTAACTAGAATTGATATAGTTAAAATATAATATATTTAAGATTACATGAAATCATTATTCTTAATTGATGAATTAATTAGCTGTATAAAAGCATGAATAATGGAAGCGAAAACTATGAAGCTGGGTATATTTAAGGCTAAAAAGAAACGAGCTTTCGAATAATACATTAATTTCAAAAAAATAATAACTAAGATTGAAAAAAATTAAAGTGATTTAAAAAATGATATGAATAAAAATAATAACAATATTGTGTATCTCTAGAAATTCACCATTGTATTTTTGTGGCAAATCCGTGTAAATTCCTTGTAAATGAAAGATTTTTCTGGAAATCATAGGCGTGATCATGATTTGCTAACAAGATGTGTTTATACTGTGATGGCTCTTACCTTACCAAATTTTGAAAGGACTTGATGATGGATGATAAATTAAAACAAAGTGCTCTCGATTTTCATGAGTTTCCTCATCCTGGGAAAATTACTGTAACACCAACCAAACCATTAACCACGCAACGTGACCTAGCTTTAGCGTATTCCCCAGGCGTTGCGGTACCTTGCCTAGAAATCGCAGAAGAACCTCTAAAAGCGTATCGTTATACAGCGAAAGGTAACCTTGTGGGTGTTATCTCTAATGGTACTGCGGTACTAGGCTTAGGGAACATCGGTGCATTGGCAGGTAAACCTGTCATGGAAGGGAAAGGGGTACTATTTAAGAAATTCTCGGGTATTGATGTTTTCGATATTGAAGTCGATGAAACCGATCCTGATAAACTGATTGATATCATCGCGTCGCTGGAACCAACATTCGGCGGTATCAACCTCGAAGATATTAAAGCACCAGAGTGCTTCTATATTGAACAAAAATTACGTGAACGCATGAATATTCCTGTGTTCCATGACGACCAACACGGAACCGCAATTATCTGTACCGCGGCGGTGATTAACGGTCTGCGCATTGTTAAAAAAGAAATTGGCGATGTTCGTTTAGTTGTATCCGGTGCGGGTGCCGCATCGATTGCTTGTATGAACTTATTAGTGGCGTTAGGATTAAAGCGCGAAAATATCACTGTTTGCGATTCAAAAGGGGTGATTTATAAAGGTCGTGATGAGCGAATGGATGCGACTAAAGCCGCGTATGCCATTGACGATAACGGTCAACGCACATTAGCGGATGCTATTCCTGATGCTGACATTTTCTTAGGTTGTTCAGGCCCTCGCGTGTTAACACCAGAAATGGTGAAAACCATGGCAAAAGACCCACTAATCTTAGCATTAGCTAACCCTGAGCCAGAAATTCTGCCACCATTAGCGAAAGAAGTTCGCCCAGATGCCATTATCTGTACAGGTCGTTCAGACTACCCGAACCAAGTTAACAACGTTCTGTGCTTCCCATTCATCTTCCGTGGCGCGCTGGATGTGGGCGCAACAACAATCAACGAAGAGATGAAACTGGCTTGTGTTTACGCTATCGCGGACTTAGCGCTGGCGGAGCAAAGTGAAGAAGTTGCATCAGCGTACGGTAACCAAGATTTATTCTTTGGCCCTGAATATATCATTCCAAAACCATTTGACCCGCGCCTTATCGTGAAAATTGCGCCAGCAGTGGCAAAAGCGGCAATGGAGTCAGGTGTGGCGACACGTCCAATCACGGATATGGATGCGTATGTTGAAAAACTGAATCAGTTTGTTCATAAAACAAACTTATTTATGAAGCCAATTTTCTCTCAAGCGAAAAAAGAGCTAAAACGCATCGTATTAGCGGAAGGGGAAGAAGAGCGCGTATTACACGCAACTCAAGAGCTGGTTTCCCTTGGTTTAGCATTCCCTATTCTGGTTGGCCGTCCTAGCGTAATTGAAATGCGTATCCAAAAACTGGGTCTACATATTGAGCTAGGTAAAGACTTTGAAGTGGTCAACAATGAAAATGACCCACGCTTTAAAGAGTACTGGCAAGAATATTATCAAATCATGAAACGTCGTGGTGTTTCTCAAGAAATGGCGCGTCGCGCATTAGTTGCTAACCCAACGATTATCGGCGGTATCATGGTTCTGCGTGGTGAAGCGGATGGGATGATCTGTGGTTCAATCGGTAGCTACAGTGAACACTACCAAGTCGTCAAAGACCTGTTCGGTTTCCGCGAAGGTGCGCATACTGCTGGGGCAATGAATGCCTTGTTACTACCAACTGGTAATACCTTTATTGCCGATACTTATGTGAACGAAGATCCAACGCCAGAAGAGTTAGCGGAAATCACGTTAATGGCAGCGGATACGGTTCGTCGATTTGGTATTGAGCCTAAAGTGGCGCTGTTATCTCGCTCAAGCTTTGGTTCTTCAGATTGTGGTTCAGCACAAAAAATGCGCGATACACTGGCATTAGTGAAAGCACGTGAGCCAAACTTGGAAATTGACGGTGAGATGCATGCGGATGCGGCGTTGATTGAGTCAATCCGTAAAGATGTGATGCCAGATAGCCCACTGAAAGGTTCAGCAAACTTACTGATTATGCCAAATATGGAAGCGGCGCGTATTAGCTATAACTTGCTGCGCGTGACAAGTTCTGATGGTGTCACCGTGGGGCCTGTGCTAATGGGGGTGGCAAAACCTGTCCACGTCTTAACGCCAATCGCGTCTGTTCGCCGTATTGTCAACATGGTAGCGTTAGCGGCAGTGGAAGCTCAAACGAACCCACTGTAATTAGCATCATTATAATAGTTTCTCGAATGATTGATTAATCATCGAGTTCCGCATAAAGACTTCCATTGTGGTTAATGGGAGTCTTTTTTATTTGAAAATGATTATCATTATCTGTATTTTGAATGGCTTCAAAGTCACTATATGGAAAAGATAATGATATCAGCACGTTCTTTGAATTATTTAACGAAAAAAACATCACTGTTGAGTTTAGGGATGCTTTTCGTTTTGAGTTTCACACAGTTAGGATGTACCTCGCAAACACCAAAACCTGTTCAGCAATTGGATCCCCAACTCACACAAGCTGGCAAAATTATTGATTTAGATTCAGGCAAGTCCATCACGCCACAACAGTTAATTCAAGAACTTGCAGCTTCACCTCGCGTCATTGTCGGGGAAAAGCACGACAATATTTACCATCATCAAATCGAGCAATGGGTTGCCCAAGAAATGCAGCAAATACGCCCGCAAGGTGCGGTGCTTTTAGAGATGCTCACGCCAGATCAACAAAGCCGAGTTAACAATGTTCAAAAACAGATGCAGGGAAATCCGTATATTCGAGATGAAAAACTGCAAGAGGTTTTACATTGGAATAATGGTTGGCCGTGGGCGCAATATGGGGAACTCGTGAAGTATTTACTGGCTCAGCAATCCCCGGTTTTAGCAGCAAATATTAATCGAGATGCTGTGCTGAAGGCTTATGACAACCCACCTACGCTTACAGGAACACATTCAACGCAACTCGTTATTCAGGAACTGATCAGCGAAACCATTAAGCGCTCACACAATGGTGAGTTGGATGATAAACAAGCGAAAAAGATGATGGTGATCCAGCAGTTAAGAGATAGAGCGATGGCTCAAGGATTATTGGATGCTCCAGCACCTGCATTGTTATTTGCAGGCGGTTATCATGCAACGCGAGCGATTGGTGTACCGTTACATGTGCTCGATTTAGCGCCAGATGAGCCATTGAAAGTATTGATTATTTCGGAGCAAGGCGAGGAAATCGATAACTTGCATGCAGATTATGTGTGGTATACGCCGAAATAATTAACAAGTACGAGCAATATGATGATTTAAACTCGTTAATTTTGTGAAGTAATCATCACATTTATTTACAAATAATTTCCATTTGCATTCGTTATTAATTATCATTTGCAACTCTGTAAAAGCACGTAAGATGATTATGAGCACAATAACGTTTGAAAGTGGATATGTGAATCGAACCTCCAAAATGGGCGGGTGGCTGGTTTTAGCCGTGGCACTGCATATTGCCATTGTGGGATTTTTTATCTGGATAACACACAATGCGCGATGGGTGGAGTCACTGCCGCCCCCTTCAGTGGTGATGGAATTATCTATCGAAGCACAAGCCAAACAATTAACGGAAGTGAATATTGGTCAAACTCAAGAGCTGGCTGTGGCGAGTGAATCCCATAAAGCGCAAGCAGAGGACGCCATTATTCCCCCATTGCCTGTTAATGAGCAAGCGGAAGTGCAACTGACGAAAACAACGGCGAAAAAACCAAAGCCCGAGTTAAAAAAACAGAAACAAGAGCAGCAGCAAGTGAAGAAGGTGCAAACCACAGATTCGAAAGCCAGCGATGCGCCAGTGACCAGCGATGCGGCGGCACTCGTCCAAAGCCAGCAAATTGCTGCGGAACTTAATAGCCAGTCCGAAGCCCTCGATAGCCTTCAAAAACAGTGGGAAGCGATGGTGCTTGGAAGATTGAATAAATATAAACGTTACCCTGAAGATGCAGGAAGGCGTAACCGCGTGGGTAAACCAGTAGTGATGTTTACGGTAGATAGCCAAGGTTTTTTGCTTGATAGTAGTTTAGTGAACTCATCAGGCACACGTTCTTTAGACAAAGAAGCCCAGCAGGTGTTATCTCGCGCGGCGCCGTTACCCGTACCGCCAGCAGAAATTCTCAAGAATGGACGGATAACAGTCAGGTTACCTATTGATTTTACTCTTAATGATAAATAAATTGGACTCACCATGTGTCATAAAGCCATACATAATAAAACCATGCGTAATAGAATTACCACTTATTGCGTGGTCACACTACTTGGGTTATATGCGGCCAGCAGTGCTGCGGAGGACAAAATGCTAGCACCAATAGCGAAAAAACAGCCCCACACTATGACTATCCATGGGGATCAGCGCGTCGATAACTATTATTGGTTAAGAGACGATAACCGTGAAGCCCCAGAGGTCCTTGAATATCTGAATCAAGAAAATGCCTATACCACGCAGCAGCTTGAATTGGGTGAGCCATTAAAACAGGAAATTTACGACGAATTATTATCCCGCGTAAAGCAAGATGATGAGTCGGTACCATACAACTACAATGGCTATACATACCGTTCTCGCGTTGTTGCGGGTAAAAACTATTCCATTTATGAAAGGCGCCCAATTAATAGTGATGGCGAATGGACAGTTTTGGTTGATGGTAACCAACGCGCGGAAGGTACTGAATATTACCGAATGGGGGCGCTAGCCATTTCCCCAGATAACACCACGATCGCGATTGCTGAAGACCGCCAAGGTCGTAATGATTATGCGGTTTCGTTCCGTAAAGTTGATGATGCAAAGTGGCAAGAAAATGTCCTGACTAACACCTCAGGCAATATTGTGTGGGCAAATGATAACAGCACACTGTTTTATGTTAATAAAGATAAACAAACACTGCTGCCTTATCAAGTGGTTAAGCACCAATATGGAACAGCCCAATCGGCTGATAAATTGGTGTATGAAGAGAAAGATGATACTTACTATGTCAGTTTAGCGAAATCCACCTCCAAAGATTATATTCTGATTGGGATCACCAGCACCGAAACCTCAGAATATCGTCTTTTGGATGCAAACCAACCTGAACGTGATGCGATAGTGTTACAACCTCGCAAAACAGGTATCGAATATTACCCTGATCATTTTAACGGCAAATTCTATATTCGCTCTAATCATCAGCATCCATTATTCGGACTGTATATTGCGGATAACGCCTCGGCACCGTGGGTGAGTTTTATCGCGCCTCGTGATGATGTCGACCTTGAAGATTTTGCGTTATTTAATAACTGGTTGGTGATTGAAGAGCGCCAAAACGGCTTAGTGAACATTCGACAAATTAGTTGGTTAACCCACAAAGAGCATTCTGTCAGCTTTGATGACCCAGCTTACATGGCTTGGATTGGCAACAACCCAGAGCCAGATACGGATAAATTACGCTACGGCTACTCCTCCATGACAACACCATCATCGGTGTATGAAATTAATATGCTGACTCAAGAAAAACAGCTATTAAAACAAGAGGAAGTGAAGGGTTTCAATAAAGCGAATTATCAAAGTGAACGTATTTGGGTCACTGCCCAAGATGGGGTGAAAGTACCGGTTTCATTGGTTTACCGTAAAGATAGTTTCAAACAAGGTAAAAATCCACTTCTGGTCTACGGCTACGGCGCCTATGGATATGGTATCGATCCGTCATTCAGTTCTTCTCGCTTATCCTTGCTTGACCGTGGATTTGTGTATGCTATTGCCCATATTCGTGGCGGTGGGGACTTAGGAAAGAATTGGTATATTCAGGGTAAAACTGTCCATAAAATGAATACCTTTACGGACTTCATTGATGCGACTAACGCGTTATTGGCACAAGGCTATGGGGAAAAAGGCCATGTCTATGCCATGGGCGGTAGCGCTGGCGGCTTGCTGATGGGTGCTGTTGTCAATATGGCTCCTGATCTGTATGAAGGTGTTGTTTCTGCGGTGCCATTTGTTGATGTTGTCACGACCATGCTTGACCCTTCAATTCCACTGACTACAGGGGAATATGATGAGTGGGGTAATCCAGAGAATGAGGAAGATTACTGGCGCATTAAAGCCTATAGCCCGTATGACAATATCAAAACCCAGCACTATCCGCATATTTTGGTCACCACAGGGCTGCATGATTCTCAAGTACAATATTGGGAGCCTGCAAAATGGGTGGCAAAACTGCGAGAGCTGAAACAAGGCAATTCTTTATTGTTATTAGAAACCAATATGAATGCTGGACACGGTGGAAAATCAGGTCGCTTTAATGCCTTGGATGATATTGCGAGAGAATATAGCTTTATTCTGATGTTAGAAAACAAAGCAAAATATTTTCCAGATTTAAAATAGCGTTACTCATAATAAGTAACCAAAATAAGGTTACCAAGGATTAGTTGTGGAGCTATAAAAACTTGCAACTAATCCTATTCGCAGAAAACATATTTATTCTGCGTTTGCAATGTGAGCGACTGTTTTATCAGTACGTTTACAGGAATGGTTTAATGAATAATAAAATAATAATCATGGTAGCTGGGACTATTTCCGCAGGCTTCCACGGCTTCGCTTTGTCTGAAAACACACAGCAGACAAATAAACAGAAAGATGATGTGGTTAATTTTAGCCAATTAAAAGTGTCGGGCGCGCAAAAGCAAACGCCGTTGGTCAAAGCATTGGAAAAACCAGGCGCCTATAGCGCAGTCGGCACCGAAAATAAATTGCAATCCATGGATAAAATTATCCGTTCGATGCCCGGAACCTATACCCAAATGGATGCGAGCCAAGGCACCATCAACGTGAATATTCGCGGGTTGAGTGGCTTTGGGCGCGTAAACATGATGGTGGATGGTGTCACACAAAGCTATTACGGAATATCGCCAAGTAAATTCACTCACGGTATGCAGCCGAGTAATGACTTTGGTTCACTTATTGACCCTAATTTTATTGTGGCGGTTGAGGTAGAAAAGGGGCAATTGAATGGCAGCAACAGTGTTAACGCCTTAGCGGGAAGTGCCAACTTTAGAACCTTATCTATTGATGATGTGATTTTCAAAGATAATTTGTGGGGAGTACGTAGCAAAGGGAGCTGGGGAGATAATGGACTTGGCTATAACGGCATGGTTTCGGTTGCGGGAAAAACGTTATTAAATGAGGGTGATGGTTATTTTGGCGGCTTAATTGCGGTGAGTGGGCACAATATCCCGGGCAGTTATAAAAATGGTGATGGGTTTGATACCGATGAATTTGCAACGGATCCGACATTCAAACAAAAACCGCAATCTCAATTAACTAAATTAAAATATAAACCGAATGATAGCCATGAAGTCGAATTCAGTGGCCGATTTTTACAAAATAAATTAACCAGCCGTAAGATTAATAGCGAAGATTATTACCTTAAATATAAATACACGCCAATCAACGAATTGATTGATGTGGAAGTGCTGGCGAGTCATGGATTTAATACCCAAAAATTCCAAGGTGAACCAATTGGTGGTGCATTAAAAGACGCCGAGTCAGAGAATAAATCTGACAGTATTAATATTTCCAATACCAGCCGTTTTTCTTATGGTGACACTGATTTTAAGTGGCAGGTTGGTTCGAAATTAATGAAGACTAAATACCAAAAAATAACAAAACCGGTAGAAGATCCAAACACAATAATTTATAACCCATTTTCACCAAGTGGGACACAAGATATTGCCAGCCTGTATACCCAGTTTGAAGCGAGCTATGATATTTACACCGCAACGTTTGACCTTAACTATCTGAATTATCGCGTTCAGGGCTATAAACCAGCTTGTGATGAGACGGAAAAGTGCTTCCCTCAAGAAGCCAGTACGTTAAATCTGCGTGAAAGTGGTATTAACCCCGGGGTGCTAGTTTCTGCACAAATTATTCCTGAATTTCAGCCTTTTGTGAGTTACGCGCACTCAATGAGAGCACCAAACTCTCAGGAAGCTTTTTTCTCTCAAAATGGTGGTCAGAGTATGAATCCATTCCTAAAAGGAGAAAAGTCGAAAACTTGGCAGGTAGGTTTTAATAGTTTTAAGCCAGACTTAATTGTAGAAGGTGATCAGTTCAACCTGAAAGCGCTGTGGTTCCATACACATATCAAAGACTACATCACGAGTAAGTCTTTCCTGCTATGTCGTGCAAACTCTCAGGAAGAGTTTGATTGGTGTTTAATTAATGATGATGTGTGGGATAAAGAAAATCCGGATATTTTCCAACGCGCAGATATGTATGTGAACGATCCTCGCGATGTTAATTTACGGGGTTATGAGCTACAAGCAAACTACGATGCAGGGGTATTTTACTCCATGGTTTCTTACACCCAAGAATCTGGCAAACAACCCGTGTCAATCAACAGTACATCGGTATTTAGTGCAGGGGACTTTACCCAATTACCTGAATATTATGTGACTTTAGATTCCGGTGTTCGTCTGTTTGATGAAAAACTGACTCTCGGCTCAGCCATTACATGGACGGGACCATCTAAACGTATCAGCCCAGTTCCTGACGGTGACATGAACGGGGATGCGATGACGGAAAAGTATGAAAAACAGCCAACTATCGTTGACCTGTACGCAGACTATGAAATCAATAAACATTTCAAGTTAATGATGGCGATTAATAACCTCACTAATGAAAACTACACCGACGTGTTAAACCGTGCAAACTCTGGCGCAGTGATGGAAGAACGTGGCAGAAATAATGAAACGGGAAGAGGGCGCAGTTATATGATTGGCGGTCAAGTGCGCTTCTAATCAGGAAATTGCTAACGGAAAGCGTTTAGTATTATTTTTAGCCTTACTTACTAAGGAAGATTGATAGGCTTATTATCTAAACGCTTTCAATATTGGCTACGCCACTCTCAGTTTGTCCCTTTGGATTCATTACAATCAATAAATAAGAATGTGGAGATTGCAATGAAAACTACCAATAAAATCAATGTGCTTGATTTAATTTCGCCAGAGATGCAAAAAGTTATTCAATATTATGAACAACAGATACCAGCTGAGCCAACTGATGGGAGCTATGAAGCTCAGCGTATGGCTTATAATGAAGATCGCCGTTATTGGAACGCCAACGCACCTGAACTTTTTCATGTTGAAAACATGACGGTTAAAACCGTTAAAGGTGACGTTGTCACGAGAATTTATCACCCTATTGAACATACACCTGCCACGCTATTTTATCTACACGGTGGCGGGTTTATCCTCGGCAATCTTGATACTCATGACCGAATTATGCGTTTATTAGCGTTGTATTCTGGCTGTACGGTCATCGGTATTGATTATTCACTTTCCCCTGAAGCACATTATCCTCAAGCGATTGAAGAAGCGGCAGCGGTATGCCAGTTTTATTCTCAACACGCAGAAAAATATTCGTTGAATATGCACCGTATTGGGTTTGCGGGGGACTCTGCTGGAGCGATGTTATCCCTTGCTACCGTATTATGGTTACGGGATAAACAAATCTACTGTGGTGATGTTTGTGCCGTTTTACTGTGGTATGGATTGTATGGATTACAAGATTCCAGCAGTCGCCGTTTGTATGGCGGTGAATGGGATGGGTTAAGACGAGAAGATCTCCAAGAGTATGACAATGCTTACTTAGGCGAACAAGGAAGCCGTGAAGAGCCTTACTATTGCTTGTTTAATAATGATCTTACGCGAGACATTCCACCTTGTTTTATTGCGAGTGCGGAATATGATCCGTTACTTGATGATAGTGTGACATTATTTCAAATGTTTCAATCGCATAAAATACCATGTGAATACCGAATGTATCCGGGGACACTGCATGCCTTTTTACATTACTCCCGCATCATGCCAACGGCGGATAACGCCATTCGAGATGGTGTGGAATATTTGAAAAAACAGCTATTTGGTTGACCTTTTCGCTCGAACCTTCTGAATATTGGTCACTTGGCTTTCAACCCAACCATCATTTAAGCGAGTTTTGAGCTGTTGGCCTAATTTCACTTGGCTGGTTTTTTTCAATACAGCGCCTTCAGCGGTTTCGCTGATACTGAAACCTCGGGCGAGGGTAGCAAGCGGGCTAACAGCCTCTATTTTCGAGCAGGCAACAGCAAAACGCTGGCGGTAGTTATTCACTAACTGGGTCAGCATATTTTGTAAATGATACTGAGTTTGCTGCAATTGGCGCTGTTGGCGTTGTAATTGAGGGCGCAGGTCATTTTGCATCAAGCGGCGTTGGTTTTTATCGAATTTAAAGGTGGCCGATTGTAGCTGGCGGCTGATGGCATTGGTCAGTTTTTGGCGCAAAGCTGAAAGCTGATTTTGTTGCCGAGCAAGGCGTAATTGCGGGTGTTGCTGCTGTAAACGATGCTGCAGACGTGCAAAACGTTGCTGCTGCGCCGCCAGATAATAATCCATCGCCATCTCTAGGTGCTGTTGCCCTGACTTCAATTGGCGAAGCATCTCAGTTTGATTGCGACTGACAAGCTCTGCGGCTGCCGATGGCGTAGGTGCACGTACATCGGCAACATAATCGGCGATGGTCACATCCGTTTCATGCCCAACGGCGCTAATGATCGGTAATCGGCTAGCAAAAATGGCACGTGCCACGATCTCTTCGTTGAATGCCCATAAATCTTCCAGTGAACCGCCACCACGCCCCACAATGAGCACATCACACTCATTGCGTAGGTTTGCGAGTTCGATGGCTCTGGCGATTTGCGCAGGCGCTAAATCTCCTTGAACAGCTGTCGGGTAGATAACCACGGGGAGGGATGGGTCACGGCGATGTAGGATATTTAAAATATCATGTAGGGCAGCACCGGTTGCAGAGGTAATAATCCCCACGCGTTTTGCTGGAGATGGCAAGGCTTGCTTGTGAATAACATCAAATAGCCCTTGGGCATTAAGGGTTTGTTTGAGTAGCTCGAAGCGCTGTTGCAGTAGACCTTCACCAGCGGGCTGCATGCTTTCGATGATTAGCTGATAGTCTCCACGCGGCTCATACAGTGTGACAGTGGCACGGACTAATACCTGCTGCCCATTTTGTGGACGGAAGGTGACGCGGGCATTTTGTCCACGAAACATCGCCGCGCGAACTTGGGCACGATCATCTTTGAGTGTCAGGTACCAATGTCCCGAACTTGGCTGCGAAAAATTGGAAATTTCGGCCGTTAACCAAATTCGTCCCATTTGGGTATCAAGAAGTTCTCTTACCGTTTGGTTGAGCTTGCTAACTGAGTAAATTGCGCTATTTTGTTGAGTCGACATGTGAGCTAGATCAAATTTTAAAACAATGACTTAATTGACTGATACTAACGTAGCCGACGGACTTATCAAGTTTTTTTTGAAAAAAGTGCTGGAAGCAACCGATTACGGTGTGTATAATGCCGCGGCAATATTTTATACCTTTCATAACGCTGCCTGGTGGGATATTGCCTATGTTACGCATTAAAAAAGAAGCACTAACTTTCGACGATGTTTTACTCGTCCCTGCACACTCAACTGTACTGCCAAACACGGCAGATCTGTCCACTCAACTGACCGCAAAAATCCGCCTGAACATTCCTATGCTCTCCGCAGCGATGGATACTGTCACCGAATCTGATCTGGCTATCGCACTGGCTCAAGAAGGTGGTATTGGATTTATCCATAAAAACATGTCCATTGAGCGTCAAGCTGAAGAAGTCCGTCGTGTGAAAAAACATGAAAGCGGCGTGGTGACTGATCCTGTCACTGTTACCCCAGAAACCACAATTCGTGAAGTGCAAGAAATGGCTGAGCGCAATGGTTTCGCAGGTTATCCTGTTGTCTCTAAAGATAATTCTTTAGTGGGTATCATTACAGGTCGTGACGTCCGTTTCGTAACGGATTTAGACCAACCAGTGACTGCGGTGATGACGCCAAAAGAGCGTTTAGTGACCGTGAAAGAAGGCGAAGCACGCGAAGTCGTTTTACAAAAAATGCATGAGCAACGTGTTGAGAAAGCCTTAGTTATCGATGATAACTTCCATCTGTTAGGTATGATCACCGTTAAAGATTTCCAAAAAGCAGAACGTAAACCAAACGCATGTAAAGACGAGCAAGGCCGTCTGCGTGTCGGTGCGGCTGTTGGTGCTGGCGCAGGTAACGAAGAACGTGTTGATGCATTGGTTGCAGCAGGCGTTGACGTTCTGCTCATTGACTCATCACACGGTCATTCTGAAGGGGTTTTACAGCGTATTCGTGAAACTCGCCAAAAATACCCTGATTTACAAATCATTGGTGGTAACGTTGCAACAGCTGAAGGCGCGAAAGCGTTAGCAGACGCTGGTGTTAGCGCAGTGAAAGTGGGTATCGGCCCAGGTTCAATTTGTACGACTCGTATCGTCACTGGTGTGGGAGTACCTCAAATCACGGCAATCGCTGAAGCTGCGGGTGCATTAGAAGGCACTGGCATTCCTGTTATTGCAGATGGTGGTATCCGTTTCTCTGGTGATATTTCTAAAGCTATCGCGGCTGGCGCTGCGTGTGTGATGGTTGGCTCCATGTTTGCAGGTACCGAAGAATCTCCGGGTGAAACGATCCTGTTCCAAGGCCGTACCTATAAAGCGTACCGTGGAATGGGTTCTCTGGGCGCAATGTCTAAAGGTTCTTCAGACCGTTATTTCCAATCTGATAACGCAGCAGACAAACTGGTTCCAGAAGGTATCGAAGGTCGCGTGGCTTACAAAGGTCGCTTAAAAGAGATCATTCACCAACAAATGGGTGGCTTACGCTCATGTATGGGTCTGACAGGCTGCGGTACTATCGATATGCTGAGAACGAAAGCTGAATTTGTGCGTATCAGTGGTGCGGGTATTCAAGAAAGTCACGTTCATGATGTGACTATCACTAAAGAGTCTCCTAACTATCGCTTAGGGCAGTAATTATTGTTTAGGATAATAACGCCATTTCGGGGCGCTATTATCCTTTAAAACAGTAATCGAAAAGTTTCAGGGTGGCACACATGTTGATGGTGTCACCACCTTTTATTTTGACTTGAATTGCTGGAATTCTCCTCAAATGACTACAAATATCCATAAGCATCGCATTCTTATTCTTGATTTCGGCTCTCAGTATACTCAGCTGATTGCACGTCGTATCCGTGAAATTGGCGTCTACTGTGAACTGTGGGCGTGGGATGTGACCGAAGAGCAAATCAGAGAGTTTAATCCTAACGGGATTATCTTGTCTGGTGGTCCAGAAAGTACGACAGAGGCTGATAGCCCACGTGCACCAGAGTATGTATTTAATGCGGGCGTGCCTGTTTTAGGTATCTGCTACGGCATGCAAACTATGTCCATGCAATTAGGTGGCGCGGTTGAAGTGTCTGGCGAACGTGAATTTGGTTATGCTAACGTTGAAATTCTGGAAGATTGCGACCTGTTCCGCGGCATCCAAGATGCGCTGAACGAAGATGGCAAGCCTGTTTTAGATGTGTGGATGAGCCATGGCGACAAAGTGACTGCTATCCCATCTAGCTTCAAAACGATTGCAAGCACGCCAAGCTGCCCATATGCCATCATGGCTGACGTTGAGAAACGTTTCTACGGTGTTCAGTTTCACCCAGAAGTGACTCACACTCATCAAGGTTTAAATATTTTAAAACGTTTCGTATTGGATCTGTGTCAATGTGAAGCGTTGTGGACATCAGCTGCGATTATCGAAGATACCGTTGCTCGCCTGAAAGAACAAATTGGTGATGACCATGTTCTGTTAGCTCTGTCTGGCGGTGTGGATTCTTCTGTTACTGCTCTGTTATTAAACCGTGCGATTGGTAAGCGTCTGACTTGCGTATTCGTTGATAACGGTTTGCTGCGTTTAAATGAAGCTGACCAAGTCATGGAAATGTTCCAAGGTAAATTTGACCTGAACATCATCCACGCGAAAGCGGAAGACCGCTTTATGAACGCACTGGCAGGTATTTCAGATCCAGAAGCGAAGCGTAAAAAAATTGGTCACGTATTTATCGAAGTGTTCGATGAAGAGTCTTCTAAGCTGACAAATATCAAATGGTTAGCGCAAGGAACGATTTATCCAGATATTATCGAGTCTGCGGCTTCAGCAACGGGCAAAGCACACGTTATTAAATCTCACCATAACGTGGGTGGCTTACCGGAAGATATGAAACTGGGTCTGGTTGAACCTCTGAAAGAGCTGTTCAAAGACGAAGTGCGTAAGATTGGTCTGGAGTTAGGCCTGCCATACGATATGCTGTACCGCCACCCATTCCCAGGTCCAGGTTTAGGTGTTCGTGTTCTGGGTGAAGTGAAGAAAGAGTATTGTGACTTGCTGCGTCGCGCAGATGCTATCTTTATCGAAGAGCTGCACAAAGCAGATCTGTACAATAAAGTTAGCCAAGCATTCACTGTATTCTTACCAGTGCGCTCTGTTGGCGTAATGGGTGATGGTCGTAAGTATGACTGGGTCGTATCTCTGCGTGCAGTTGAAACCATCGACTTTATGACGGCTCATTGGGCTCATTTGCCATATGATTTCTTAGGCCGTGTGTCTAACCGCATTATCAATGAAGTGAATGGTATTTCCCGCGTAGTTTATGACATCAGCGGCAAGCCACCAGCGACCATTGAGTGGGAATGATTTAGCTATAATTGATAGCGATTTTTAGAAATCATTAATGTTAAAGGCATCAGTTACTTACTGGTGCCTTTTTGTTTTTTTTAAATATAAAAACAGTTTTATTAACCAAGCTACTCAAATATCCAGCCTCAAGTTTTTACTTATCTCATCAGCCAGTGTCGTAGGAACGTCCCACTCTTTGGCAAGTTTTCTCCATTGGGAAACAGCATCTAGCGTTTCATCTATAATATTATCGATTCTCTGTTTACTAAATGCGGGGCTAAGTTTAACGAGAGAATAAAAATCTTCACGGGTAAAATCATCTCTTTTTCCATTTAAACTCATCCAATGACTGTTTACCCATTTACTACCGGGTTTATAACTATAGGCTAGGTCGTAAGCGGGAGCTAAAGTCCATTTATTATCTTTCAGCATGAATGCAAAGTTTTTGGAATGGTCGTCATGATTTCGAGCGATAATGTTAAAAGCCATTCGTTTTAATAGTTGAAACGCATCATCTGCCGATAAACGTAAGTCACGAGCGATACCAAATAGCTCGGCGTAGGAAAATGAACCAGGTTTTTTATAATCCACATGTGCTAAACCATTTAAGGTCTGTACGTGAACCTTTTGATTACCAATCCGATCGAAACGCTGAGTGATAAAATGCCGTCTGGCGCCTTCATCTAATAAATGGCATGGCATCATATCGACTCCGCACTGTGTCGCCATTAAGTGATAGACATATTCCATGGCACCATAACCGAGTGGGTCTCCAAACGTTTCTTGGTTTGTATTGTGCTCGCTTACACCATCAAATTTCATTAAATAGTGGATAAAATTATTTGGTATATCGGATTGACCAGAACGGACCTGAGTAAAATCGTGATTAAAGGCGAGAACAGCTTTAGGCCTTGCTCCGCCGGCACTCATTCCTACAGATAATAACTCCATCATTGACGCTGAATCTTCTTGATGATTGCGACTCAGTTCCACATTAAAGTTGCTACGCAAATCGAGAACTTCCTGTGCAATAGCCACTAGAGACTCAATATGAATGTCGGTTTTTGTATTGCTGTTATGAAGTTTGGTTGCAGGGATGTATTCCAATGCTCCCATTCCTCGTTTTCCAGTGTATTGCAGGCGCTGTAAAGGTGTAATGCTATCGATGGATTTACCTTGGCTTGCAACCCAAGCATTCATGACAGCATTACCAAAATCATCAGGTAAAGAATCGGCAATTAACCCTGGCAACCCTTTGAATGTCTGATAATCGAGTTCAGGAAAACGATAAATATGTTTAGATAAAGGCATCTTCAACGGAGAGAGCTGGATACCTTTTTTAATAAATTCAGGGGTATATTCAAAAACACCAAGACCCGTAGAGGAATCAAAACTTAATGCGCCAATACTGTCACCTTGGTAGCGCACTTCGATGACTTCCATTACCATTCTAATTCTTCCTCTTTAGTATCAGTATGGTCAGCACGTTGGCCAGATGCGCGTTGTCGCTTTTTACCTTGTAATTTCATCAGTTGAATAGGGGATATTGGCTGCGGAGGTAAAAATAGGTCTAATTGCTCAGTTAGGTTTAGCGCCATCATAATGGCAATAAACATTTCTAGCTGAGTATGACCTTTTTCAGCGGCCATGATCGTTTTGCGTGAAACACCCACAAATTGGGCCAACTCTGTTTGGGTTAAATTTTGATTAAGTCTTGCTTGTTTTAGCCGTTCGCCGATTTGCTCTGCATAGGCCAATGGTGATTTTCTTTTATTCATAGTGTCCTCTAATGTGGACTTAATATGCAAAAATGCATAATAATATACCAAATATAGGACTTTATATTCTAATAGTCAAATCACTATGAATTAAGTCCAAAATTAAGGACGTTATAATGATTTATAAGGCTTAAAGTCCATAATTCTGGACTTTAAGCCTTATAAATTTTCTTTCTCGGAACAATAGCCCCTAACGAATAGCATAGTCCCGTTAGCCCTGCGAGGCTCAATGGCAAAATCATAACGCTATCATTTTTGAGTGGGTTATCTAGGTTAAACATAATCACGATTAAAAATAAATTACTCGCGAAGGTGGCGGCGGTGTAAATAATTGCCACCTTTTGAGGTAAACGAATTAACGAAAAATCCTCGGCAAACTTATCAAAATGCTCCCAAATAAGGTGAATCACTAAATAACCAAGAATAAGCGTAAAGTAAAATATGCTGAGTGCTTGTGTGGTTTGTGGGTGAAAAAACTCAATCATATTTTATCGAGATATAGATAAAAATAAGGCTGAGGATAGCCGATAGAATATAGATATTGGTGGTCGTTAAAATCAATGATGGAACGATAAGTGATATCGCACCATTGAGTGCTAACGCTGAGCCAACGCCTCCTGTAAGAGGATTCATTATCTTTTGAATTATCCAATTCATAGTTTCCCTTATTTATTAGTTAAAATAACGTGCGTTAAAAACGAGATAACGGAACAGCCAACAAAGCTGATGATTAAAACACAAGCATCCAAACACAAACGCACCCAGAATAATATTATCCAAAAAGAAAAAAATACCTCGAACAAGGTAAATTAAAGCAGAAAAAGTGATTATGAGAGCAGCCTCGTAAAAAACATTATTAGGATAGTTTAGAGGTACTTGTATTCCGGTAAGTCATCCTTTAGGAAAAGATGGGTAGTACAATGATTGCTATAAATTCACTAAAAGTGATTTTTTATTCAAAATCTAGCAATTATTGCTTGTTCAATTAATTCAGATTGTTATTATCAATAGCCTATATACATACAAGGTATATGTTCACTCCCCGTAATCATAATAATAAAGGTGAGGGGAAACTCACTGATCCATGGCTAAGGATAACAACGTGGCATTTCGTCTGAAATATCTTGCTCTTCTTCCTCTGCTGGTGGCGACTGCATGTCAGCAACCTGCGAAAACCAACATCATAGAAACCCAATCTGCACAAGCTCAATCAACACAGATTCAACCTGCGCTCGTTAACAATGCGTGGATAGAAATTTCTCACAGTGCGCTGGATTATAACATTAAGAAAGTACAGGCATTATTGGGTGATGAAGCGGGCATGTGCGCTGTTTTAAAAGGGGATGCATATGGGCATGACCTGACGTTAGTCACCCCAGTAATGATTGAAAATAATGTCCAGTGTATAGGGCTTACCAGTAATACAGAATTGAAGCAAGTTCGTGATTTAGGCTTTAAAGGTCGTTTAATGCGTGTGCGTAACGCCACGGAAAAAGAGATGGCTCAAGCTACTGAATTCAATGTAGAAGAGCTGATTGGTAACTTGGAAATGGCGCAGCGCTTAAATGCGATTGCGGCGAAACAAGGCAAAGTTATTCCGATTCACCTTGCATTGAACTCGGCAGGAATGTCACGAAATGGCTTGGAGGTCAGTCATGCTGAAGGATTGCAACAAGCTAAGCTAATCTCGCAGTTACCTAATTTAAAAATCGTCGGGATAATGTCTCACTATCCTGAAGAGGATGAAGCACAAATCCGAAAAGATCTGGCTAAATTCAAAAAAGAGTCTCAACAAGTTCTGAATGTGACAGGATTAAAACGTGAAGATGTTACTCTGCACGTTGCGAATACTTATGCAACATTAACAGTGCCAGAATCGTGGTTGGATATGGTGCGTGTTGGTGGCATTTTTTATGGTGATACGGTTGCCACTAAAGATTACAAGCGCGTGATGACGTTTAAATCGAATATTGCGGCGGTGAATCACTATCCGAAAGGGAACACCGTCGGTTATGACAGAACGTATACGCTGAAGCGTGATTCTGTATTAGCCAACATCCCTGTCGGTTATGCGGATGGCTACCGCCGTGTATTCAGTAATGCTGGATATGTTTTAATCAATGGGCAACGCGTACCTGTTCTTGGAAAAACGTCAATGAACACAGTAATGGTCGATGTCACCGATATTAAAAATGTGCAACCAGGGGACGAGGTTGTCTTTTTTGGTAAACAAGGAAAAGGGGAAATAACCGCTGAAGAAGTTGAAGATATTAGCGGTGCGCTGTTTACTGAAATGTCCATATTATGGGGCGCAACCAATAAGCGTGTTTTAGTGAACTAAGTTATATCATTTTAATAGAAGCCCGCTTCAAATGAAGCGGGTTTTTTTATTGGCGCAAGGGAATCAGATAAACTGCAGTTTATAATATAGATCCGATAAGTGCGGTTTAACAGAATTGTTATCGAATCCTTAGTGGCAATATGTTAGCTTGGGATAAGCTTTTCAATCTGAATAATGTCAGAAGGCAAATAGAAGAATTAGAAGGATATTTTATGTATCAAGTTGATTTACATGCGCACACCATCGCCAGCACCCATGCATTTAGCACTGTTAATGAATACTTTGCGGAAGCTGCCGCTCGGGGAATGAAACTATTTGCCATTACTGACCATGGCCCTGAAATGCAAGATGCGCCACATGAGTGGCACTTTGGCAATATGCCGATATTGCCGCGCATTGTTAATGGCGTTGGTTTGTTATATGGAATCGAAGCAAACATTAAGAATAAGCAGGGTGAGACGGACTGCAATGAAAAGATAGCACGCCATCTAGATATTATTTTAGCGGGTTTCCATGAGCCTGTTTTAGAACCACAAAGTTTAGAAGACAATACTGAAGCAATGATCGCCACTATTCGTAGCAGAAAAGTGCAAATTATTACTCATCCTGGTAATCCCAAATATCCTATTGATATTAAAGCCGTTGCCCAAGCAGCTAAAGAATGCAACGTGGCACTAGAGATGAACAACTCCTCTTTCTTGCATTCGAGAGCGGGTAGTAAGAAGAACTGCATAGAAATAGCAAAAGCGGTGAAAGAAGCGGGTGGTTGGGTTGCATTAGGCTCAGATTCACATCATGTCAGTTATTTAGGGCGTTTTAATGAAGTGGTTGAGATGTTGAAATCCATCGATTTTCCAGAGTCCCGTATTTTGAATACCACACCACGCCGCGTTTTAGATTTTTTAGAGGCTCATGGACGTAAACCGATTCCTGAGTTTGCTCATTTTTAATTTTCAAATTGAATATAGTAACTTCAAAAGCCATTCAAAATTGAATGGCTTTTTTACTTGAAGTAAGCAAAAAAGTTCTATTTAGATAAAAATAAAAGTCAGTACATCTTAAAAAAAAGAAACTTTATTAAATTAGTAAGATAAAAAGTGAGTTTTTAAAAGAAAAACGAAGAAAAAATAGATATCAAATAAATTGGAATGAAGATGATTTTTAAAATAAAAAAATTAACATCAAGGTTATCTTTAATTTATCTGTTTGATATTTATGAATAAATCAACTTCATGGTAAATCAAAAAAAGATTAAAGATTAGCCTGTGAAAGTAAACGGAATATCAACAAAATTAAAATATTTATTCATTAAAATAACCTATAAAAAATTTAAGAATCTTTAATATTCTCCTATTGCGAAATGATCTGCAGATATGATTTATTAGTGTGGCAAGAACATCCTTGCTTAATAAATTAATCTTAAGGTACTTAGTATGAAAAAGTTATTAGCAATCGCAACTGTATTGTCATTAGCTGTTTCTGGTGCTGCATTAGCAAATACAACAACTAAAACTGAGCCAGTAGCGCCAATTGCTGCCGCTCATCACTCAGCGAAAGCTCATCACGCAAAAGTGAAAACTGAGAAAAAAGTGAGTGCAACTAAAGATAAAAGTGCCGAAAAAGCCATTTAAATTTTTAGCTACACCAAAATATAAGTTTTATATCAATGACTCGTTAGTTTGAATTTAAATAAGGCGTTCAAAATGAAAAAATTATTAGCAATCGCGACTGTTCTGTCATTAGCTGTTTCTGGTGCCGCACTAGCAAATACCACTGCGAAAACTGAACATGTAAACCATGGTGTGAAAACGCACGAAGTTGCCAAAGCAGAGCATGGTAAAAAAGAAGTTAAAAAGAGTGAAGTGAAACAGTCAGGTGAAATCAAAGCACCTGAAGCGGCTAAAGCTGGTAAATAAGTTCGCTATACTCCTCTAGATTACGTCACGGTGCCATGGGGTATAATTCCATGGCGCTGCTTGACAGCTTATATGGTATACTGCGCATTATTTTTAAATCAGTGTAACCATATGAATTATCAATGCCCCCTGTGTTTTAAACCCCTCAATTTAATTAACAATAGCTATCGTTGTGAAGCAAACCACCAGTTTGATTGCGCCAAAGAGGGTTATGTTAATTTACTGCCAGTACAGCACAAGCGCTCTAAAGATCCAGGCGATAGCCTAGAAATGATGACCTCCCGTCGTCAGTTTTTAGATGCTGGCCATTATCAGCCAATGCGAGATAAGGTCGCTGACAAGCTCGCTGAATACCTACCTGAAAACAGCGAAAATATACTCGATATCGGTTGTGGAGAAGGGTATTACACTGACCATTTTTCTCAGTTATTAAAGGTGGCATCGAAATCCGTTAGTGTGTATGGGCTGGATGTGTCGAAAGTGGCAATCCGTTTTGCTGCTAAACGCTATAAATCAGTTAATTTCTGTGTTGCTTCAAGTCATCGTTTACCATTTGCGGATTCGAGTATGAGTGCTGTTATTCGTATTTATGCACCTTGTAAAGCGCAAGAATTAAGCCGAGTATTAGCACCAATGGGAATTTTAATTACGGTAACGCCGGCAGCAGAACATCTGCAAGAATTAAAAGCTCTGATTTATGATGAAGTAAAATTACATCCCGCAAAAGACGAAGATCTTCCTGACTTTAAGTTGATTGACGAAACTCGCTTAAATTATGCGATGGATCTCGAAGGGGAAGAGGCATTTGCTTTGTTAGAAATGACGCCGTTTGCATGGCGTGCTTCTGAAGAGGTGAAACATCAATTAAAGCAGGCTGAAGTGAAGAGTTATACCGCTGATTTTCTGATCCGAGTTTATCAATATCAAGTATAGAACCAGAATTAAATCTCAAACTGTTCCCCCTGAATGGGTCAGGGGGAACGGGAAGATTATGGCGCGTACATAAATAATTCAAGATGCTCAAAGAGGATATTAAACCCAATCGCAATAAGCACCAGCCCGCCTAAAATCTCTGCTTTTTTTCCTAATAATGGACCTACGTAACGACCAATCATCATGCCAATTGTTGCCATTATCATCGTGGTTAAGCCGATAGTCATCGCCGTGTGGACGATATCTACTTGCAGGAAAGCCAGACCTAAACCAATTGCCATAGCGTCAAGGCTGGTGGCAATGGCAGATAACACTAGATTTCCTGCACTGTGACTTGATGGTTTAGCGCAACAATCTTCATCTTTGGTCGTCAGACTTTGCCAGATCATGCGTCCGCCAAGAATGAACAGTAGGGCAAACGCAATCCAGTGATCCCAACGGATAACATACTGGCTGGCTAAAATACCAATACCCCAGCCAATGATCGGCGTGATAGCTTCAATAAAACCAAAGATAAAACCAGTACGGAGAATTTCACGAAAACGGGGTTTATGGAGCACTGCACCTTTACAAATAGCGACAGCGAAAGCATCCATAGAGAGCGCGAAGGCGAGGATGAGAGTTGCGTAAAAGCTCATAACAATAATCTCGGTTGGGTGTTTCCATATACACATAAATTACCCCCAACCAAAAGGCGTATTTATGTGTCTATGGTCTTGCCAACCAATAAATGGCATCCGCACCACGTTTAAAAACAAACGAGTATGTTGACACGGATTTTCTGGAAAGAATACATTCCAGAACAGGCTACTCCCCAATGACGTGGGACGAAAGATATCATAGATTTTAATAAAGGCAAAATATTAATTATTAATAAAGATATTTTTCAAATGAGAATAATTTTCATTTTTGATATTAACAAAGTTAAGGTTAATTAAACATTTAATTAACCTTAATATTTATACCAATATATAAAGTGGTTATTTATGATTAATAAAGAAGTCATAAATCTTTTGTAAATCATCAAGATGGTTAACTTGTATATGGATTTTCTTTTGCTCTAATCCAATCATTAAAATACCATCTTCAGATAAATTCATTGTCTTAATTCGCTCATAATAAATAAATGTATTGGCGAAATAAAAACCGGTTTGTTTAAAAAATACTTTTGGCCGACGAATGAAAGCTAAATAAATAGCCATAAAAATAGTAATCATTAATAAATAAGTGGTTAATAAATTACCATGTCGAACAATATTTGTATAAATGACAATACAAGAGAGAACAATAAAAATGATGGCATCCACTCGATGTTTACGTTTTAAGTTAACTTTTAGTAGAGTTTTGCCTTTCAGAATTCCTTGAATAAATTCATCATAGATTGCGTATACAAGCATGATCAAAATGATAATGGCTAAAACGACATCATTTAAGGTCATTTGAGTACCCATGACTAAGTGGACGAGCTATCAAGCTTAAAAGTAAACAAGGGAGGCTGCAACCTCCCTTTTTTGATATTTAACAGGAATTATGGTGCTAAGAAGTTTAACCAAGCACCCAGAATACCTAAACCAAAGAAGCCGATAATAATCCATAAAGCATTCACTTTACGGCGTAACAGCCACATACAGGCGAAGGTCAGTAACAGTGGAACCAAGCCCGGCATTAATTGGTCGAGGATCATCTGAACAGTAGTGATATCTTCAACGCCAGTTGTTTGGTTTTTGATCCGCGAAACTTCGAGTGGAATGTTGACGTGAGTCCATTTATTGACCAACGCCCCCATCACAAACAGACCCAGAATCGAAGCTCCTTCGGTCAGTTTCTGCAGGAATCCACCGCCCATATCTTGAACGATATCAATCCCTTTCTTGTAGCCATAAGCCACGCCGTAATAGCGAGTTAACAGACGTACAAGGTTAAACAGAACGAAGAAGAGTACAGGGCCTAACAAGCTACCTGTCATCGCGATACCTGCACCCAGTGCAGCAAAGACTGGACGCACGGTTCCCCAGAAAATTGGGTCACCCACACCGGCTAATGGTCCCATCAGACCGACTTTGATACCGTTGATTGCACCGTCGTCGATGTCCGCGCCATTGGCACGTTCTTCTTCCATCGCCATTGTTACACCCAAAATAGGCGCTGCAACGTAAGGGTGGGTATTGAAGAACTCTAAGTGACGTTTAATCGCTTGTTTACGGTCATCATTGTTTTCAGGGTATAAGCGACGGATCACGGGAACCATTGAGAAACAGAAACCCAGAGCCTGCATACGTTCGAAGTTCCAAGAACCTTGGAATAAGTTAGAACGCAAGAAAACCCCACGAATATCGCTTTTTGTCAGCCGTTTTTCAGTAGATTGAGTTTGTTCAACCATTTTCACGTTCCTTCTAGTCTAATTCGTTATCAAGATTGTTGTTACTGTTTGATTGGTTGACAACAACTTGGGATTTGTTGTATTTCGGGCTCAGTTGGATGTACAGAATTGCCATCACAACACCAATCACACCAAGTGCAACAAGGTTGAAGTTAGTAAAGGCTGCAGTGACGAAGCCTAAATAGAAGAACGGCATCAGGTAGCCAGCACGCATCATGTTGATAACCATCGCATAACCGACCACAACAATCATACCACCTGCAATGTTCAGACCGTTGGTAACGACTTCAGGGATAGAGTTCAGTAAGTGCTGGACTTCTGAAGTTCCCACCGAAATTGCGACGATCAGCGCAGGGATTGCAATACGCATTGCTTGCAGTAATAACGCAGAAATATGGATGATGCTCAGGGAGGTTAAATTGCCGGAGACCGCAGCACGGTCAGCAGCGTGTTGGAATGCAACGGTGATAGTACGAACGATGATGGTCAGTACTTGTCCGGCTGCTGCCAGTGGGATAGCCAGTGCGATACCCGCACCAATGCTTTGACCACCTGCAATAACCAGAATGGTTGAAATGATGGAGGCTAATGCAGCATCGGGTGCAACTGCCGCACCGATGTTCATCCAACCTAACGCGATCATTTCCAGCGTACCACCGATAATAATACCGGTTTTCATATCACCCAGAACAATACCAATAAGCGTACAGGCAATGAGAGGGCGGTGGAACTGGAATTCATCGAGGATCGATCCCATACCGGCGATACAAGCCACAACGAAGACCATTACTATTTGAACAACGGTAAGTTCCATTGTTTAATCTCCTGTAACCAACAAGTTTCTAAGTCTGTTTTTGAGTAACGGTTCAATAAGAACGAATTTATAAAACATTATTTTTTGAGTTTATTAATTAAATCCATCATGTGGACTTTACTGTCTGAAGCGACTTTACGAACTTCTAACTCAATATTTTTGTCATTCAGATAATTGAATGCATCGATATCTTTTTGGTTAATTGATACGGCATTGGTGACCATGGTTTTACCTTCGGTATAGGCCATTCCACCAATATTGACCGAGTCAATCTCAACACCTTGCTCAACAATGCGCTGCACATCGGTTGGATTAGTGAATAACAGCATTACGCGCTCGCCGGAGTATTTTGGGTTGTTGTAAACACGGACACATTTGTCTACATCAACAACGTGGGCGGTAACACCAGGAGGAGCAACTTGTTTCAGTAAGGTAGAACGAACGGTGTCTTTGGCCACTTCATCACTGACAACGATAATGCGTTTCACGCGCATTTCTTTTGTCCAGCGAGTCGCCACCTGACCATGAATCAATCGGTCATCAACACGCGCCAAAGCAATAATCATGTGTTCGCCCGGACCTGCAATAACCGGTTGTGGAGCAGGGGCACTGACTGCTGCGGGCGCAGGAGTTTCTGCAACAACTTCTTTAAACTTGAATGGACGGATGCCACCGCGACCGGTTTCGAGTGCGACGGTGATCAGCTCATCCATGGATGGGTTGTCATCGCGGCACATAAAGGTCTCGACGAGCATTGGGACATTTACGCCTGTAATGATTTCGTAATTGCCATGCTCATTGGCAATGCGTGTAGCTGCATTAAATGGACTACCTCCCCACGTATCAACAAGAAATAGCACACCAGCTGAGGTATCAAGCGAAGTCAGCTTTTGTGTGTATTTTTCAAATAGGGTGTCAGCATTTTCCCCAGGGACAAAGTCAATAAACGAGACGTTTTCTTGCTCGCCTATTAACATCTCGGTGGTTCGGAGTAGCTGTTCGGCAGCAACTCCGTGGGTACCAATCATAATAGCTATACTCACTATTTTTCCCTCTTAACAGATAAATCGAAACATCATCGACGATAGAATAGAAGTTAGAAACTGGACTCCTTCTCTATGTGTTTCCCCTGCACCTTAAATAGTAGCTGAATAAATTCAAACTAAGTGGCTAGCTAATAATTAGTTAAGTGCAATTATTAGCCGAATGGTCAGCCTAATCATATCACTAGGATTAATCCAAAAAACTTGTTTCGCGTCAGAAAAATAAAAACAGATCCAAATATTACTGATAAATAAACCTATAACTCCGAATGTATGAACTTATCTAGAATATATGATTGATTGATTAATTATTAAAAGAATAATATTCTGTTATCGGTAACAAAAAATGAATTTATTTAATAAGAAATTCGTCAAGAAGAGCAAAAAGTGAGCGAAAACAGGTGTGAGCAATAGAATCTAAAGGAATAACAGAATCAAAATAGTGATTCAAAAAATAGAAAGTAGGGTGAGAGTACTGAAGGAATAAAACGATCATAGGCGATAAAAATCGAAAGCTGAAACGAGAAAAGCAAAAGGAAGGGCGTGTTATTTTGATGAACGTATTGGAGTTCAATAGACTTAATTAAAAAAATTAAATAAGCGTAGAAAGGGTGAGGATAAAACGCCCTCTTCATCACTTAAATGGGTAATGAAGAGGGAAGCTTAATATGACTGATTAATCACACTGGACTTTGATAGCTAATCCACCACGAGATGTTTCGCGGTATTTAGCATTCATGTCTTTACCCGTTTCGTACATGGTTTCGATAACTTTATCGAGAGACACGCGAGGCTCGCTGGTTCTACGTAAAGCCATGCGTGCGGCATTGATAGCTTTAACAGAGGCGATTGCGTTACGCTCAATACAAGGTACTTGAACTTGTCCAGCAACAGGGGTCACAGGTTAGACCTAAGTTGTGCTCCATACCAATTTCAGCTGCAATGCAGACTTGCTCTGGGCTTGCGCCAAATAATTCTGCTAAACCTGCCGCCGCCATTGAGCAGGCAACACCGACTTCACCTTGGCAACCCACTTCTGCGCCAGAAATAGACGCATTCATTTTGTATAAAATGCCAACGGCTCCAGATGCTAAGAAATAGCGTAAGTAAAGTTCAGGAGTGACAGGTTCAACGCAATGATTGTAGTACGCCAAAACGGCCGGAACGATACCACAAGCGCCGTTGGTTGGTGCAGTAACAACACGACCACCCGCTGCGTTTTCTTCGTTAACGGCTAATGCATACATGTTGATTAAATCAACCACGTTCATCGGGTCATTAGACAGTTTGCTTGCAGAGGTCACTAAGCGGTTCAGTGCTGGTGCTCGACGGGGAACACGCAATGGACCAGGAAGGACACCTTCAGTGTTAAGACCGCGTTCAATACAGGCTTGCATGGTCTTCCAAACATCCGCAAAGTAAGCGTCAATTTCTTCGCGAGGATGTAAATCCAGCTCATTTTTCATCATCAGGCTAGAAATCGATAAGCCAGATTCTTTACATTTTAAGAGTAACTCACTCGCGGAGTTGAATGGATAAGAAACAGGTTTGCTGTCTGAAGAGGTTTGGCCAAAATGTTCTTCATCGACAATGAAACCACCGCCGATGGAATAATAAGTTTTAGTGTAAATTTCCTTGTCGCCAGCGAAGGCGTGGATAGTCATTCCGTTTTCATGTAACGGTAAGTTATCTTGACGGAAATTCATGCCACCATCACGAGGGAAATCAACAGTATGAGTGCCATTGGCTAATAGCAGCTTTTCTGTCTCCTCCACATTCTTGATAAAGGATGGGATTGATTCAATGTCAACGGTAGCAGGGAGGTTGCCTGCTAAACCCATAATAATGGCGATATCGGTATGGTGACCTTTACCTGTTAGGGATAAAGAGCCATAAACGTCTACTGCGACACGGGTGACGGATGGCAATAATTGCTTATTGACCAAATCATCGACAAATTCTTTCCCAGCTTTCATCGGACCGACGGTATGAGAGCTTGAAGGGCCAATGCCCACTTTAAACATGTCGAAAACGCTTATCACGCAGGACTCCTTAAACAAAAGATGAAGATATAGTGATTTATTTTAAAGGGCGC
Source organism: Providencia sp. PROV202 (assembly GCF_028479565.1). Lineage (NCBI taxonomy): Bacteria > Pseudomonadati > Pseudomonadota > Gammaproteobacteria > Enterobacterales > Morganellaceae > Providencia > Providencia sp. PROV202. The sequence continues at coordinate 107,186 of NZ_JAMPNV010000011.1, read as the reverse complement.
TACTTTACTGTTATTTCGTAGTGTTAACCAGTAAGTTTAAAGTATTTTTTGAAATAAGGTAGTTACATAAGGTGGATTGGTTATAAATAGCACTAATTGTATTTTGGATAGTGGAAAAATGATTGAATAAAAGGATTATTGACTGAGAAGACTAATCCAGTTGTAGGGCGAGTTGATGCAGAATGGATGCGGTGAGCCCCCAAACTAAGTGATTGTTATACCAGTAAAAAAAGACTCGTTTTTCGCGACCCGAGCGGTTGATATCCACATATTTATGTTTTTGCAGGGATAATGCATCAAACAGGGGAATTTCAAAAATAGAGGAAACTTCGCTTGGATTCGCCTGATAACGAATATTATCGGGTACAAGACCGACAATAGGGGTGACTTGATAACCCCCAATACTGGAGATAGGCGCCAGTTGCCCTAAGACCTGCACTTTCTCTGGTGGTATGGCGACTTCTTCATAGGCTTCTCGTAATGCGGTCGCAATTAAGTTTGTATCTTCAGGATCGCGAGAGCCACCCGGGAATGCCACTTGACCAGCATGAGAACGTAATAGCGGTGATCGTTGTGTGAGCAATAATGTCGGATTGGATTTATTGATAATTGGCAATAGCACTGCAGCCGCTTTACCCGCCGATGTGGCGGGTTGACGAGAAAGCGGGAGTGTAAATTGAAAACGGTTAATAAAGCTATTCAGCTCAGTCATCGCTATCGAGTTTTCCTAGTTTTGGCAAAATCAGGCGTAATTTGTCAAAGGTCTCTTGATACTCTTTATCGGCTTGACTATCGGCAACAATACCACCGCCTGCCCAGCAATAAATCTGTTTTTTGTCAGTTATCAGCGTACGGATTGTGATGTTCGTATCCATATTGCCACAGAAACTAATATAGCCGATTGCGCCACAATATCCATGTCGACGATTGGGTTCTAATTCTTCAATGATCTGCATTGCACGAATTTTCGGGGCGCCCGTAATGGAACCGCCAGGGAAACAGGCACGCAGTAAGTCGGTGGCTTGGTATTGGCTGTCTAATGTGGCAGTGATAGTGCTAACGAGGTGATGAACTGCGGGAAAAGGTTCCACTTTGAAAAGCTCAGGAACGCGTACGGTGCCCGGTTTAGCAACGCGTCCAATATCATTGCGCAGTAAATCTACAATCATTAAGTTTTCAGCGCGATCTTTTGGTGAATTGGCTAATTTTTCTGCTTGAAGTTGGTCATCCTCGGGAGAGTCTAAGCGAGGGAGTGTGCCTTTGATCGGGCGAGTTTGAATTTTACCTTTTTCTAATAAAATAAAGCGTTCAGGAGAAACGCTGATAACCGCATTATCGGGTAAGCGAATAAACGAGGAGAATGGGGCGCGGTTACTTTCATTCAGCGTTAAGAATGCATCCCACTCATTGCCCTTATATTTGGCTTTAAAGCGCTGAGCAAGGTTGATTTGGTAGCAATCCCCCTCCCGTAAATATTGATGGATGCGGGCAATATTTTCATGGTATTGCGCTTCAGTCATGTTGGCATGCCATGGGGACGTCAATGAGAAGGCATTTTTACGAGAGGCTTTTTGAGCTTGTAACCAAGTAAGTCGCTGCTCGACATTTTGATGGCTGAATAAGGTCACACGTTGCTCATGGTGATCGACAATGAGCGCCCATAAATAGATACCCACTGCCATATCTGGAAATTGCAGTTCAGTAGTGGCAAGTTCAGGGAGTTTTTCGATACGGCGACCTAAGTCATAGCTCCAAATTCCCATTGCACCACCTTGGAATGGCAGGGCGTCATCAGAAAATTCGCTAACTTGGTATTGATCTATGTATTGCTGTAAAAGAGTAAAAGGGTCTTGTTCTGAAAATTGAGCGAGCTGATTTTGCGCTTGAATTTCAGTTTGCAAACCACGAGTTAATAGGGTGACAGCGGGGTCAGCAACAATCATATCGTAACGGTTATGAGAGTGTTCAGCTTGACCAGAATGAAGCAGCATGGCCCAGGGTTGGTGCGATAAGGGTGCAAAATAATCTAATGCCGCATTGGGGCTGTAAGGGAGTTGTATTTTATTAATAGCCATATCAATCAATTAAAATCAGGTTCCACAAGTGAATAATGCCAGATTACCATATAATCTTACCTTATTAAGGCAAGAGCTGTTAAAATTTGCTGAAAATCTTAACGTAGTAAATAAGTCTGCAATTTAAAGAGGTTGATTATGTTTTCAGGTATGCCAGCACTTTCCCACGCAGAGCAACAAGAAGCGGTTGAACGCATTCACCAACTGATGGCAGAAGGCATGAGCAGCGGAGAAGCCATTGCGCTAGTCGCTCAAGAAATCAGGGAAAACCATCAAGGTAAAGAGCAAATTGTTGCCCGATTCGATGATGAAAATTAATAATTAATAAACATCCTATTAACATTTAAATATATTTCTGATAAATTCATATCAGTTAAGTCATTTTGCTCATAGGTTTTATTTTTACAACTACACTAGATAGACAACGACAGCCTATGCGTGCGTTGTTAATGATGCTGCAGTTTTTGTGAGTAAAATGGATCTCAATTTCATCTACATCTCGTAGATGCCGGAGGACGGTATGAATGTTAATAAAAAAATAGCAATAGTTTTAGGCAGTTGTGCGCTTGCATTAAGTTCGTTTGCATTCAGTGCTAACAAGGAAGAAGGTAAAGCCGCTGCATTTGTGAGCTGTGGTAATCTGACTGAGCCACAAATTGCGGCGCAGGTTAAAAATGATTTTATGAATAACCGATTACCACGTTGGGCAGATGAAAAAGCGGCCGTGGGTAAAAAAGCGGTTGCATGGATCAACGACAGTGAAGTGACGAAAACGGAAGATGGCTACTCGCTGCCTTTAGTGGTCAGAGGGTCGAAATCCGATCTGCATTACCGTGTTGCTGTGGATTGTAAAAACAATACCATCACCTATAACACCAGCAAATAATCTGTGGGTTTATAGAATGAAAAAGGAGAGTATAACTCTCCTTTTTTTGTGTCTAAAATTCGATTCTTAGCGATTTCTTGGCTCGTAGGGCATACGAGCGAAATTCATCGATAACTGGCGATAGTGGACCAGCCTTTCACGAAAATAATCCCGCAAATGTTCTGGCTGCTCACGTTCGATGGCTTCAGGAATAATGGGGATATTATAACGTTCCTTGAAAGCAACGCCGGAAGCCAGCAGGTCAACGTTAATTTTGTCCATCTCTTCTTTTGGGAGGGTGGCAAGATTGTGGCTCATTTCAAATCCTAACGGTTAACAACATCAGCATGAATTGTAGCAATTGAAGTTCAAAAAATCTTGATGAAATAGTGAGATGGTTAGCGAATAAAATTAAATTCAAACATGATAATAGTAAGCAACTAGGATTATTATGATAAATAAAAGCTAATGCGACTGATTCGTGTTATTTTTACAAAAAATCATTGTTAATCAATAAATTAATTTTTATAGGAAGAATGTTTTCTGAATGCATTTATTATGTTACTGTGGGATATAACTTCATAAAATCATCATCATTAAGGTAAAGATATGTTAAAAGCTGACATGATTGAAGCGTTAAATAAACAACTGAATCTTGAGTTTTTCTCCGCTAATCTGTATTTGCAAATGAGTGCTTGGTGTAGTGATAAAGGCTTTGAAGGTGCAGCTGCATTTTTGAAAGCACACTCACAAGAAGAAATGGAGCATATGCAGCGTTTATTTAATTACCTTAGCGATACAGGGGCATTACCACGCTTAGGCGCGATTGCTGCACCGCCAGAAGATTTTAATTCTATCGCTGATGTGTTCAATAAAACGTACGAACATGAGCAATTAATTACTTCAGAAATTAATAAACTTGCGCATTTAGCAATGACAACCCAAGATTACTCAACATTCAACTTCCTGCAATGGTATGTTGCAGAGCAACATGAAGAAGAGAAACTGTTCAAATCTGTACTGGATAAACTGGGCATGGTGGGTGAGTCTGGTAAATCACTATTCCTGCTGGATAAAGATCTGAAAGGTTTAGCGGCGGCTGCGCACGTTTAATCATTTTTTTAAATCGCTCGATTATCGTGTTACTTATTAAGCGCCAATTCAGAGATGAATGGCGCTTATTCTATTTTTGCGAGTGAGTTTTATTCGCATTTTGTGTCAAGCCTCACAAGCTGAATGATAAAATCTGATTTTATCGCTGCGTATCGTATTATTTTCCGTATAATGATTGGCAATATATCTAAATTCACCTGCAAATTAAGAGGTTACTATGCCAATCAACCAAATAAAATCTTCTTGGCGTAAATTAAGCGCGGTCGCTGTACTGTTCTTAGGTATGTCATTCCAACAAGCATTCGCTCATGCGCATCTTAAAGATCAATTACCTGCAGAGGGCGCTGCGTTAGAGCAGGCACCAGAAGCAATCACGTTAAACTTTTCTGAAGGTATTGAAGTTAACTTCACTAAAGTCAATGTAACGGATGCGAATAAGCAAGTCATCAAGACAGGTAAAGCCGCGTTAGATCCAAGCAATAACACCAAAGTCATTATTCCTGTTGAAAGCAAATTAGCAGCAGGTAAGTATGATGTTCAATGGAGCGTTGTCTCTGTTGATGGACACAAAACCAAAGGGAACTATAGCTTCACTGTGAAATAATATGTCACTGGAAGCGTTTTACACCTTAACGCGATTTGCTCACTTTATCGCCGCAATGTTGATGTGTGGAATGTCAATGTTTGCGGTGATAGTTTCCCATGGGCAATTTCGCGTACTACTCCAAGATGCACTGAAAAAAAGTATTATCTTTAGCGCAGTTATCACTATCATCACCACATTTTGCTGGATGATTGCACAATCTGGTTTGATGGGCGATGGTTGGGAAGATGCGTTGAATATGGATATTTGGCAAGGTGTACTTGGCACTACCTTTGGCCAAATCTGGCGTTGGGAAATCCTCAGTGCTGTCGGTTTGTTTGCCGTTTTATTTATCCGTCCGATCACCCTAAAGCTTTACCTCATTCTTGGTTTCTCTGTCATTATTCTGGGGTTACATGCCTTTATTGGTCATGCTGCAATGAATGAAGGGTGGCTGAGAGTTGCTCATCAAACTAATCAGTTCATTCATCTAATTAGTTGCGCATATTGGTTCGGGGGTTTGTGGCCTTTCCTTATTTGCATTCAGTTTTTACGTAGTAACGATAAGCTAAAAGCAGGGCTAGAAACGCAAGTTGTCGTATCGATGAAGCGTTACTCGCAGCTAGGGCATGTTGCTGTGGTTTGCGTGCTAATAACGGGAATTATTAATAGCCTGATTTTATTGCCCGGATGGCCATTTATCGCAACACTATCTGAATACCAATCATGGCTATGGCTAAAAATTGCGTTGGTTGGGTTGATGGTGCTATTGGCATTAACGAATCGTTATTGGGTGGTACCACGTCTTCAACAGCAAGGGCGGATTAATTATTTGATAATAAATAGTTGGGCCGAATTGTTGCTCGGTACTATTGCCATCCTTACAGTGGCTGTTTTTGCTACCTATCAACCTGTATAATGACGCATATCTTTGTATAACCCTGTTTGACAAGGTCATTTTAAATGAAATTTAAATTCATAATTTGTGCGTTAGTACTGGGTGGAACATTCAGTACGGCGATGGCTGCACCATTGGCGAGCGTCAGTAAAAAACAGTTTGGTGATGAGTGGCCGCTAAAGCGTGAAGAAGTAATGTTAGAGTGTCGTGCTAACGGCGCATTGGTGGTCATCAACCCGTCTACGTTAATGCAGCATCCATTGAATGATATTGCAACGGCACAAATGGAAAAGAAAGAGATCCAAGCACAACCGATTGATGTGCTATTAGCACCTATTGAGACCACTAAATCAGTTGAAGAACGAGTATTGCCGCTGAAGCAAGCCGCAGAGAAACTGTGTGGCAATAAGTAAGGTGCTGTTAGCCTTTAGCTAGAAAGATCAAGGAGATGGCAATTGAAAGGTTTTACTGATTGCTTAGATAGGTTTAACTTATCATGCAAATAGTTCAATCTTGGAAAATTAAGCAATAAATTGTGTTAAAAATATGTAAAATAATTGCTAATTTAAGTGGTAAGAACGTAAGCTGAACGCTAGTATTAGGGAGTACTTTGTTACGTCTCAATGGCAATTTTAGCGCACGGCTCTGCCAGAGCCATTTCCCAAGGCCCGGTAATCGGAATCTACCAGGCCTCTTTTTTTTGTATTATTTCCCATCTGACCGTTCTATTTAATAGCACCATCTTCATCAAGCAATTCTCATTAGCCAATGATGATTTTCTTTATCATAACGCTGGCGATAGAGCAGAACCGGTTTTTCATCCAGTGTCGCAGGGATACTCGTGTGTTCATCCCAACCATCCAGTTGCATGCAAAATTCAGAATCGGAATCGCAAGGAATACTCACAGTATCGCTACGCTTATCAGCCATAACGGCATCATTGATTTCATAGGAAGAGATTTTCAATTTAACTATACTCATAACATTTCCTCTTTACTCTTTATTTTTACAATAAAAAATCAGCCCAACGAAATTAAGCATAGTATAAATGGAATTCATTTCCAAAATATATTTTCAGTAATGGAGAATAAAAAAGGCGTCATGCTGAGAAACATGACGCCTTGTTAGGGATTATTTTTTGGGGATAGGGGTTCCCCAGTCTAACCAGTCTGCTGGTGGCTCTAATTTCAGAATGAAATGCTGATCAGGTTTAGCTTTAGGTGCAAGTGGCACTGTTGGCGGGGTTGCCAGCGAGATTCCACCACGAACAAACTGCTTGAATGTGCCACTTTTCACCACGCCGCCTGTTAAGCCAAAGGCGAGGTTATAACCTGAAGATAACCAGAACTGGGTATTATCACGGATCAGATATTGGTATTCTTTACCTATACGCGTTGCAACATAAACGCGATCGGAAAGCTCTCCCAAATAAAGCCCAGTGACGGTTCCGATCTCTAATCCTCTAAACAGAATTGGCGTTCCTACCTGAATAGAACCCGCCTCACTAGCATCAAGGATAATAGTGAGACCATCGAGATAACGGGAATCTGTAATGTTGGCAGTTTGCAATTCAAATTGGAAACGGCTCTTATTACTGCGTCCTGGCTCTGCACTGATATATGGTTGGATCAGTGTATCGAGGTTGTTAACCCCCGATGGAGAAAGCTCAGGGGTGACAATGGCAAAACGGCTGCCAATTTTGGTGAAATTTTCCACATATTCAGGATACAAAATTGCTTTCGCTTTCACTTCACGATTATCCGCAGACAGCTTCAGAGATTCGATTTGCCCGATGTTAATACCTAAATAACGAATAGGCATGCCTTCGGAGAGCTTAGACGCATCAAAGGTCGTCAGTGTTACCGCACTACCAATCGCTTTTGCCGCAGTTTCTGATGGGTAAAGTGTATGTTGGCGTGAAGTATCTAATGAGCCAGTTTGAATATTATCAAAACTAATCGCACCACTAAACGCACGACTGAGTGGGGAAGCTTGAACCGTTAAACCTCCAGCATTTAACTGAACTTTGGCACCACCTTCAGCCCAGAAAACACTTTGTGGAGTCAATAAGTTACGGTATTGCCCTGAGATATACACATTCACTGCAAAGCCGTCATTGTTTGGTTTAATCGACACAATTTTACCGACTTCAAATTGGCGATATAACACCACTGAACCTTGTTGAATGTCGGGAAGGGTATTGGTGTTTAGCGTAATGGTGGTCGGCGGTGCGGAGCCTAAAATACCCGCCTTGGCATTTTCATCGGTACGATATAACGGGAATGAGTCTGGTAATGTATCTTTACCTTTCCCCGGAATGATATGTAGGCCGCCTTCTAGCCACTCTTGCGGCGTTGCGCCTTGGAATTGTAATCCGCTCATACCTAACTGCACATCGACACGGCTATTGGCGACAAATTTACTGTCTTGTTTAACCAAATGTTTAAATTCATTAAACACGGCAATTTGGAACTGAACATTGTCATCCGTTAAGTGACGCTGTAATACTTCACCGATTTTTATTCCACGGTAGATAACAGGTTGCCCCACATTTACCCCGAAGGTATCCAATGCGGTGAGGGTCAGTTGCAAGTCTATATTGCCTTGCTGATCAAGCGGTTTGACATCATCTTTACTTGGCTGCAATTCATATTGTTGCCCTGTTTGTGCTGGCAGGCTGTTTTCTGGAGAATCAAATGCGACAGCGCCATTGATCACTGCCGACAGGCTTTCCATTTTGATGCTGGCGCCAGTATTCAGGTCGAAGCCACCTTCAATACCGGAGATATTCCAAAATTGGCTATCTGACCGGACGAGATTAACGTAGCGCTTTTTAATAATAACCGCGATGGAGACGCCTTTATTTTCAGGTAACAAAGAATAATCAGAAATATAACCGACCGGAACTTTACGGTAATAAACGGGGGAGTTTTCGTTTAATGCGCCTAAATCTTTCGCGGTGAGGTAAATCAGTAATTCACCTTCATTTAAGTTTCGCTGAGGTGGTGTATCGAGCGCCACAAATTGGGATTTTGGCGAGCCAGTGCTTGGTTGCATACCAATATAGTTCCCACCTACCAGAGCATCTAAGCCTGATACGCCGGCTAGAGAGGCTTTAGGTGTTACCAGCCAAAAACGCGTTCCTGAAGTGAGTGCAGAGCGCATGTCTTTATTCACATTGGCAGTAACAATGACGCTTTTCATATCATCACTGATAGAGACGGTTTGTACCATGCCGACATCTACACCTTGGTAGCGAATTGGCGTTCGACCTGCCACAACGCCAGAGGCGGATGAAAATTGAATGGTAATTTGCGTGCCACGCTCCACCCATTGTTGAAATAGCAGCCAGCCTGCGATCATGATCGCGATGATGGGAAGCAGCCAAAAGGGCGAAATTGTCGTCCTTTTACGGCTGATAGCCTCCGAAACTTCATTCGAAGTTTCACTTTGATGGTTTTGATTTTCCATAAGAATCCCAAATTAATCGACTGTCTAACCACTCAACAGCAAGGATAGTTAAAATAACAGCGGTACCAAAATATAAAGCCGCAGGCCCCATCGTAAATGACATTAGCATATCGCGGTTAACTAAGGTCATCATCAAGGCGATGACGAATAAATCTAACATCGACCAGCGCCCAATCCATGAAACGAATTTCAGCAATTTCATCCGTAACACAGGGTCTGTATGGCTTTTAAGCTGAATTGAAAATAGTAACAGTACCATGATGATAATCTTCACGAAGGGCACCAAAATACTGGCAATAAAAACGATAATGGCAATCGGCCAGTTTCCTGAGTCAATTAAGGAAACAACACCGGAGTAAATCGTGTCTTCTAGACGTCGCCCATTTAAATAAAACGTCGAAATAGGCAGTAGGTTAGCAGGGATTAGCAACACCATGGCGGCAATCAGTGCGGCCCATGTTTTTTGTAAGCTTAAAGGTTCGCGATGGTGAAGTGGACGGTGGCAGCGCTGGCACTTGCCTTTCTTATTGGGTTCGCCAGTAAAATGGCAGGCTAGGCAGGTTTCTGCATGAGGAGCATCTGTATTTTCCTCTAAAGGATAAAGCCGTCGCCACAGTTCATCGAGATTAATGTGGATTAAAATAATAATACTAATCAAAGACATAATTCCAAACGCAATCAACCCATGCCCAACATAAACCGTCGCGTAATCTTGCATTTTAATCGTAGCGATACCCAAACCGACAAGATAGACATCCAGCATGACCCACTCTTTGAGATGTTTCATCATCAGTAAAATGGGGCGCATGTTGATGGACAGGTAACGCGCTAATACCAAAGATAAAATTGAAATAGGCAAAAGTAACGGTGCTGCTATCGCACAAAAAGCCACAATGCTGGCGGTAAAAGGGTCACCTTGCTCACTAATTAAGCGGATGCCATCAAGCACATTAGCATTGATTTGGGTGCCAAATAGATGAATAGAAATCAATGGCTGCCAAAAAGCGATGGGAGCAAGAAGCAATAAAGTGATAGATAATAGAGCAAGACGACGGAGTGACCATGAGCGCCCATCATTTAGTTGACTAGAACATCTTGGGCAAACAATGACTTGCTGTGGTTGAAAAGGCGGAGTCACTATTTTTTGGTTACAATGGCAACAACGTTGCAAATTCATGGCAGTATGATTAATGTGGGTCATATATATTTATTGTATGAATTAATTTGCTTGTAATCTAGTGTAAAAAAATTTACGTAAAAGTGACAACTTGCTAACCTACGGTCTACGCTTACTAATATTTTTTACTTGTTTATGTATAACTGAAAATAAATATGGATAAAAAGAAGTATTATCTCGAACTTTCAGATAGTTTATCTGCACTTATCGCTGGAGAGTATGATTTAATTGCCAGTTTGGCAAATAGCAGTGCGTTATTATTTGAACGTTTATCCGGTATCAACTGGGTTGGTTTTTACTTGAGTGATGGAAAGGAGCTGGTTCTCGGCCCCTTCCAAGGCAAAGTCGCTTGTGTACGGATCCCGTTCGATAAAGGCGTCTGTGGTGCTGCATTTTCTGAGGCGCGAGTTCAGCGTGTAGAAGATGTGCATGCTTTCCCAGGTCACATCGCATGTGATGCGGCAAGTAACTCGGAAATCGTCTTCCCTCTGAGTGTAAATGGCAAGATAATTGGGGTTTTAGACATCGATAGCCCAAATATCGGTCAATTCGATGAAGAAGATGAAAAAGGGCTTCAATACCTTACAGACCAGTTATGCCAGCACTTGGTGATGTGTTCTATACCAAAATATTATTAATTATTGGTATGTAAAATCAATAGGAACGTGGCAATTGTCAGCAACACGATTATAATGTCCGCTTGTTCATGCCCGTGAGGTTGGCAAAATCGTTGTTATCAGGAAATTTCATGGAAAATCAACCTAAGTTGAATAGTAGTAAAGAAGTTATCGCATTTTTGGCAGAGCGTTTTCCACGCTGTTTTATCGCTGAAGGCGAAGCACGTCCGCTTAAAGTCGGAATTTTTCAAGATATCGTAGGGAACTTGACCGAAGAAGATGGTATTAGCAAAACGCAATTACGTTCTGCGTTACGCATGTATACCTCTAGCTGGCGTTACCTTTACGGTGTTAAAGAAGGCGCAAAACGTGTTGACTTAAATGGAGATGACTGCGGTGAATTAGATGCAGAGCACATTGCCCATGCGCGTCAACAATTAGCTGAAGCGAAAGCGAGAGTCCAAGCGCAACGCGCAGAGCAACAAAAAACGCAAAAGCGTCCTGCTGCGAAAAAGCCTAGCGACAAAGCACCTCGTCAAAATGATGCGAACAAAGAGAACACATCTCGTCGCCGTCCATCAGACAAAAAAGAACGCCCACAAAATACAGCTCCGAAAAAACCTCGTAGCAACCCAGCTGAAGAGAATTTGAAATCAGTTACTGATATCAACACACTGAAAGTCGGTCAGACTCTGAAAGTGAAAGTGGGTAGCAGTATGATGGATGCCTCTGTGCTGGAAATTGCCAAAGATGGTGTTAGGGTTCAATTGCCATCTGGTCTGGCAATGATTGTGCGCGCGGAACATTTAAAGTTCTGATACGGAGGTCACTCAGGTCATGAACAAATTACTCAAAGTTGCATTTGTTGTGAGTCTCGCGACTTTCGGCACAGCAATAGCTAATACTCAGGCAGTGACTTCGGTCACTGCTGCTCAGTTACCTCTTTTAAAGCAGAATACACAACACGGTACCGTGAGTGAGCGGGTGACATCGCGTTTTACGCGTTCTCACTATCGCCAATTCGATTTAGACAAAGAGTTTTCTGGGAAAATATTTGACCGTTATCTCAATATGATTGATTACGGACACAATGTTTTACTTCAATCCGATGTTGACCAGTATGCAAAAGATAAAGCAAAAACGGGCGAATGGCTTGAAGATGGCAAGTTAGATAAGTTCTATGACCTGTATAACCTTTCTCAGCAACGTCGCTTTGAACGTTTCAAATATGCACTCGCGCGTTTAGATCAACCGATTGATTTAAACGCGACGGATTCTATTGAAGTTGATCGCACTAAAGCACCTTGGCCGAAAGATAAAGAAGAACTAGACCGTTTATGGGATCAAAAAGTCCGCTATGATTGGTTGAGTTTGAAATTAACGGGCAAAGATGACAAAGAGATCAAAGACAAGCTGACTAAGCGTTACAATTTTGCATTGAAACGCTTATCTCAGGCGCAAAGCGAAGACGTATTCCAATTAATCATGAATGCGTTTGCTCGCGAAATTGACCCACATACTAGTTATTTATCACCTCGTAGCACTGAACAATTTAACTCAGAAATGAGTTTATCTCTTGAGGGGATTGGTGCTGTATTACAACAAGATGATGATAATACGACAATTAATTCTTTAGTTGCAGGTGGTCCAGCGGCTAAAAGTAAAGAGTTAAAAGTCGGCGATAAAATTATCGGTGTCGGTCAAGTTGGTAAGCCTATTGTTGATGTTGTGGGCTGGCGTTTAGATGACGTCGTCGCGTTAATCAAGGGACCAAAAGGCAGCCAAGTTCGTTTAGAAGTCGTTTCAGACACGAAAGGTGCTAAGCCACGTATCGTGACAATTGTTCGCGAACAGATCCGACTGGAAGATAGAGCGGTAAAACTGTCTATCAAACAGCAAGGTAAAGAGAAAGTTGGTGTATTAGATATTCCAGGCTTCTATGTTGGTTTGACCAATGATGTCAAAACTGAACTACAAAAAATGGCAAAAGAGAATGTATCGGCTCTGATTATTGACCTGCGCGGTAATGGCGGTGGGGCATTAACAGAAGCGGTTGCATTATCTGGATTGTTTATTAACAAAGGGCCTGTTGTTCAAGTTCGTGATAACAATGGTCAAGTTCGCCAAGATGCGGATGACGATGATGTTATCTATTACAAAGGTCCATTAGTGGTTCTGGTTGATCGCTTTAGTGCTTCTGCATCAGAAATTTTTGCTGCAGCAATGCAAGATTATGGCCGCGCTTTGATTGTGGGCGAACCGACTTTTGGTAAAGGAACGGTACAGCAGCATAGAAGTTTAAGCCGCGTTTATGATCAAATGCTTAAACCAGAATGGCCATCATTAGGTTCAGTGCAATACACTATCCAGAAGTTCTATCGTGTAAATGGTGGAAGTACTCAGCGTGAAGGCGTGACGCCAGATGTGGTCATGCCAACAGGGCAAGATCCAGCAGAAACAGGTGAAAGCTTTGAAGATAACGCATTGCCTTGGGATAGCATCCCAGCTGCAAATTACACTAAATCTGGGGACATCAACGCTGATTTATCACCGATTAAAACCAAGCATTTAGCTCGTATCAGTGTTGATCCCGAATTCAAATATATCGATGAGGATATTGCGCGTTACAAGTCTTTGAAAGCGACGAAAAATCTGATTTCTCTGAACTATGCTCAGCGTCAGAAGGAAGATAATGAAATTGATGCGACCAAACTGAAGCGCATTAATGAGCGCAATGCGAAACTTGGCAAGCCATTATTGAAGTCGATTGATGATTTACCGAAAGATTACGAAGCGCCAGATCCGTATTTAGATGAAACGGTGAAAATGGCAATAGACCTTTCGAATCAGAACACTAAGATGCTTTCTGGTGCCAAGCAGTAAAAATAAAGAGTATTTTCTAGAGCCAGCGCAAGCTGGCTTTTTTATATCTAAAAATACTATAATTGGTTGATTTTAAAATGATTTGTTTTATTTGGTGTTTTATCTACAGACTTAAATTCAACTAAACTTAAATTTTTATTTAAAATATTATTGGGTTTTCTTTCGCTTTTTCAAAAGTATCCTACACTTCAGTTAGTAATATCCCTTATTAATGAGGCAAAATAATGCGTAAATTATCTGTAGGTTTATTAACTGTCATGGCGGTCATGATGTCGTCAATGGGTTCTGCGAATGCAAGTAACTACCCTTGTTCAGGCGCTAAAGGCGGAATTGCTCGTTGTGATGGCGGGCAATTTATCTGTAATGACGGAACAACCAGTCGTTCGGAGCAAGTCTGTACAAATGAACTAAAAAACTCAATCAATAAAAATGCAGGTATTGGTGCGGGTATTGGGGCGGGTGTGGCAAAGCAGTCCAGCAAACCATCAGCGGTAGATTCTATCAAAGAGACAGGTGACAACATGAGTAAAACTGCAAAAGATAAAGCATCAAAAGCAACTGATAAGGCTAAAGCAGCTGAGAAGGAAACATCGAAAGCTGTGAAAGATAAGGCAAAAGCGACGGAGAAAGAAACCTCTAAAGCGGTAAAAGAGAAAGCAGATAAAGCCAAGGCTAAAGAGAAGGAAACCTCTAAAGCGGTGAAGGAAAAAGCCGACAAAGCTAAAGCGGTAGAAAAAGACACAACCAAAGCAGCAAAAGATAAAGCTGACAAAGCTAAAGCCGATAAAGCCGATAAAGTTAAAGCTGATAAAGCTAAAGCCGATAAAGCTAAAGCTGACAAAGCTAAAGCTGACAAAGCTAAAGCTGACAAAGCTAAAGCTGACAAGGCTAAAGCTGCTGCAAAAACAACCGCAAAGGTTTCTAAGGGCAAACCAACTAAAGGAAAAGTGAGCTGATCATTTTCTCGTAGTGCCTTATCGTTATCATTTAAATGCCGTTTATTAAAACGGCATTTTTATTCCCGTGTGTAAAGATATGTTATTTTATGATTTTTTCCTGTTAATGGGCTTGAAATGGTGTGAAAAAACCTTATTTATAAAGTAAATTTGTCGTGATGTTTGTTTTGACCAAGGAACCTATAAAAAATGATGAGAATTGCTTTATTCTTGCTCACAAACTTAGCTGTTATGTTTGTGTTCGGGATTATTTTGAGTTTAACCGGGATACGTGGAAGTAGTGCTCAGGGTCTGCTGATCATGGCAGCACTGTTTGGTTTTGGTGGTGCATTTGTGTCACTACTCATGTCCAAATGGATGGCGCTGAAGTCCGTTGGTGGTGAAGTTATCGAACATCCACGTAATGAGATGGAACAGTGGTTAGTTAACACCGTTAGCCGTCAATCCCAACAAGTGGGTATCAAAATGCCACAAGTGGCAATTTACCATGCACCGGATATTAATGCATTTGCAACGGGCGCACGCCGAGATGCCTCTTTAGTTGCGGTAAGTACAGGGTTATTGGAAAACATGAGCCGTGATGAGGCTGAAGCCGTTATTGCTCATGAAATCAGTCATGTCGCTAACGGTGATATGGTTACCATGACCTTACTGCAAGGTGTTGTGAATACCTTCGTTATCTTTATTTCTCGTATTTTGGCGCAAGTTGCGGCTGGCTTTATGTCAAACAATAATGACAATGAAAGTGAAAGCAGCAATGGTAACCCAATGGTTTATTTTGCCGTTTCGATGGTATTAGAAATCGTGTTTGGTATTTTAGCGAGCATCATTACGATGTGGTTCTCTCGTTACCGCGAGTTCCATGCAGACGCAGGTTCTGCCAAATTAGTTGGTAGAGAGAAAATGATTGCTGCACTGCAACGCCTGAAAACGAGCTATGAGCCGCAAGAAGAAGGGCGCTTGATGGCATTTTGTATCAACGGCCGCGGTAAAGCATTTAGCGAACTGTTTTTATCTCACCCACCATTAGATAAACGTATTGAAGCATTACGTTCAGGCCAGTATCTGAAATAGCCTACGGTGTTAATGTGGTAAATGAAAGGGAAACATGATGTTTCCCTTTTTTATTACCTATCCTACCTCTATCCCCGCGGTGTTTGATTTATCATTTTATCTAACTATTCCAGCGAATAGTGCCAGCAAGGTGGTACGCCTGTAGAAGAAAGGTATATCGCATTTTATGCTGAAGAGAGCTAAATAAACATACTGAAAGAAAATCGCACCTAAATTGAATGTCATTAAACTCTCAGTTTAAAAACTCCGTATATTTTTTAGGCACTGATGTTTATTTATCTTATAAATGTTGAATAAATAGACTAAATACTCCTTTGTGATTATTTTAATTTAAATAAAGTTAAATGATGAATACGCTTTATTGGCGTTAAATAACGTAAATAAAAAAATAAAGACCGTGTGTAATGCTACATATTTATGGTTAACTAAAATTAATAGCATGCCATTAATTTTTGAAAATTATTTACCATAATTAATATATTGATTATGATTATTTTTATAATTCCTTTCTGTAACTATTACTTTTTTAAAGATTCAAAAAATAATGCATAGTTATGCGTTAATAATTATTTGTAATTTATTTATCTATTATGTTATGGTGCGAAAGTATCCTTTTCAATCAAGCTAAATGTCGGATTATCATAGGGTTGTTCCACCTTGGGTTAAACTCCCAGTTACTCGCCATTGTTGTTTATGCATTAATAATGCATAGATGGCAGTGTGTTTTTACGCGTCAAATGGAATATATCGATAATATTATCGCCTATGAGTAATAAACATTTCATTTTGTTTGGAATAAAAGTCTTATCGTGCGGGGCCAATTTCCTCATTGAAATATCTCGCCATAAAATAATAAATAATAGGAACTCAACATGCACAATGAATTTTTAGTACACGAAGCAGAGATGCTGGAATTATTAGAGAAAGTGGTTAATACCGAATCCGGTTCATACGATAAAGAGGGTGTTGATAATCACGCGGCATTTTGGTGTGAACGCTACCAATCAATGGGCTTTGAAGTTGAGATAATCCCAAATGAAAAATTAGGTAATAACTATCGCATTTATCACCCATCCACCACGCCTGAAATTTTGATTTTACTGCATCTTGATACTGTATTTCCAAAAGGAACCGTAGCGGAAAGACCATTTAGCATTGAGGGTGATAGAGCCTATGGTCCCGGTGTTATCGATATGAAAGGCAGCCATGTCATGGTGCATCAGGTGATCAAACAGCTTTATGCCACCAACGATGAGCGCTACAAAAAAATTGAAGTGCTGCTGAACTGCGACGAAGAGATTGGTTCTATTTCGTCACGGCCGCTCATCGAGCAATGTGCAAAAAGCAAACGCTATGCGCTAGTGATGGAGCCAGCACGTGCGAATGGTGCCATTGTTAGCGCCCGTCGCGGTGTGGGAACCTATGTTCTGACCATTCAAGGGAAAGCCTCTCACTCAGGTATTGCTCCTGAAGCTGGGATCAGCGCTATCCAAGAACTTGCTTTTAAAATCCAAAGCTTACATGCACTTTCTCAACATGACAAAGGGCTTTCGGTGAACGTGGGTCTGATCACAGGTGGAACATCCGTGAATACCGTCGCGCCAAATGCGCGAGCAGAAATTGATGTGAGGATCTCTTCTGAGCAGCAAGGTATTGAAATAGATAAGAAAGTACGTGAAGTGTGCAGCCAGCCCGTTCTAGAAGGCATTCAGCTTTCATTGACCGGCGGGATCAACCGTCCACCAATGGCAAAAACGCCAGAAAGCGCCGCGCTTATCGACATCATCAAACAAGAAGCCGACAAACTGGCGATCACTCTGGTAGATGTCTCTACAGGCGGCGGTTCTGATGCTTCATTTACCGCAGGAGTGGGGACACCAACGGTAGACGGTTTAGGCCCAATTGGCGGCTATCAACATAGTGACAAAGAGTACCTCGAAATTCCCTCTTTAACTGAGCGCGCTCAGTTATTTTTCAATGTGTTAAAACGCATTACGCAGTAATTATGGCTAACAAAACAAATAATAATCCAACAGGATAAATCTATGGCAACATCCATACCAACAACATCAAAAGCAACATCAACAACACCACAAAAAAAGCGTTCTGATGGGATAAACCCGTATGTATTGCTCTTTTTCATCTTAGTAGCGGCAGCGGTTGCGACTTGGATCGTTCCGGCAGGGCAATACGCCTCTGAAACGAAAGTAATCACGACTATCAAAGATGGCGTGGAAACCCAAGTTAAGAGTTCCTATACCATTCCGGGGAGTTATGAGCGCTTACCTGAACAGCATGGCGTTCTACCAGGGCAGGTTTTCACGTCGATTGCAGACGGGCTAGTTAAAGCGGCACCGATCATTTTCCTGATTATCTTTACTGGCGGTGCGTTACATCTGCTTGAAACGACGGGCGCAATCAACAAAGTTCTGAGTAATATTTCACGCAGTAAAAAGCTCAATGACTTTTTGTTGATTACTATCTTCTTTGTGGTGTTTTCCATTTTGGGCACGACAGGGATTGTGGTGAATTCGATAATTGCATTCGTACCAATAGGTTTATTGGTGGCAAAGTCTGTCGGAATGGATGACAAGTTTGGCGCAGCGATTGTCTATGTTGCGGCTTACTCCGGCTTTAACGCCTCAGTAATGGCACCGATGACAGTCGGGTTATCTCAAGGTTTAGCTGACGTTCCACTGCTATCGGCATTTGGCTTTCGTACTGTGGTTTATATTAGCTTTGTGGTTGCAGGGATTATCTTCTTAACGCTGTACGCGAAGAAAAGCCGCCGTCAAGGGATGGTTCGCCCAGAAGTGCAAATTGATGATAGCCAATTTGAGACCTCAAAAATCTCTTTACGCCACGTCATTACATTATCCTATGCCGCATTCTGTTTAATTGGCTTTATTTTTGGTGCGATTGAGTGGGGTTGGGGCGAGAAAGAGATGATGGCCATGTTTATCATCTTAGGCGTGGGTGTGGGCGTACTGAACAGAATGTCACCAAATGATATTGCAACCGGCTTCCTGAAAGGCTGTGCTGGCATGGTTGGTGGGGCATTTATCGTTGGTATGGCGCGTGCGATTGCGATTGTATTAGCGGATGGCATGATCTTAGACACCATCGTGAATTCGATTATTTCTCTGATGGATGGCTTACCGAAAACATTATCTGCGCTTTCTATGTTCGGTACAGCAGCGATTATGCACTTCTTTATTTCTTCAGGTTCCGGGGAAGCGGCAGTTTTAGTGCCTATTTTCACCCCAATGGGCGATCTGTTAGAAATCACTCGTCAAACGACTGTTCAAACAGTATTAATGGGCGAAGGTGTCGTGAACTGTATTAACCCAACGTCAGGTATTTTGATGGCAGTATTAGCGACGTCGAAAATCCCATATACCAAGTGGCTGAAGTTTATCTGGCCGCTGGTATTAACTTGGATCATTATTTCGATTATCTCGATTGTTTACGCAGTCATGACGAATTTAGGCCCGATTTAAGTCCGTTTATTAGGTTATTTAGACAGATAGGGTATTTATTAAAGCGCTACTCGAAAGAGTGGCGTTTTTTGTTTTTGGGTATGAATTATTTGGTAGGGTTTTAGGCAAAAAAAAGCCCCCTTCGTAGGGATCTGAAGGGGGAGCTAAATGAATAAAGAATGGTTTAATTCGAGATCAAAGATAAAGGATTCTAGTGAACGAAACTTAGGTTTTTGTGCACTTTAGTTCGCTGTTTTGAGTTAGCGCTTAGAATCGCATTTATCGCTAAAGCTCTTATTGACGATAACCAGTCTTGATTTGTTCTAAAATGTTTTTGTAAGTCTCAGCTTGCTTCTCATCTTCCATCGAAGCGACTTCGCGTTGCATTTTGATCAAAATTTTACCCGCGTCAGCCTGACCGATAGCTTTAAGCATATGAGTAACAAGATTTTTTAAACAAGTTACTTCGTCTGCTAATGCGTTTACGTCTGGCTCAGTTGGAAAATGGGTTTTCATTTAGGAATTCCTGTAAGAATAAAAAGTAATTTGCAGATTGTAGCATAGAAGAAATGATTCTGTCGCTTTTCAAACTGACATGAAAATTAAAGGGGAGTGACTGTTTCTCTATGAAAAAACAGTGTGAACATGATAGTTTTCAATCCTTTAAAGATGAATGGTGAATGTGATATTATTCACAAAAATGTACTGAAGGCTGTTATTGGCCTTAATTATCATCAACAGGATGTCGTAAACCATGTCCCAGGTTTCTCGAAGCACTGCGTGGATCCGTGTATTGGCGCTTTCCGTTGCGGCTTTTGTCTTTAATACTACTGAATTTGTTCCCGTCGCATTACTGAGTGATATTGCCGAAAGTTTTGATATGACCGTTGCCCATACGGGGCTGATGATCACCATTTATGCGTGGGTTGTCGCAGTGATGTCTCTACCATTAATGCTGATGACGGGGAAATTTGAGCGGCGAAAATTACTGGGGATTTTGTTTGTTGTCTTTATTCTCAGCCATATTTTATGCGGGATTGCGTGGAGCTTTGAAGTGCTGATTATTGCGCGTATCGGTATCGCGTTATCTCATGCAGTTTTCTGGTCGATTACAGCATCATTGGCGATCCGTGTCGCGCCTGCGGGTAAAAAAGCGCAAGCATTGGGCTTGCTCGCCACGGGAACGGCACTGGCGACTGTGTTGGGATTACCATTAGGGCGAGTGATTGGGCAATGGATGGGCTGGCGGGTGACATTCTTGTGTATCGGCGTACTGGCGTTATTCACCCTGATTGCGTTATTGCGATTCTTACCTCGTTTACCGAGCGAACATTCCGGTTCGTTAAAAAGCCTACCGATTCTGTTTAAACGCCCCGCATTGATGGGTGTCTTTGTGTTAATCACCGTCGTCATTACGGCTCATTTTACTGCGTATAGTTATATTGAGCCGTTTGTACGTGATATTGCCTTACAGAGTCAAAATTTTGCCACACTCTTATTATTAATTTTTGGTGGGGCTGGCATTTTTGGTAGCGTCTTGTTTAGCCGCTACAGTAGCCGCTTTACTCTCTCATTTTTACCGGTATCGATGGCCTTACTGACACTTTGTTTAGTGTTATTTATGCCATTAAGTGGTGATGTTTGGACGTTGATTGGTACCTGTATATTCTGGGGAGTGGCGATTATGTGCATTAGCCTCGGGATCCAAGTGAAGGTTCTGGATTTGGCGCCAGATGCGACCGATGTGGCGATGTCGATTTTCTCTGGATTATTTAATATTGGTATTGGTGCTGGGGCATTATTAGGAAACCAAGTTATTACCCATATGGGAATGACTAATATTGGTTATGTGGGAGCGATTATCAGCCTTTTAGCATTCTCTTGGTGTGTGTTTATCTACACTCGCTATCGCTCAGCTTTTGCAGGAAAACAGTCAACTGCTGCTAATTATTAAGCTAGATTTATTCATTGTGCGCTGTACTAATTAAAGGTTAGTACGGTGCTTTTTTGTGTGTTAAATTTTTGCCAAATTTTAGGTGAAAGAATAGAGAAAGGTGAACAATGAAAGGATTGGGCTTCTTATTAATGTCCATTATTGCGGAAGTGATCGCGACAACAACGTTAAAAGCGTCGGATGGTTTTAGCCGTTTTTGGCCCTCTTTAGTGGTTATCATTGGCTATGCAGTCTCTTTCTGGGGGCTTTCCCAAGTTGTGAAGGTAATGCCGTTGGGTATCGCGTATGCCATTTGGTCAGGATTGGGAATTGTGTTGGTTTCTGTGGCGGCTATCTATATTTATAACCAAAAACTCGATTTACCCGCAATTATTGGTATGCTATTAATTATCATTGGTGTATTGGTCATCAACCTGTTTTCTAAAAGCGGCACCCATTAATCAGGTTCAACACATAATGGGATGCAAAACAGCGCTGATACTATCGGAGAAAGAGAATGAAAAGGAAACGTCAGGCGCTGTTAAAAGCAGTCGTGGCAATGGGTTCAGCTACCGTGTTATCCATTTTACTTTCAGCGTGCAGTAGCCCTGATAACAGTAAGATGACAAGAGCAGAAACATCCGGTTCTCAATATGCTCAACAAGTGGTGAATTTGGGCCCAGGTGCACAAGAAGCATGCACTTCAGCGGGTGGGTTACCTTCACTGAATTTAGAACTCAATGGTGAAAAGACCCCAGTTTGCCAGTTTGCAAATGGGCGCCGTTGTGCCGTTTCGGCAATTCGTAGTGGGGCCTGTATCTAAGTATTTTGGTGAGCTAATGATTTGAATCGCCCATCAAGCACAGTTGATGGGCGAAAAGAGAAAGGTTATTTTTTGCTTGGGAAGAAGAGGCTGATTGCAACGATGATGCCAACTAAGATGTAAGCTGCAAAAATACCAACTAACCACTGCGGCATGTCTAACCCTAAGAATGCCCACTGTCTAACCGCACAATCCCCTGTCGCTTCAAACACAGAAGGTACCCATTCTTGCAGCGGTAACCAGTCTGGGAAATTGACAAAGAAATCACAGGATGCAAACGGAGACGGGTAAAGTTGCAGCATGGTATGTTCCCATGAAAGGTCTAATCCACGCCAACCCGCATACAGCCAAACCACAATCGCAATCACTTTAACGACGGTGCTTTTCGGTGCAATCGCCCCGATTAAACCTGCCGCAATAATTCCCATCAATGCAACGCGCTCATAGATACACATTACACAAGGTTGCAGTTTCATAATATGTTGGAAATACAGAGCAGCACATTCAAGCATAAAAGCAGTGAATGCCATAAGCAGCCAAGCTGACCGTCCTTGAGAACAGTAATTAAAAAATCTGAACATAATAAATTCCCTTCATTAATAATCGGCTTATTTTGCCTCTATCTGGGTGATAAAAAAAGCAGCAAAATCAGATTAGAATAAGATTAGCTTAGTTTTTACGTTTTATTACAAAAAAAGCCGCATAAATATGCGGCTTTAAATTCAGAATCTGAACAATCAATATCGATCAACGTGGAATAGAAATTAACCCTAAGCTTTCCATCCAATCAGTTAATGGGATAAGCCAGAGCTCAACACCTAACAGACCGACGATGGTCATCACAACCGTAAATGGTAATGCCATCCAAACCATTCTACCGTAAGACAGACGAATCAGTGGCGACAGTGCAGAAGTTAACAGGAACAGGAAGGCGGCTTGTCCATTTGGCGTTGCAACCGACGGCAAGTTTGTTCCGGTGTTAATCGCGACCGCTAAGTGCTGGTACTGCTCAGCGGAAATTAAACCCGCATTCGCGGCTTTCAGTGCTTCGGTAATGTATACGGTGCCGACAAACACGTTATCTGATACCGCAGAGAGCAATCCGTTAAACAGATAGAACAGGGATAGCTGCGATGATTCAGAGGATTGCAGCACATACTGAATAAATGGCGTAAATAGCTGTTGGTCAATGATCACGGCGACAACACTGAAAAAGACCGTCAGTAGGGCAGTAAACGGCAAGGCTTCTTCAAAGGCTTTTCCGAGCGCGTGTTCTTCAGTGATCCCACAGAATGTCGTGGCAAGAATGATGACGGACAGACCAATCAGACCCACTTCAGCAAGGTGAAATGCCAACGCAAGAATTAACCAAATACCGATAAGACCTTGGACGATAAGCTGTGCTTGCTCTTTCTTACTGCGCTTAGCACTCATTTTTTTGTCGTGTTCGGTTAATACTTGGCGCACGGTATCCGGCAATTCAGCCCCGTAGCCAAATACTTTGAACTTTTCAACGAGGAAACAGACCACGAGCCCACATAAGAAAACGGGGATAGTGACAGGTGCCATACGCAGATAGAAGGTAATAAAGTCCCACTCAACATGTTTTGCGATGATCAGGTTTTGGGGTTCACCCACCATAGTCATTACGCCGCCAAGGGCAGTACCGATACCTGCATGCATCATTAAGCTACGTAAGAACGCACGGAACTGTTCTAATGTCTGCTTTTTTTCAACCGTATCAATGAAGGAATCGTTTTGTAGATCCGTATTGCTCGGCTGGCTAGAGGCATATTGGTGGTAAATTGAGTAGAAGCCAATAGAAACGCTAATGACCACAGCAATGACGGTTAAAGCATCTAAAAAAGCGGATAAAAACGCACTTGCTAAGCAAAATGACAACGCTAAAATTCGTTTAGAACGGACGTTTATTAACAGCTTTGTAAACACAAATAACAGAAGTTGCTTCATAAAGTAGATGCCAGCCACCATAAAGATCAGTAACAGAACCACTTCAAGGTTATTACTGATTTCATGAGAAATCTGTGCAGGGGAAGTCATACCAATTAGCACGGCTTCAATGGCTAATAACCCGCCAGGTTGTAATGGGTAGCATTTTAGTGCCATCGCCAAAGTGAAAATGAATTCAATGACGAGTAACCAACCGGCGATAAACGGGTTAACAAAGTAGAAAACAATTGGGTTTATTATTAAGAACAAAATGATAGCAAGTTTGTACCAATCTGGAGAATTTCCCAAAAAATTCTTCAAAAATGCTCTTCTTAAACTAAAATCCATTATGATTTTTAATCCTCTTTAACTGGTGTTGTGTGACAGCGCGTTACATACTACTCTTATCTTTTATAGAATTTAAGCTTATTTACTAATAGATAATCCATTAATTATATGGGGTTTTTACGATTCACCTGCGGTTTATTGGAAAGCTAACTATCTCAGATTGTGACAATCTGGTATGCTTCCGCGTAGTCCGTCTAAAAATGTTTGGAATAATAAAAATATGGTTATTAAAGCTCAAAGTCCGGCAGGTTTTGCGGAAGAGTACATTATTGAGAGTATTTGGAACAATCGTTTTCCTCCAGGATCTATCTTACCCGCGGAGCGTGAGCTATCTGAATTAATCGGTGTAACCCGAACGACATTACGTGAAGTTTTACAGCGTTTAGCCCGTGATGGATGGTTAACTATTCAACATGGTAAGCCAACCAAGGTCAATAACTACTGGGAAACGTCAGGATTAAATATTCTGGAAACGCTGGCAAAGCTCGATCACGACCGTGTGCCTCAGCTAATTGATAACTTATTGGCAGTACGTACTAATATCGCTGCTATTTTTATTCGTACCGCATTTCGTAATGATCCGGAAGCCTCATTAGAAGTGTTATCGGGTAAAGATAAAGTTGAAGACAACTCAGATGCATTTAGCGATTTGGATTACAATATTTTCCGTGGACTGGCCTTTGCGTCCGGTAACCCAATCTATGGTTTGATTATTAATGGATTAAGAGGGTTATACACGCGAGTTGGGCGTTATTATTTCTCTAACCCTGAAGCGCGTCGTTTAGCGTTAAGTTTTTACCAACAGCTGAGCAATTTATGCCGTGAGCAAGCCTATGATCGTATTATGGATTGCGTCAGAAACTACGGTAAAGATAGCGGCGTGATCTGGCACAATATGCAAAGTAATATGCCATCTGACCTCGCGAATAATATTTAACACCACCATTTTCAAACAAAAAGCCAGTGCCTTGCACTGGCTTTTTTTGTTTCCGATTAATTGATTGGTATAATCATCTGCTTAATTGAAATTTATCAATGTTATTATCTGGCGTGGTGAGTTATTCGATATTTAGCTTCTAAATATTGAAATGGAATAATCTTTTGATGAATGAATATAAAACTCTGTTTAACTCATTATTTAATCAGAATTAATTTCAGGGGTTTGTTTCTAATAAATTGATTTATATAGACTAAATTGATTTATCCTCTTTTTAATTGGTAGAATAAAATTTCACTGGATTTAAGGGAACCTAAATTTGATAGAGGATTTAACTTTTTTGTTAAAAATGTTAATTAACTGTATTGGAAAATAAAAACTAGAATATTATGCTAACAGTAATTCCATTTTGTTCTCTAGAGGGGTTCTATGAAAGTTCTCGTTTTAGGTGCTGGCGTTATTGGTGTTACCACTGCGTGGTATCTAGCACAAGAAGGGCATGAAGTTTGCGTCATTGATAGGCAGCTTGATGTGGCTGAAGAAACCAGCGCAGGTAATGCCGGGCAAATTTCTCCAGGATATGCAACCCCATGGGGGGCGCCGGGGATCCCTCTTAAAGCCGTCAAATGGATGTTTGAAAAACATGCCCCTTTGGCGATAAAACCCGACGGTAGCCTGTTCCAATTACGCTGGATGTGGCAAATGCTGAAAAACTGCGACATGCAGCACTACACCATGAACAAAAGCCGTATGGTGCGGATCGCAGAATACAGTCGTGATTGTATTCGCCAACTTAGAGCAGATACTGGCATTGGTTATGAAGGTCGCCAAGGCGGTACGTTACAGTTGTTTAGAACGGCAAAACAGTTTGATAATGCGGCCAACGATATCGCGGTTTTGCAGCAAGAAGGTGTACCATACGAATTACTGACCTCAGATCAGCTCATTACAGCTGAGCCTGCATTAGCTTTTGTAAAACATAAGCTGACAGGTGGTTTACGCTTACCAAATGATGAAACAGGGGATTGCCAGCAGTTCACCAAAAAACTGGCGAAAATGGCAGAGCAAGCTGGGGTTACATTCCGCTTTGGCTGCCATGTGGAGCAAATTTTAACGGATGGCAAGCGCATCAGCGGTATTAAGGTCGATGGAGAGATTTTGCTGGCGGATCAATATGTCGTTGCCATGGGGTCCTATTCCACTCAGATGTTGCAGCAATTGGTGAAGATTCCGGTTTATCCTCTGAAAGGTTACTCATTGACGATGCCAATCATCGATGAATCTCGAGCGCCGGTTTCGACTGTGTTGGATGAAACCTACAAAATAGCTGTAACACGGTTTGACCAACGTATTCGCGTTGGGGGAATGGCAGAAGTGGTTGGTTTTAATCTTGATGTACTGAAAAAACGCTGTGAAACCCTAAAAATGGTGGTGCAAGATCTCTATCAAGGCGGCGGCGATATTAATCAAGCCCAGTTTTGGACAGGATTACGACCAATGACGCCAGACGGAACCCCGATTGTTGGGCCGACAGAATTTAGCAACTTGTATTTGAATACGGGGCATGGAACCTTAGGTTGGACAATGGCTTGCGGCTCTGGCAAATTGTTGGCTGATTTAATTTCAGGGAATACGCCGGACATCGCTGCGGATGATTTATCGGTATTCAGATATACCGATGGTTTTAATACAAAATTAGTCAGTACGGGTCACTTATCGCCTGCGCGTTAATTGAGCGACGTAAAATATCAATAATAATAAGGAATCGCAATGCCACGCCCAATTCGTGCTGTCATTCATCAACATAATTTAGAACATAATTTAGCGGTGATCCGCCAGAAAATCGGTCAAGCGAAGGTCTGGTCAGTGATGAAAGCGGATGGTTATGGCCATGGTATTAAACGAATTTGGCGCGGACTAAAAGATTCTGATGGTTTTGCCGTTTTAGATCTTCATGAAGCCATTTTATTGAGAAATGAAGGGTGGAAGGGGCCAATTTTATTATTGGAAGGGTTCTTCCAAGCTGATGATTTGGTAGTTATTGACCAGTATCAATTAACAACCAGCGTACACAGTCGCTGGCAGCTAGCCGCCATTGAGCAAGCTTTACTGAATAAACCTATTTCTGTCTACATTAAGCTTAATAGCGGAATGAATCGCTTAGGTTTCTCGGTGGATGAGTATGCGGATATTGTGTCTCAACTGAGCCAGATGGAAAATGTTGCGGATGTGACATTAATGAGCCATTTTGCCAATTCAGATATGGTTGAGGGAACACAAGCGCCGTTAGCGAAAATTCAACAATTTACTCAGTTATCACTTCCGACCTGCATTGCGAATTCAGGGGCGGTTTTATGGCATAAAAACACCCATTATGATTGGGTACGGGCTGGAATTGTGCTGTATGGCGCGTCTCCGAGTGGCAAATGGGGTGATATTGCTGAGTATGGTTTAAAAGCGGCGATGACGCTGCAATCGGAAATTATTGCAGTCCATGATATTGAAGCCGGCCAATCCATTGGTTACGGTAGCAAATTTACGTCAGAAAAACCGATGCGTATCGCGACTGTGGCCTGTGGTTATGCCGATGGATACCCTCGTCATGCGCCAACTGGAACGCCAGTGTGGTGTCAGGGACAGCGTTGTGCGCTGTTAGGTGCGGTTTCCATGGATATGCTCACGATTGATATTAGTGACTGTCCTGAAGCGGCTATTGGCTCTCAAGTAGAGTTGTGGGGCGAGAATTTACCTGTTGATGATGTGGCACAGTCGGCGGGCACAATCGGTTACGAATTATTATGTGCGCTAGCACGTCGCGTACCTATTGATTTTTAATAAAAAAGTACATCATTCATTCACTTGGCTTATATTCTTGATTGAGAAAGATAGACAATCAAAGTAATTTAGCTTTAAATGTGAACCATCTCATTAACGTGGGTGAAATTTCCCACGTTATTCATTCTTATTGTTAACTTCATCTGAATAATTTGGGTTTAATTTAAAATGTCTAAAACAATCAAAATGACCACACTTGCCATTGCGTTAAGTGCGGCCTCAACTGCTGCGTTTGCTGGGACTTGGTCTGTTGGTGGCTCTGTATTAGCACAAGCAACACCGTATAAAGGCATCAAAACGAGCGACTATATTTCGCCTGTTCCCGTTGTAAATTATGAAAGTGAAAATTTTTACTTCCGTACTTTGGCTGTAGGTTATTACCTCTGGAATGATAAAGTTGACCAGTTGTCTTTAGATGCATACTACTACCCACATTTCTTTAAACCAAAAGATAATGATGATGCCGACATGCGTAAGCTGGATCGCCGTCGCGATACCGTAATGGGTGGCTTTACTTACCGTCATAATGCTGACTGGGGTACATTGCGTTTCAATGGCTCTCTCGACATGTTATGGGAAAGCGAAGGCATGCGTGCGGAAGCGGCTTACCTGTATGCATTTAAAGGTGATAACTGGTCTTTAACCCCAGGTGTCGGTATCAAATGGGATAGCGCGAAACTGAACCGTTATGAATTCGGTGTGACATCTAAAGAATCTGCAAATAGCGGGTTAAAACGTTATGAACCAAATTCAAGCTGGACGCCATATGTTGAGCTGTCAGCAAATTATAAAATGACAGACAGCTGGTCACTGTTTGCGCTGGGTCGTGTTGATAAACTGTCTAGCGAAGTGAAAGATAGCCCAATGGTTAATAAATCCTACTCAGCGATTATGTGGAGTGGTGTCACTTACACCTTCTAATTTATACGCTGGAATAGAATG
The DNA here is from genome assembly GCF_028479565.1 of Providencia sp. PROV202. Classification (NCBI taxonomy): domain Bacteria; kingdom Pseudomonadati; phylum Pseudomonadota; class Gammaproteobacteria; order Enterobacterales; family Morganellaceae; genus Providencia; species Providencia sp. PROV202. The sequence goes on along the minus strand of NZ_JAMPNV010000011.1, from coordinate 78,227 downwards.
AAAAACCCCAAAATGGCTAGGCTGTTTTGGGGTTTTATTTTTGCATTTATTCTTACGATTATTTTACGCGTGGTTATTCTTGCTGTGGCTGCGGTTTATTTTCGCGGCATACCATTACGAGAGAAAGGCGAGAAGGGCTTTGAGCTTCAGATTTCATTGGCATATGAATGCGAGCCGTTTCCACACAAACCATCTGTTTGTAACCATTATTAGGCATATCCTGCATGCTGCACGATAACTCCGCCCAAGGGTTCCAGCACACCACGTCACTATGATGATAGTGATGCAACTCAATAGTGCGATTCCAGCCATCATCACGCAATAAACTGTATTCTTCTGGCTCGGTATATATGCGGTCAGTGTGCTTATTAAACTTTAGCGGTTCTGAAATATAGGCTTCTCTATCGGCGACTTTATCGATGTAATGCCCACCAAGGCCATAAACGGTGGCTTTCTGGATATCACTGATATTGAAATAGCTGTGTAATGCGGCGGTGGCCTCGAAGTCACCGTAGCTTTCTAATTCAAGTTCGCAAGTTTCCCCGAGCTTCATACGTAGGATCAGCGTGAACTCATGAGGCCAGAGTTTGCGGGTGTATTCGTTGTCTGTCAGGGTAAAGGTGAGAATGACACCACAATCATGTTCATTATGAGCCGTAAATTGCCAAGGTAAAATACGGGCAAAACCGTGACTAGGGCTATTTACAGGACCAAACCATGGCCAGCAAATAGGAATACCGCCACGAATGGCAATCCCTTCTTTAAACGCACTTTCTGGACTTAACCAAAGGCAGGGTTTTTGACCTGCGGGTTGCCAGTCAATTAAGTGGGCACCTTGTAGGCTCACGGCACCACGCACTTTTGGGTGGGAAATGACGATCAGCGGTAAATCGCCAAGTTGACGTTGGGTAATGTAAGGGGAAATTTGTTTGATAACAGGTAAAGCAAAAATTTTATCATGCATTGTCTTGCGCCTGTGGTTGTTGGTCCATCATCACGACCTAAATCAGCGACTATAAATAGAACAGCGCCTATAAATAGGGCAGTAACTAGAAATAACAATATAACAAACTCACGATACTGCAAGTGGCATTGAATGAAGCGGGGGACGCAGCTTGGAGTATATTGAGCTGGGCTTTAATTTTGAATGTATGAAAGATACAAAAGAGCCGCCAAGAGGCGGCTCAGTCACACTGGTTGCTTAACAGCTCTTATTTAGAGATGTGAGCAATCAGGTCTAGAACTTTGTTAGAGTAACCAGTTTCGTTGTCATACCAAGAAACCAGTTTCACAAAGTTGTCGTTCAGAGCGATACCTGCTTTAGCATCGAATACTGAAGTCAGTTTTTCGCCGTTGAAATCGGTAGATACAACGTCGTCTTCAGTGTAACCCAGAACGCCTTTCAGCTCGCCTTCTGCCGCTTCTTTGATAGCGTCACAGATTTGTGCGTAAGTTGCTGGTTTTGCCAGACGTGCAGTCAGGTCAACAACAGAAACGTTAGGAGTTGGAACACGGAAAGACATACCAGTCAGTTTACCGTTCAGCTCAGGAATAACTTTACCTACAGCTTTAGCCGCACCAGTTGAAGATGGGATGATGTTTTGAGAAGCACCACGACCACCACGCCAGTCTTTGTGAGATGGACCATCAACAGTTTTTTGTGTTGCTGTGGTTGCGTGAACAGTGGTCATCAGACCTTCAACGATACCAAATTTGTCGTTGATAACTTTAGCCAGTGGAGCTAAGCAGTTAGTTGTGCAAGATGCGTTAGAAACGATTTCTTGACCTGCGTAAGCTTTGTGGTTAACGCCCATAACGAACATTGGAGTGTCATCTTTAGAAGGACCAGTTAACACAACTTTTTTCGCGCCTGCTTGGATGTGTTTACGAGCAGTCTCGTCAGTCAGGAAGATACCAGTTGCTTCTGCAACAACATCAACACCGACTTCGTTCCATTTCAGGTTTGCAGGATCTTTCTCTGCTGTAACACGGATTTTTTTACCGTTAACAACTAAGTGACCATCTTTAACTTCAACAGTACCGTTGAAACGACCGTGAGTTGAGTCGTATTTCAACATGTATGCCATGTACTCTGCATCGAGCAGGTCGTTGATAGCAACGATTTCGATGTCAGAACGCTCTTGTGCAGCACGGAAAACGATACGGCCGATACGACCAAAACCATTAATACCTACTTTGATAGTCATAGTATTTCCACCAGCTATTTTATTTCGTGAATTAAGATGTACTTAAAGTTACCAAAACCTTGCTAGCCGTCAAGCGGAATCGTGTCAATTATTGAAAAAAATCAATTCTGATACCACTATCTGCATATTTGTCAGTCACTTCAGCAGCAAATACAGCCGCACGTATTATCGGGATTGTTCAGCATAATGAAACCATCCATCAGTGATATATGTGAGGCTCATCACAAATCAAACCGTAAAGTTCTAACCTTAATAGTCTAGAATAGTTTTCCACTGAGCGTTGTTAAGTTTTTGTTGCTTGAAATGGATGCGAAATCGCTTTAATACGCATCTTTTTGAAAAAGAGTAGGTAATCGATGTCGAATAAAGATAAGCAAGCTATTGATTTATCAAAGCTTAACCAAGTCCAGCTGTATGTTACACAACAGGCTGGCACAGAGCCCCCATTTAGTGGTCAATTATTGCATAACCGTAAAGATGGCGTGTATGAATGTCTCTGTTGTGGAACCCCTTTATTCCTTTCTGAGACCAAATTTGATGCGGGCTGCGGATGGCCGAGTTTCTTTCAACCAATTGATGAAAGTTTGATAAAATTTATCGAAGATTTCTCTCATGGAATGCATCGTATTGAAGTGCGCTGTGGTAATTGTAATGCGCATCTTGGACATGTATTTCCCGATGGTCCACAACCAACCGGACAGCGTTACTGCATAAATTCAGCATCGCTAAGTTTTACGGATGACCAAACGGGCGAAAAGACCGCAGGATAACATGCTGAAGCTTGCTGAAGTGTGAAGGCATGTTCGGAAATAACGATTCAGCTAATTATTCAAAATACAATGTATAAATAATACCGTAAAAAAATAATTATCTTGATTGCCACTAAATTGATGTGATGAGGCGTGTAACGTGAGCGTAGAAATGGATGCACAACAAATAGACCAATTACTGTCTGTCATGACCCTTGAAATTTACCAGCGTTTAGTGACGGCAGTGGAGTTAGGTAAATGGCCTGATGGCGTGGCATTAACGCCAGAACAAAAAGAAAATACCTTACAGATGGTGATGTTATGGCAATCTCGCCATAATCATGATGCGGAGCATATGACGGTCGGCACAGACGGCCAAATTACCATGAAGAGCAAGCAAGAGTTAAAAGCGCTTTTCCAAGGGGAGCGGTTAGCGACGTTGAAACCGCAAGAAAACGACGAATAAGGTAGTTAGCCCTGCAAATTAGCAGGGCCAAAATTTGAAACCCATTAGTAGGGTGATGGAACGCTAGAGTGGCAATGTCACTAACTTAGCGCCCGCACTCTGCATTTCTGCTAACGCCTTCTGGCTATCTTCAGGGTCTAAATTAACACCGCGACATCCATCCGTGAGCACATCGACACGGTAGCCCAGTCTTAGCGCGTCCAGCACAGTAAACTTCACGCAATAGTCGGTCGCAATACCCATAATCATTAAATGGCTGATTTGTTGCTGCTGAAGCCACACATGAAGTTCAGTTTGACTGACTCGGTCATTATCAAAAAAGGCACTGTAGCTATCTACTTGCGGATTTTCACCTTTAGTAAATACCTTCTGAATAGCTTGGCGATGAAGCTCTGGATGGAAATCAGCACCATGGGAGCCTTGTACACAGTGAACCGGCCACCAAACTTGTGGCAATCCATTCAGTTCGCCAAGGGTGCCAACAGGCTGGTTAGAATTGACGGCAAAACTGAGGTGGTTTTCTGGATGCCAATCTTGGCTGGCTAAAACCGTGATACCTTGTTTTTGGCATTGCTTAATAACGTGGTTTGCGGTTTCAATAACCTGTTCGCTTTGTTTTACAGCGAGAGCACCACCAGTACAAAAATCATTTTGTAAGTCGACTAACAGTAATGCTGATTTCATCATTCTTCTCAGTAGGTTATGGCTTATTCATCGGCGTAGCTTAATTCACCACGTAGATTATTTTGCATTAATTCGCGAATAAGCTCAGAGGTATAATCTTGGCTTAGTAAGTAATGTAATTTACTCAATGCGGCTTCAAAAGTCATATCAAAACCACTGATCACTCCAGATTCTGCTAATGCGTGTCCAGTGGCGTAACCTTCCATATTTACCCGCCCAGAAATACATTGGGTAAGGTTGACAACAATAATGCCACGAGAAGTCGCTTCACGAAGAATACGCAGAAGTTCCGGTTGCTGAGGGGCATTTCCTACACCGTAAGAGCGCAAGATTAGCGCTTTAACTGGTTGCTGAAGAATATTTCTTACGATTTCAATGGATAACCCCGGGTAGAGCGTAACAACCCCAATAGGCTGTGGGGTAATGCGATGGGTTTTTAATTCGCCAACGCCAATCGGTGCTGGGCAGGCATTGAATGTACGGATATGAATACCGGCTTCCATCAGTGGGGAACAGTTTGGTGAAGTGAACGCTTCAAAACCATCCGCATGAGCTTTCACAGTGCGGTTACCGCGATACAGTTTATTATTGAAGAATAAACCCACTTCATTGATCGGGTAGTTTGCCGCTAAATAGAGTGCATTAAGCAGGTTGGTTTGCCCATCGGAACGTAGGGCTTCCAGTGGAATCTGTGACCCTGTCACAATAATCGGCTTCTTCAAGTTTTCAAACATAAAGGAGAGTGCAGAAGCCGTAAATGCCATGGTGTCAGTGCCATGCAGGATCACAAAACCATCATATTTATCGTAATTTTCACTGATGTCATCGGCGATATTTTGCCAATCTTCCGGTGTAATGTCCGAGGAGTCGATTAACGGCTGGTGTTCACGGATCGTAAATGTTGGCATTTCAGGGCGATGAAACTCAGGCATTTGGGCTAATTGCGCCTGTAGGTGACCAGAAACAGGAATATAGCCTTGAGGAGAATGGCGCATGCCGATGGTGCCACCCGTATAAACGACATAAATCGATTTCTTCTGCATTTTGTTACCTAACGATGACAGGCGAAGTTCTGTATGAATAAGAAATTCTGTGTGTGAATAATTTGGATTATAAGGATTTTGGCTTATTTACTGGAGATAATCTATGGATAAAACAAGATATTGCAGATTGTTGTGATGGAAACTTCCGTTTACGCTAGCGTGATTCACCGCGAATGGCAGCCCCTCTATGGTTGTCTTGAGAGGGGGGTCATTGGTGAAAATGAATAGTTAGTTAATTTCTGCGCAGTTTAAGCAAAATGCGTAACGATTTTGTGGATCGTTCATTTTTAAGAAAAACTGAGCTTGGCGGCGAATATCGGTAGCGACAGCCGGCGGTAGGAAAGTTTGCAATGCATCAGGCATCATGACTTGAACGTTGCTAGTCAATTCAAGGATCAACTGATCCATAAAGGACAGTTCAGGTTGCATCCAATCCAGTTCGACAGATTTTACTTTTGCTAACTCCGCGGCTTTTGCGACGGCATCATCGAAATCACCAAGTTCATCGACTAAACCAATTTTCAGCGCATCCTTACCAATCCAAACGCGGCCTTGAGCAATCTTATCGATTTCTTCCGGTGTTTTATGGCGAGATTGAGCAACTAAGCCAATAAAGGTTTGGTAGCCATTTTCGATGGTGATTTGCATCATATCAGAAAATTGTGGGCTAATCCCTTTAGTGACAGAAACGCCTGCTAATGGGGACGTCGAAACACCGTCAGTATAAACGCCGATAGATTCTAATGAGCTTTCAAAGGTATTGATCACACCGAAAATACCGATAGAGCCGGTTAAAGTGCTTGGGCTAGCAATGATGTAGTCAGCTGGTGTTGAGATCCAGTAACCGCCTGATGCGGCCATGCCACCCATTGACACGATGACTGGTTTCTTCGCGGTACGCACAGCGGCTAATTCACTGCGGATCAGGTCAGAAGCACTGACACTTCCCCCAGGGCTATTAACGCGTAATACGATGGCTTTAATGTTTTCATTTAAGCGCGCATCACGGATTTGAGCTGCGAGGGTTTCGCCACCAGCAATACCGGGAGTTTGTGGACCATCCATGATGGCACCTTGAACGACGATAACTGCAATATTACCGTCGCTGTTGCTGGTATCGGCAATTTTAGTGGAGTAATCATAGATGCTAATGCCATTGAATGTTTTATCTTCTTTATTCCAACCAAACTGATTAGAGAACACATTTTCGGCTTGCTCGCGAGTGTAAATCTTATCCACTAATTTTTGCTGCAAAGCATACTGCGCAGTATCACCCTTGACGGCGCGAAGTTGTGCAATGAGCTTATCCGCTCCTGGGAAGATTTGTTCAGCTTTAGATTGGCGATTCTCCGCGATAGATCCTAAATAGTTATCCCATAAGGTATTTAACCAAAGTAGGTTAGCTTCACGGGCTTCAGGTGACATATTATCGCGCATCATCGGTTCAACTGCAGATTTGTAGGTACCAACGCGGAAAATATGGGTGCTTACCTTGAGTTTTTCTAATAAAGATTTGTAATACAGGGTATCCGTTGAGAAACCGTAAATTCCGACGGTGCCATGGGGTGCGAGATAAATTTCATCTGCGAAGCTAGCTAAATAATATTGAGCTTGTGTATAGCTATCGCCCATTGCATAGACTGATTTTCCAGAGGCTTTGAACTCTTCAATCGCTTTACCGATGTATGCCATGGAGGGTTGATCTGCACCAACCAGATTATCTAAACGTAGTATTAGACCTGTAATGCGGTCATCGTCAGCGGCGGTACGAATGGTATCGACGATATCGAATAGCGAGTTTTCCTGCATTAAGTTGTTCGAGGTACCCAGCAATTCGCGGCTCATGCGTCCGAAAGGATCCGGGGAAGAGACCTGGTCGACAACAACCCCTTGTAGATCAACAACTAGTGCACCAAAATAGTTTTTTTCTGGCTCGCTGTCGGATTGCAAGAGAGAATAACCGCCGATCACTAAAAATAGCAACACGAAGAAAAGTGCGTTGAAAACAAATTGTCGAATGAAATTAATGACTCGCCAGCTAAACTTAAAAACGGTGGCGAAAATATCCCAGAGTTGTCGCATTTTTTCTCCAGTGTGAGGATATCAATCAAGTTGGCGGCATAAAATGACGCGCGAATGATTTAGAATATCATCTATTTGACAGATGATTAATAGATAGATTAATCAATAGATTTAATCCTATACAGTATCAAACGATGACAGATACCAAATAATGTAATACAGGATTATTCATAACAAAACCATTGTGAGCGTTGTACAATAGCTCAATGGTATTTCTATTTTGCTGAGCACTACATCAGCTTACTCTTAATCGGAGATCAATATGGATGCATTAACCCTTTTGTTGAACCGCCGTTCAGCTTCACGCTTAACCACTCCAGCGCCGCAAGGTGAACAACTCGACAATATTCTTGCCGCAGGAATGAGAGCGCCAGACCACGGGGCATTGAAGCCATGGCACTTTGTTGTTATGCAAGGAGAAGGTATCGCTCGCTTCAGCCAATTGCTTGAAAAAGCAGCTGTAGAAGGCAAGTTAGGTGCGGAAGTTGAAGAAAAAGCGCGTAATGCACCATTTCGTGCGCCGCTCATCATTACTGTGATTGCGAAAGTGAAAGATCATCCCAAAGTGCCACAGTGGGAACAAATTGTTGCCGCAAGCTGCACCGTACAAGCGATGCAAATGGCCGCATTAGCACAAGGTTTTGGCGGTATTTGGCGTTCAGGTTCATGGACGGAAGACGCTATCGTGCGTGACGGTTTAGGTTGTGAAGAAAATGACCATATTGTCGGTTTCCTTTATTTAGGCACCCCAGAATTAAAAGCACCTACAAAAGCTCAACAACCTGATATGACAGGCTTTGTGTCCTATTTTTAAGTAGATAGCGAATTTCTAAAGAGACAGACAATGACAGAAAAAATTAGACTGACCCAATATAGCCATGGTGCTGGTTGCGGATGCAAAATCGCACCAAAAGTGTTAGAGCAAATTTTACATACTGAACAAGCTAAATTTCATGATCCTCACTTATTAGTGGGCAATGAAACCAAAGATGATGCCGCAGTTTATGATTTAGGTAATGGCATCGGCATTATCAGTACCACTGACTTCTTTATGCCTATCGTGGATAACCCATTTGAATTCGGACGTATTGCTGCAACGAACGCCATCAGCGATATTTTTGCGATGGGCGGTAAGCCAATTATGGCGATTGCGATCCTCGGCTGGCCGATTGCTAAATTGCCACCAGAAGTGGCTCGCGAAGTGATTGAAGGCGGACGTGCTGCTTGTGCGGATGCAGGAATTTCACTGGCAGGTGGTCACTCTATCGACTCACCAGAACCTATCTTTGGTTTAGCGGTGACTGGGGTCGTGAACACAGATTATGTGAAGAAAAACAGTGCTGCGAGCGCAGATTGCGAACTGTTCCTAACCAAACCGTTGGGTATTGGTGTGCTAACCACGGCTGAGAAAAAAGGCGTGTTAGCACCAGAACATGCGCACCTTGCTGCTGAAACTATGTGCCAAATGAACAAGTTCGGTGCGGTTGTTGCGCCTTTAGACGGCGTGACGGCGATGACGGACGTAACGGGCTTTGGTTTGCTTGGTCATTTAAGTGAGATCTGTGAAGGCTCCGGTGTTCGTGCTCAGATTTCCTTTAACAAAGTGCCAAAACTTGCTGATGTGGAAAAATACATTGAAGCGGGTTGTGTGCCGGGTGGAACTCAGCGCAACTTTGATAGCTACGGTCACTTAATTGGACCAATGAGTGATATGCAGCGCCAATTATTGTGTGACCCACAAACGTCAGGCGGGCTTCTCATCGCGATTAAATCATCGGAAGTCGCTAAAATTAAAGAGATTGCACAGCAGCAAGGTGTTTTGTTACAGTCTGTCGGTACCTTATTACCTGCACAAAGCGGTGTGCCTTTAATTGAAGTGATCGACTAATCTATGCGTTTGTTTATTGCGGAAAAGCCCAGTCTTGCACGGGCCATTGCGGATGTACTGCCAAAACCTCATCGTAAAGGGGATGGTTTTATTCAATGTGGCGATGACCAGATGGTCACGTGGTGCATTGGGCATCTTTTAGAACAGGCTGAACCGGATGCGTATGATCCGCGTTATGCCCGTTGGAATTTGCAAGATTTGCCGATCATTCCTGAGAAGTGGCAATTGAAGCCGCGTTCCGCAGTAACCAAACAATTAAACACTATCGACGCGCTACTTAAACAAGCCAGCGTCGTTGTCCACGCAGGAGACCCCGATAGAGAGGGGCAGCTGCTGGTGGATGAGGTGCTGGATTACTTCAAGCTTGATCCCGAAAAACGCAAAAGCGTGAAACGCTGTTTAATCAACGACTTGAACCCTCAAGCTGTTGAGAGAGCGATTGATCGTTTACGTGAAAACCGTGAATTTATTCCATTATGTGTTTCTGCATTAGCCCGCGCTCGTGCAGATTGGCTGTATGGAATTAATATGACTCGCGCCTATACCTTATTAGGACAGCGAGGTGGTTACCAAGGGGTTCTCTCTGTTGGGCGCGTACAAACTCCTGTATTGGGGTTGGTCGTTAGGCGCGACGAAGAGATAGAACACTTTGTACCGAAAGACTTTTTTGAAGTTAAAGCGCACATTGTCACGCCAAAGGATGAGCGCTTTGTCGCAGTTTGGCAGCCAAGTGAATCTTGCATCGATTTTCAAGATGAAGAAGGGCGTTTAATTCATCGCCCATTAGCGGAACATGTAGTTTCTCGCATCGAAGGTAAGCCGGCGATTGTCACGCAATACCAAGATAAACAGGAAACTGAGATTGCACCATTGCCGTTTTCGTTATCCGCTTTGCAGATTGAAGCCGCCAAAAAATACGGTTTAAGTGCTCAAGAGGTGCTGGATATTTGCCAGAAACTGTATGAAACCCATAAGCTTATCACTTACCCGCGTTCGGATAGCCGGTATTTGCCGGATGAGCATTTTGCAGGGCGCCATGCGGTATTAAATGCGATTGCGGTACACCAACCCGCATTAACTGAATTTGAATTACCTGAACTGGATAAGAAAAACCGTTGTTGGGATGATAAGAAAGTGGATGCCCACCATGCCATCATTCCGACGGCTAAAACAGCCGTTGTGCGTTTAACTGAAAATGAAAGCAATGTGTACCAGTTAATTGCTCGTCAGTACATTATCCAATTTATGGCAGATGCGGTTTACCGCAAATGCACCATCGATTTAGACATTGAAAACGGCAAATTTAATGCCAAAGCACGTTTTCTCGCAGAAGCGGGGTGGCGAGTCGTATTAGGTGGGAAAGAGCGTGACGCGGAAAACGACGGTATGCCATTGCCTATCGTGAAAAAAGGCGATGAGCTTTTGTGTGAAAAAGGGGAAGTGGTTGAACGGCAAACTCAACCACCTCGCCCATTTACCGATGCAACACTGCTGTCTGCGATGACGGGGATCGCTCGTTTTGTGCAAGATAAAGCATTAAAAAAAGTATTGCGTGAAACGGATGGTTTAGGCACAGAAGCGACGCGAGCGGGGATTATTGACTTACTGTTTAAGCGTCAATTTTTGTTTAAAAAAGGGCGCTATATTCACGCCTCACCCGCTGGGCGAGCGCTGATCCACGTTTTACCTGATATGGCGACCTTGCCCGATATGACGGCTCACTGGGAATCAAGGCTAACGCAGATCAGCGAAAAACAGACGCGCTACGATGATTTTATGCAGCCGTTAAGCCAGACGTTAATCAACTTAATTCAGCAAGCTCGTCAATATACAAACTTGCGCGCGTTTCGTGAGTTGCCACCTGTTGCCAATAACAAAGGGGCAAAGAAGGGCGCGAAAAAAGCAAGTGCGAGTAAAGGGAAAAAATCCTCACCGTCAGCATAGGCGCAGTGGATTTCTAAACTTGAGCGCACTAAGCAGTAATTGGTTGAATTTAGTGTGCACCAAGGATGAATGTAGGAAGGGATCTAGGGGAAAGCATAGGGCATATGATTATGCCCTATAAAGGGAGGCTTAGGATTACTTAGTAAGGTCAAACTCAGCCCAAACAGGTGCGTGGTCAGACGGTTTTTCCATGCCACGGATATCGTAATCAATACCTGTTGCGCTACAACGGCTGGCGAGTTTCTTTGAGGCGAGCAGAAGGTCAATACGCAGACCTCGGTTATCGTCAAAGCCTTTGGAGCGATAATCAAACCATGAGTAGCAATCGGTGGTATCTGGATGCTGTTCACGATAGGTATCAACAAGTCCCCAACTCAGTAGTTTATCCAGCCATTCACGCTCTTCAGGTAAGAACGAGCATTTTCCGGTTTTCAACCAACGCTTACGGTTAACTTCACCAATGCCGATGTCTAAATCCGTATGGCTGATGTTCATGTCACCCATAATCAGCAATTGGGAATCCGCGGTTTGCGTTGATGTTACGTAATCTTGCAGATCACGATAGAATTTTTCTTTTGCTGGGAATTTGGTTGGGTGATCACGGCTTTCCCCTTGAGGGAAGTAGCCATTAACGACAGTCAGAATTCCTTCGCTGGTTTGAATATCAGCCATGATGATGCGGCGCTGAGCTTCATCATCATCCGTTGGGAAACCTTTTCTAACGGCAAGTGGTTCATTTTTCAGGAGTAATGCTACGCCATAGTGGGCTTTTTGACCGTGAAAATAAACATGGTAGCCTAATTTACTGACTTCCTCGTAAGGGAACATATCATCGTGGACTTTTGTCTCTTGTAACCCAATGACTTCAGGTTGATGCTTCTCAATAATCGCTTCCAGTTGATGAGGACGTGCTCTTAGACCATTAATGTTGAACGAAATAAATTTCATGGTTACTTATCACCCATTGCTTTGAACATGACTGAGGGGATTCTATCAGATGCTAACAATAGTGTAACTATTAAATATTTTTTGTTTATATAATTGCCCATAATTTATTAGGGAACTTTAATTTTTAATAATAATATATCTATGACTGTTAATTAAAAAATGTTTGTTAGTTTTATAATTAACTACTAAAAAGTTCATTTAAAGTCAGTTGGTTATTTATATTTTAATGTGATTTAATGGTGGGGCAATAAAAAATAATCAAATGAAACAATATAATATATTGCTTTGCTATGTTGGAAATTATAAAAATACTTTTATGAAATATTGTTAACCATCAAATGAAAAAATTTATTTAAATTTTTATTTGATGTGGAAGATTATGGGTTAATCAACATGCTGTTATTTAAAATAATCATGTTGGTTTACATTTCAATAAATAGAATGGGGTCATAGATATGTTCTTTTCAAGAAAATTAGAGGCGTTTATGGCAGTTGTTGAAAATGGCTCGCTAAGCAAGGCTGCAAGGGTGATGAACCGCACGACACCCCCCATCGCAAAATCCATAAAAGACTTTGAAACGAGTTTGGGTAAACGGCTTTTTAAACGAGAAAAATTTGGAATGACATTAACTAAGGATGGCCAAGAACTTTATAATGATCTTAGAGATCTCTACTTGCAGGAGAAAGAAATAACGAAAAAACATTTTTCTGGTTATATCGTCAATGAAGCCAATATTTATTATGACTGGGGAAAGGAAAATCATCTAATTAATTTATATCAAGCAGCACACAAAAATAATGTACAGGTTAATATATTAAGATTTAACTATGATGAGGTAGATGAAATTGTCGATTATGATGGGAATACTTTAATTTTAAGTTCTGAATTAGTCGTCAGTGAAAGATTTTCATTACAAAAAAAAATAGAGAATGCTCCTTTAGGTATTTATTGCAGAAAAGAATTATATGAAAAATTTAATCATGATGTTGTCGTATTGCTACAGCAAAGCACTTGGCTATGTGACCCTTCATTTTATAAAAGCTCACTCATGAGTGACTTGCTGGCTAAAGTTGAAACCGCAGAGAGTAAATCCAGTATACGACAGATGGATAATATTGGGTGTTGCCAGAGTTTCATTCAAGACGGTGATTTTATCGGGATTATTGATCACTATCCTGAGGATGAGCTGATTGATAGGTCGCTGATCTATGTTTCATTAAATGGAATTTTGGATAAAAGTGACTGTTATATTTATAAATCAAAATCACATTCAAGTGTGTTAAATCGATTTATTGGGGTAGTTGATAAACTTGGAAAAGAGACTGCTTAGATGGTGGTGGGAGAAGGATTCGAACCTTCGAAGTCTGTGACGGCAGATTTACAGTCTGCTCCCTTTGGCCGCTTGGGTATCCCACCAGATTTTGAATTGCTGTAATCGTTCACAGCGGGCGGCATCATATCAAATGACGCGCCCCTGTAAAGTATTAATTGAAAAAAAATGTCTGAATGCTGATTTTTTAATCTTAATGCATGATAAATCAACAAATTACTACAATTAATAACTGATGCGCTATGTTATAAAATAATTGTTCGATTTCCATAAACAAAGACGCGCTGTGCTAATACCCAATATAAAGCGTGGCTCAATACGTTCTTTTCAACGTCTCGACCCGCACGCATCATATCATCCGCAGTAAATGTGTGGTCCACATTGATAACGTTTTGCGTGATGATTGGGCCTTCATCCAAATTATCATTCACAAAGTGAGCGGTTGCTCCAATAATCTTAACACCACGCTCATAGGCTTGGTGATAAGGTCGTGCACCAATGAATGCAGGTAAGAATGAATGGTGAATATTAATAATTTGATTAGGGTAATGCTGAACGAAAGCAGGGGTTAACACTCGCATATATTTCGCAAGGACTACGTAATCAGGCTGATATTGATCAATCTGCGCAGTGAGCTTTTCATCGTGCTGTTCGCGGGTTAACCCTTCATGGCTAATATGGTGGAATGGAATACCAAACTGCTCGACTAGGTTTTTCAAAGTATCGTGGTTGCCGATAACGGCAGCAATATCGACATCTAACCCATCGTAAGCACTTTTCATCAGAAGATCACCAAGGCAGTGCGCCTCTTTTGTGACCATAATAACAATGCGGCGACGCCCTGCAGTGTTTAATTCACGCTTAGATCCTTCCGGCAATGCATCATCTAAATCAGCCAGTAAAGTTTCATCGTTAAAAATCCCTTCCAGTTCCGTTCTCATGAAGAAACGACCAGTACGGTGATCAACAAACTCATTATTTTGGATAATGTTCAGCTGGTGTTTGTAGCAAATGTTGGTGATTTTAGCGATCAATCCTTTTGCATCAGGACAAATGGTTCTGAGAATTTTTTTCTGTACATTTTTGTGTTGCATGGAACTGTCTAATCCTTAACTGACTAAAGCCTAATAATTTAGGCTCATCGTAATTTGTGCAATGAATATACGAATTGATAAACAGAGAATTAATAACTATCGCAGCACTTCTTAAATTTTTTTCCTGAGCCGCATGGGCAATCATCATTGCGCCCAATTTTTGGTGTTATTCCGTCAATGTAATACCACTGTGTATCAATGCGAAGAAAACGGGAACGTTCGTGAATAAGCTGTTTATGATCAGCTTTTTCATCAATAAAGCAAGCCGAAAATTCGACATAAGCTTCGTCAGGATTTTTAGCATGAGAAGAACTAATGACACGCAGGCCCAGCCATTCAGTTTGTTCAAAGCTATCTAAGATAGCCTCTCGCCACTCTTGTGCTTGGCAATCTGGATGCCATGTTTTGATGAGGTAATCCGCATTGTGATGGACATAAGCGCTGTATCGTGAACGCATTAATTGCTCTGGGGTTTCAGCAATAGCCTGCTCAAGCAACAGCGGAGAGCAGCATTGGTCAAACGGCAGAGGATGACCACAGCTACAATTATTTTTTAAAGATTGGCTCATTCTTTTCTCGATAAAATAACTATACTTAAAGATATAGTCGTTAATGATTTTATAATATGACTATTGTCGTCAGAATATATTACTTATGAAACCAGGGTTGTCGTGGTAGGTATGATATGAAAAATAGAAAAATACTCATAGTTGAAGATGAAAAAATTTTTTGTACTATTCTTCGTGAATACCTCGAAAGTTTAGAAACAGAAGTCTACATCGCGGATAACGGTGCGCTTGCACTTGACCTGATCACGCAAAAAAAGGTGACTCCCGATGTCATTCTTTGTGACCTCAATATGCCTGTCATGAATGGAGAATCATTTATGGCGGAGCTGGTGGAGCGCAATATTAATGTACCTGTGATTGTTATTTCGGCAACCACAGACTTCACGCAATTAGATAGAATGTTTCGTCTTGGGGCGAAAGATGCTTTATTAAAGCCAATAAAAAATCTTGATGAAGTGAAAGTGACAATTCATGCGGCCCTGTATCCAGAACAGTATGACTCTGACGCACTCATTGAAAATGAAATCCAAAATATTTCGAATATTTTGAGTAATGACAAGTTGGATATGTTAGCTATTTTGAAACAATTACAGCCTCCCGTGGCGCAAGTTATCAATGGCTATAAGATAAACTATAGACAATTAAACGAAGCGAATCGTTTTGGACTGCTGTTGGACATCGCTGCAATATCGGAAGATCAAATTGGATTTTATTGCATTGATATAGAACGCTCCCCGCAAGAAGGTGTGATGGCGGCCTTTTTAATTCGTGTTGTGTTTAATGATTTGTTAAAGAGTGCAGTGAACAACCGAGATAAAAAGTTACCGCAAATTGATAATATTATTAATCAAATAAATCACTTACTGGAAGACTCTGGCTTTTCTGGTCAGTTCCCATTGTTACTTGGTTACTTTAATGCCAAATCTAAAAGTGTGATTTTGGCGAGTGCAGGGCTGGAAGCCAATATTACAACGGAGCACCATCATTATCATCTTGCGCGCAATGTCCCATTAGGTACGTTAAAAACATATCATTCAAATCGATTAGATTTTCAAGGCGAGAATTGGAAGTGTCTTATTCATAATTCTAATCAGAAAATTAAGTTAATGTTTAATCCCGACGCTCAGAAATAATGCACTTATTTAATGAATATAGGTTCTATTTATCCTAAACGAGCCTATCTCTATTTATTCAATAATGAATCCTGATATACTGGCGCGCACTAAAAACGCGCCAGTATAGTTTATTGAAGATATAAACGGCGCTTATTAAATTTTTGGAGTTCTTGAGATGATCAAACGCAAGGTGCGTAAAGCGGTAATCCCAGTAGCAGGTTTAGGAACACGTATGCTTCCAGCAACGAAAGCCATTCCTAAAGAGATGCTACCGGTTGTTGATAAGCCTTTAATCCAGTATGTGGTTAATGAATGTATTGCCGCAGGGATTAATGAAATTGTATTAGTGACGCATTCATCTAAAAATTCTATTGAAAACCACTTTGATACCAGTTTTGAACTTGAAGCCATTTTAGAGGCGCGAGTTAAGCGCCAATTATTGGATGAAGTTAAATCCATTTGCCCAAGTCATGTGACTATCATGCAAACACGCCAAGGCATTGCTAAAGGCTTAGGTCATGCCATTCTGTGTGCTAAGCCATTAGTCGGTGATGAGCCTTTTGCCGTGATCCTTCCGGATGTTATTTTAGACCGCTACAGCACCGATTTAACGAAATTCAACCTTAAAGAGATGTTAGAACACTACGAAACTACTGGGGCTAGCCAAATTTTAGTTGAGCCAGTACCAGAAGAAGATGTTTCTAACTACGGAATTGTGGATTGCAACGGTGTGACTTTACACCCGGGCGATAGTAAACCTATTTCTCGTATGGTGGAGAAACCGAAACGTGATGAAGCGCCATCCAATTTATCTATCGTAGGACGTTATGTATTATCCGAAAAGATTTGGGATGCATTAGCGAAAACAGCACCGGGTGCTGGCGATGAAATCCAATTAACGGATGCAATAGCATTAATGATGGAAAATAAGGAACCCGTTGAAGCATACCACTTATGTGGTAAAAGTCATGACTGCGGAAATAAATTAGGTTACATGAAAGCCTTTGTTGAATATGGCATGCAACACGATACGCTAGGAAATGATTTTTCCGCATGGATTAAAGAGTTAGCGGCTAATTTAGATTCATCATCGAAATCTAATTAAAATACTAACCTTTGTTGTACAGATAAAAGCTAACCTTTATGGTTGGCTTTTTTTATAGGTGCTTTATATGGGAATATGTAAAAAGGAGTACTCAGATTTTAAGTGTCATTAAATGTCAGTTGTATAATATAAATCTATATAACCCGTATGGCGCGTAAATAATTGTGTAGTGTGCCTAGAGGTAACTTAAAGAATATCACTGGATTAAATTACGTAACTTTACTTTAACGTATATTTTATTTCGTATCATTATTTTTGATTAAAAATAGATGAAGGGAATGGAGCTGAGGGGATGATAAGTGGATATTAATAAGACTGTTATAAATAAAAACACCCTTATAAAAAGGGTGTTTAGAATTTGAAGGGGTATCAATATTAGACTAAGTAATCTTCTAAAGTTTTGGTTTTTGCTTTGAGTGCAGCTTCAATTACTTTTGGAGTACGGCCTTGGCCTGTCCAAGTTTTAGTTTCGCCGTTCTCATCAACATATTTATATTTTGCTGGGCGAGCAGCACGCTTAGCGCGAGTGCTGGTGCTTTTACCTGAATCCATAGTTTGCAGGAGGTCATTTAAATCTACGCCTTGTTCTAACATCATTTCGCGAATTTTTTCCAGTTTGCGATTACGTTCTTCGACTTCAGCGCGAGCTTGGCTTTCTTCTTCACGACGTTCAGCAACAACGACAGTTAATTTCTCCAGCATTTCTTCTAAAGATTCTAAAGTCATTTCTCGTGCTTGAGCACGAAGAGTACGGATGTTATTTAATGCTTTTAATGATTCGCTCATTTTCCTGGTCTCAATTTTATATGTTGGCATGTGTACAGTAATAATAGAGTGCTATTTTAAATTCTGCAATAGCTAAATTACTTTGGTAGTTTAAAAGTTATCTTTAACGAATGCAATTTTTTTACAAAAGAATTATAAAAATTTTCGTTGCTATAAATTGCTCTATTATCAATAACGGTACTAATGAAAAAAGGTAATTAGAAAATGCCACTAAATTTTATATTAATAGCCTAGTGATAACCATTACCTTTTGTTTGTCGATGTATCAATGGATGTCTTTAACGGAAATTTTCTTTTTTTGACAGAATTAATTTGGCAATATGTGCCAATGGCTATACCAGATAAAGTTAATATCAGTTTGAGATTAATTGTCTACAACACAGATGATGTGTGATCTAAAGGAACTAATTTAACGTAGTGATAGATGGAAATTCATACACTTAGTTATCTACATAGGTTTAAGTTAATCTTAAAATGCCTTTATGCTAAAGTATTTGCGAATATTATTTTTTAGGAAACCGCCCAATGGCACAGCTATATTTTTATTATTCTGCGATGAACGCGGGTAAATCGACTTCATTATTACAATCTTCTTATAACTATCACGAACGAGGGATGCGTACGTTGATTTTTACCGCTGAAATCGATAACCGCTTCAGTCAGGGTAAGGTATCTTCGCGGATAGGTTTATCTGCGGATGCGTTATTATTTTCGCCTATAACGAATATGGCAGAAATTATCAAGAACGAGAATGATGCACAAAAAGTACATTGCGTACTTATTGATGAATGCCAATTTCTGACAAAACATCAAGTAGAGCAATTATGTGATGTTGTCGATAATTTAGACATTCCGGTACTCTGTTATGGTTTACGAACGGATTTTTCTGGAGAATTGTTTGCAGGAAGTCAGTATTTATTGGCATGGGCAGATAAGTTAGTTGAGTTAAAGACAGTTTGTTACTGTGGACGTAAGGCAAATAAAGTTTTACGGATTGGTGGTGATGGCATCCCTGTATACGAAGGGGCTCAAGTGGATATCGGCGGGAATGAAAAGTATATCTCAGTTTGCCGAAAGCATTACTCTGAAGCCATTAAGCAAGCTCAATTAATGAATAGTGGTGCAATTGAAAAAATACCATTTAACTTCAAATAAGCATTAATTAAGATTTATGCTTCATATAGTTTACAAATAGGAATATCAGATTATTAAGATATTTTTGTCAAATAAAGTAAATGAATTAATAAAACACTCAGTTCGTTAGTTCTAAAAAGGGATGTATCACAGATAAAGCTTCAACATTCATAGAATAAAAGCGGATTGAATAAAATTTGACAAGCCTCATGTTTTTAACACGGGGCTTTCTTTTTATACCTGTTTAATTTCACACATTGTTAGATTATTTATAATCAAACAATGAAAATTCGCACAAAACAGTAGGCTAAATAAAGTTTAGCATTTCACTGTTTCAGTTTATTCAAATACGACTAAAGCAGCCTGAAACCTTCAGTATACTATTGTAGGGGCTAGGCAGAATAGAGCGGCTATAATGATTCTGGATTAGGTCAAGCTTCCCTCTAGCACTGTCTCTACCTACAAAAATACAATTGCTTGAAAGAATATTAAAACCCATATAAATAGGGAGGCTATTTTTCACCGCAGCAATAAACTTTAAATAACAGTGAACTTTAATTAGCAGTAAACGTATATCAGTAATTGAACCGCTCATTGTGCTGTAGTTTTGTTGATGTAATGGCTGCCAGCTGAAATAAAAGGCACTTTCTCAATCAGTTGGTACATTATGATGGCTAAATGACGAGAAAGGCTCCAAAAGCGTTAGGGAGACCCTAAATCTTTTGAAGCCTTTTTATCTATTAATGGCCTAAGCCACCAGTATGTTAACTATTTTTTGCTGCTTTTCTTTTCAGCTTTTGGTGCCACTGGCTCTGCACTTTGTTCAGTAAATTCACGACCGTAGTAAGAATCCAGTAACAGCTGTTTAATTTCAGAAATCAGCGGATAACGTGGGTTAGCGCCAGTACATTGGTCATCAAATGCATCTTCAGATAGTTTATCTAAGTGAGCTAAGAAGTCTGCCTCGGCAACACCCGCTTCACGGATAGACTTAGGTATGCCTAAATCAGCTTTCATCTCTTCTAACCAAGCCAGTAAGCGTTCAATTTTCGCACCAGTACGGTCACCCGCTTTGGTTAACCCTAAGTGGTCTGCAATTTCAGCATATTGGCGACGTGCTTGAGGACGGTCATATTGGCTGAATGCTGTTTGCTTAGTTGGGTTATCATTTGCGTTGAAACGAATTACGTTACAAATCAATAGGGCGTTTGCTAAACCGTGTGGAATATGGAATTCCGATCCCAGTTTATGCGCCATTGAGTGACAAACCCCTAAGAATGCGTTAGCAAAAGCAATACCAGCTAATGTTGCTGCATTATGAACACGCTCTCTTGCTACTGGGTTTTTTGCCCCTTCATGGTAGCTTGCTGGCAGATAATCTTTTAACAGGGTCAGTGCTTTGAGCGCTTGACCATCAGAGAACTCATTTGCCAGAACAGAAACATAAGATTCTAATGCGTGAGTTACTGCATCCAAACCACCAAACGCGGTTAAGGATTTAGGCATATTCATCACAAGGTTAGCATCAACAATCGCCATGTTTGGTGTTAATGCGTAGTCCGCTAATGGGTATTTTTGACCTGTTTTATCATCAGTCACAACGGCAAATGGTGTCACTTCTGAGCCTGTACCTGAAGTGGTGGTGATAGCGACCAGTTTTGCTTTCACACCCATTTTCGGGAACTTGTGAATACGTTTACGGATATCCATAAAACGTAACGCTAATTCTTCAAAGTGTGTTTCTGGATGTTCGTACATCACCCACATGATTTTCGCGGCATCCATTGGGGAACCACCACCTAAGGCAATGATTACATCCGGTTGGAAGGCTTGCATTTGCGCAGCACCTTTACGCACAACGGATAATGTTGGATCAGCTTCGACTTCAAAGAAAACATCAGTTTCAATATGGTGTTTTTTCAGAACATCGACAATTTCATCAACATAGCCATTATTAAATAAGTAGCTATCGGTCACGATAAAGACGCGTTTTGCACCATCAGTGGCTATCTCTTCTAAAGCGATTGGAAGACATCCACGGCGGAAATAGATTGAACTAGGAAGTTTATGCCACAACATATTTTCAGCTCTTTTTGCCACGGTTTTCTTATTGATTAAATGTTTTGGTCCTACGTTTTCAGAGATGGAGTTACCACCCCAAGAACCACAACCCAAGGTTAAAGATGGCGCCAGTTTAAAGTTATACAGGTCACCGATACCGCCTTGAGACGCAGGGGTATTAATCAAAATACGCGCCGTTTTCATTTTTTCGCCAAAATAGCTGACACGGTCATGCTGGTTATCTTGGTCAGTATAGAGACAAGATGTGTGACCGATACCACCCATTTCCACTAACTGTTCAGCTTTCTCTACTGCATCTTCAAAGTTTTTAGCGCGATACATCGCTAAGAGTGGGGACAGTTTTTCATGAGCGAATGGTTCTGATTCATCAACAAGTTTGACTTCACCGATTAAAATCTTAGTTGTTTCAGGAACAACAACTCCAGCCATTTCTGCAATTTTAAATGCAGGTTGACCCACGATAGCCGCATTTAAGTTGCCATCTTTCAAAATAATATTTTGTACTGCTTTGAGCTCTTTACCTTGCAGCAGGTAGCCACCATGGGTAGAGAAGCGCTCACGGACTTGATCATAAACTGCATCAACCACGACAACAGATTGTTCAGATGCGCAAATCACGCCGTTATCAAACGTTTTTGACATTAAGATAGAGGCAACGGCACGTTTGATGTCTGCAGTTTCATCGATAACAACTGGCGTGTTACCCGCACCAACGCCAATCGCTGGTTTACCAGAGCTGTAAGCCGCTTTCACCATGCCTGGACCACCTGTTGCTAAGATCAGGTTAATGTCAGGGTGGTGCATCAGCGCATTGGACAGCTCAACAGAAGGGGAGTCAATCCAGCCAATAATATCTTTTGGAGCGCCAGCTTCAATGGCCGCATTCAATACAATCTCAGCTGCACGGTTGGTCGCAATTTTAGCGCGAGGATGTGGAGAGAAAATAATGGCGTTACGCGTTTTTAAGCTAATTAATGATTTAAAAATTGCGGTCGAGGTTGGGTTAGTGGTTGGAACGATACCACAGATAATACCAATCGGTTCAGCAATGGTGATGGTACCAAAGGTTGGATCCTCAGAAAGAACACCACAGGTTTTTTCATCTTTATAGGCGTTGTAGATATACTCAGAAGCGAAGTGGTTTTTTATCACTTTATCTTCAACAATTCCCATGCCTGACTCTTCAACCGCAAGTTTTGCTAATGGAATTCGTGCATCAGCAGCAGCAAGGGCAGCGGCGCGGAAAATACGATCCACTTTCTCTTGAGAGAAGCTGGCAAATTCACGTTGAGCTTTTTTGACACGAGCAACAAGTTCATTGAGTTCAGTAACGTTTGTTACGGACATATAGATTACTCCTGATAAAGTTAAAATTTTTAAGCCAATGAGCAAAGCATCTAAAAAAAAGCTGTTGTGCCTAGAACATCCAAAGTGGCCATTCCAAATAAGTACCTAAAACAACAGTATAGATAAACTTAATAATAATGCTTTTCACCCATGCTAATTGGCTTATAAATTTCAGATAAATAGCTCAAAAAGTAAAAATTAACTGATTGATCACAGCGTTTATCAATTGAGACTAGATTAACAAAAAGGGAATTTAATAAAGTGATCTAAATCACAAAATATGCAAGCTGACTCCATTCAGCATGCCATTTTTACGGGGTTCATTGATTTGCAAAAAAAAGATTAAATTATCGCTAAAAAGAGGTGAATTAATCATCCATTTTTGACTGCTAAGATAATCTGCAATAAATAATTCTATTAAGATGCACAAAATTGTTCTTTAACTAAGGATTTTAGCGATTTCAGTGATAAAATTAGTTCAGGTAAGCGTTTCTTGTTTAAGAATTTTATGAGGGTATTAATGGGTGAGCGCAACATTACTTGATTTATCAGGCTATATTAAATTTTTTATTGGTCTATTTGCGTTGGTAAACCCGGTTGGTATCCTGCCTGTGTTTATTAGTATGACAAACTATCAAACCGTTGCTAGCCGCAATAGAACCAATACGATAGCCAACTCATCAGTCGCAATTATTCTCTGTACATCACTGCTGGTGGGGGACTCGATATTACAGCTGTTTGGTATTTCAATTGACTCATTCCGTATTGCGGGGGGAATTCTGATTGTCACCATCGCGTTATCGATGATCAGCGGTAAAATTGGTGAGGACAAACAGAACAAACAAGAAAAAACAGAAACCGCAGTGCGAGATAGTATTGGAGTGGTGCCGTTAGCGCTTCCGTTAATGGCGGGTCCCGGTGCAATCAGCTCGTGCATTGTCTGGTCATCACGTTGGACTGGCTGGCAGAACTTTATTGGTTTAGCGTTAACCAGTATTTTGTTCGCTTTTTGCTGTTGGCTGTTGTTCCGTTCTGCATCTTTACTGGTTCGTTACTTAGGGCAAACGGGCATCAACGTTGTCACCCGTATCATGGGCCTGCTACTTATGTCATTAGGCATCGAAATCGCTGTAACCGGTGTTAAAGCCATATTTCCAGGACTTTTATAGTGAGCATTATTTAGCCGTCTTACGAGGCGGCTATTCTCATCCACCTTTCCCGTCATTCCATTATTCTTTTCGAATTCAAAATACTCACTCAATTATCTTTGTGTGTTCTATGCAACCAAGCTGTCCTTTACAACCAAAATAATTCCTCTGCGCAATAAATTTGAAATGTGATTATGTGTCGCACTTTTTGCAGAATCAGGCATAAAAAGTAAGGAAATGTGAGCTGCGTAAATTTATTCACTATTCTCATCAGAGATTGTTAATGATATGTTTGGATTATTGTTGATGAAGATTTTAAGAGTTACTTAAGGTTTTTTATTATCTAATTGTTTTTATTTGAGTATTTAAAAGTTGAGAAAGTGTGTCACCCCTTTCAAATAGGTTCTCTAACTTGCAATGTTAAATAAATGTAATTTTTTATAACTTTTTTTTATAAGCTTTCTGAGCAAAATTGAACCTTTAAGGAAAGCTTTTGGCAGTCAAATTAGAAAACAGCTTAGGAAACAGTGACTAGAGCAGTAGTAAATCAACAATATGTAGGCGAACTAAACGTCGTTCAACATACGTTGAAACGTTAACTGTAAAACCGTAACTATGAAATGGAGAAGGCGCAACGATGAAACTTACTACTAAGCACAGTTTACTTTCCTGTCTCATTTTCTCATTAGCAATTTCAGCTCAAGCCTCATCAATCCCCGATAAATCCTCATCAAATAAAACTTCCATAAATAAAATAGTGGTCAATAACGGTTCAGAAGTCACTTCACTCGACCCTCATAAAGTCGAAGGGGTACCGGAAGGCAATATTATTTTAAATTTATTGGAAGGGTTGGTTTACGACGATATTAATGGAGTAGCCGTGCCCGGTATGGCAACGAGCTGGCAGAATGAGAACTACACCACATGGACATTTACCTTGCGAGATGATGCCAAGTGGAGCGATGGCACCCCCGTTGTTGCAGAGGATTTTGTATATAGTTGGCAGCGTTTAGCGGATCCTAAAACTGGTTCGCCTTATTCCAGTTATTTACAAAATGTTTATATTGAAAATGCAGACGCTATTTTAAAAGGTCAAAAACCCAAAGAATCGTTGGGTGTCAAAGCCCTTGATGACAAACATTTGCAAGTTACGCTAAGCCATCCCGTCCCGTATTTTATCGATATGCTTTCCCATACATCAATGAAACCAGTTAACCGTAAAGCCATTGAAAAATATGGTGATAAGTGGACTCAACCGGGTTCCTTTGTGGGTAATGGCGCCTATGTGTTGGATGAGTGGACAGTCAATGAGCGAATTATCATCAAGCGTAATCCGTTATATTGGAATGACGCAAAAACGCAGATTGACCAAGCGACTTTCTTAGCCATTACCTCTGAAGTCAGTGATAACAACCGTTACCGCAGTGGGGAAATTGATATTAGTAATTCAGCTATTCCCCCAACGCTGTTCAAAAAGATGAAAGCGGAAAAGCCGAACGAACTGTATGTTCGTCCGTTTCTGTGTACGTTTTATTATGAAATTAATAACCAAAAAGCCCCGTTCACCGACCCTCGGGTACGCGAAGCCATTAAGTTAGGTTTAGACAGAGAAACCATCACCAATAAAATTATCGATCAAGGACAGACAGTGGCTTACGGTTTTACGCCAACATTTATTCATAATGGTAATTTTGCGGTGCCAGAATGGGCAAAGCTTACGCCACAACAGCGTTATCAACGTGCGAAAGCGTTGCTCGCGGAGGCCGGATATAGCGCCAAAAATCCGCTCAAGTTTACTCTGCTCTATAACACCTCAGATCAAAATAAACAGCAGGCGATTGTGGCGGCATCCATGTGGCAGAAAAATATTGGCGCGGAAGTCACACTGCAAAACCAAGAGTGGAAAACCACACTGCAAAATCGCCATGAAGGGAATTATCAGGTTGCAAGAGCAACATGGTGCGCCGATTACAATGAACCGTCTGCATTCTTAAATTCATTACTGTCAGAAAACAGCAACAATACCGCAGCTTATAAAAATAAAGCCTATGACCAACTGCTATTGGAGGCTTTAACGGCGCCGAATGATCAAGCTCGTCAACAAATTTACCAACAGGCAGAAAGCTTGCTGGATAAGGACTCTGCGCTGGTTCCCGTGTATTACCGTGTGAGTGCAAGGATGATCAAGCCCACAATCGGAGGATTTAAAGGCGAAGACCCTCTTGATCACATGGATATTAAGCGGTTATATATTAATTCTACTAATTAATAATTTTGTAATAAACAAAATAATTGCTTACTGACTCAGTAAGTAGACGCATCAACAACACAACCAAAACAATAGTATGGGAGTAACCAAAATAATGAGCAAATTACTGAATAAGACCTTTGTTGCTTTAAGCGTTGCTGCTGGTGTTATGGCGGCAACGATGGCGACAAGCTATGCCGCAGTTGTTCCTGCTGGCGTGGAGCTAGCCGATAAACAAGTTATCGTACGTAATAATGGCTCCGAGCCACAATCCCTTGACCCGCACAAAATTGAAGGGGTACCTGAATCCCATTTAGCAAGGGACCTATTGGAAGGGATTACGATTGTTGGACCTGAAGGGGAAACATTACCTGGCTCCGCGATTAGCTGGGAAAATAAAGATTTCAAAGAGTGGACCTTTAAAATTCGCGATGGCGCTAAATGGTCGAATGGTGATCCTGTCACTGCAGAAGATTTTGTATATAGCTGGCGCCGACTGGCAGATCCAGACACCGCGTCTCCTTACGCTAGCTATCTGCAATATGCCCACGTACAGAATGTGGATGATGTTATTGCCGGTAAGAAAAAACCAGAAGAATTAGGCGTTAAAGCGTTAGATGATAAAACGTTGGTGCTAACATTAAGCGAAGCCGTACCGTATATTCCCAAATTACTTTCTCACCCATCAATGTCACCAGTGAATAAAAAAGTCGTTGAAAAATTTGGGGCTAAATGGACTCAACCGGGTAATTTTGTGGGCAATGGTGCCTATAAATTGAAAGATTGGACCGTTAACGAACGTATTGTTTTAGAGCGTAGTCCAACCTATTGGGATAATGCACATACAGTCATTGACCAAGTCACCTTCTTACCAATTTCATCGGAAGTTACGGACGTAAACCGTTATCGTAGCGGCGAAATTGATATGACGTATACCAATTTACCTATCGAACAATTTAAAAACATTCAACAAACAATGCAGAAGGATTTGCGTGTAAGTCCATATTTATGTACTTACTATTACGAAATTAATAATGAGAAACCGCCATTTAATGATCCTCGCGTTAGAGAAGCATTAAAACTGTCAATGGACAGAGATACTATCGCTAATAAAATCAAGGGAATGGGTGATATTCCTGCCTATGGTTTTACACCACCATTTACCAATGGTATGAAAACAGAAAAACCGGATTGGTATGCGAATATGACCCAAGAGCAGCGTAATGAAAAAGCTAAACAGTTGCTTGAAGAAGCGGGTTATAATAAGTCAAACCCATTGAAATTTAACTTGTTATATAACACATCAGATTTACATAAACGTATTGCTATTGCCGCATCATCCATGTGGAAGAAAAATATTGGTGCAGAGGTTAAACTCGAAAACCAAGAGTGGAAAACTTTCTTAGATAGCCGTCACCAAGGTGCTTATGATGTCGCACGCGCAGGTTGGTGTGCAGACTATAACGAACCGTCATCCTTCTTAAATATGCTGCTTTCTTACAGCAGTAATAACACCGTACATTATAAAAACAAAGATTTTGATGCCGCGATGAAAAAGACGCTTCAAGTAAAAACAGATGACGAGCGTGCTGATTTATACAAACAAGCAGAACAGATTGTTGACAAAGATTCTGCGATAGTCCCTCTCTACTATTATGTTAACACCCGATTAGTGAAACCTTATGTGGGTGGATATACGGGTAAAGATCCATTAGATAACTTACATACTAAAGATCTGTATATCATCAAACACTAATTACAACAGGCTGGTTCCGCGTGAGCCAGCCATTAGCCTAAATGGCAACAGAAGTAGGAAAGGGCAATGTTTAAATTTATTTTGCGTCGTTTGCTTGAAGCAATTCCGACTTTATTTATTCTCATTACCATCTCATTTTTCATGATGCGACTCGCGCCGGGTAGCCCGTTTACTGGGGAGCGTAAACTTCCACCCGAAGTCATGGCCAACATTGAGGCGAAATATCACCTTAATGACCCAATGTATAAGCAGTATTTCAGCTACTTATTCCAGCTTTCTCAAGGGGATTTCGGTCCTTCTTTCAAATATAAAGACTACAGCGTCAACGAGTTAGTTGCGAAAGCCTTTCCCGTATCTGCAAAATTAGGTGCCACCGCTTTTGTGGTCGCTGTGTTATTTGGCGTGACTGCGGGGGTAATTGCCGCATTAAATCAAAATACCAAATGGGACTTTACAGTCATGGGCTTTGCCATGACGGGGGTTGTTATCCCAAGCTTTGTTGTGGCACCACTTTTGGTGCTGATTTTTGCCATTCACTTGAAATGGCTCCCCGGTGGAGGTTGGGATGGCGGTAACGTTACGCACATGATTTTACCAATGGTGGCGCTCTCTTTGGCGTATATCGCCAGTATTTCGCGTATTACCCGTGGCTCGATGATTGAGATCATGCACTCAAACTTTATTCGTACTGCACGCGCCAAAGGATTACCGCTGCGTACCATTATTTTCCGCCATGCGTTAAAACCCGCATTACTGCCAGTGCTCTCTTATATGGGGCCTGCATTTGTGGGGATCATCACGGGCTCAATGGTGATTGAAACCATTTTCGGCTTACCGGGAATTGGGCAGTTGTTCGTCAATGGTGCACTGAACCGCGATTACTCATTAGTGCTCAGCTTAACGATTTTAGTTGGGGTATTGACCATTGCTTTTAATGCTATTGTCGATGTGCTGTATGCCGTCATCGACCCGAAAATTCGTTACTAGAACCGGAGAAACACTATGTTATTAAACAACAAAAATAGTGAAGCTCTGGAAAATTTTTCTGAGCAATTAGATATCGAAGGGCGCAGTCTTTGGCAAGATGCAAGACGACGCTTTATGCATAACCGTGCGGCAATTGTTAGCCTATGCGTGCTATTTTTTATCACGCTGTTTGTGATTTTTGCCCCGATGTTATCGCCATTTTTATATGATGATACCGACTGGGAAATGATGTCAACGCCACCTGATTGGGCGACGGGACACTATTTTGGAACCGATGCTTCAGGGCGTGATTTGCTTGTGCGCGTGGCAATTGGTGGACGAATTTCCTTAATGGTGGGCGTAGCGGCGGCATTAGTCGCGGTGGTGGTCGGCACCTTATATGGCTCACTGGCAGGTTATGTGGGTGGTAAAGTCGACTCCTTCATGATGCGCTTACTGGAGATTTTAAACTCCTTCCCATTTATGTTCTTCGTTATTTTGTTAGTGACGTTATTTGGTACCAATATCCTGTTGATCTTCGTGGCCATTGGGATGGTGTCATGGCTGGATATGGCGCGTATCGTGCGTGGGCAAACATTAGGGTTAAAACGCAAAGAGTTTATTGAAGCGGCGTTAGTCTGCGGTGTTAGCACGCGCCACATTATCCTGCGTCATATCGTACCGAACGTACTGGGTGTAGTCGTGGTTTACGCATCATTATTAGTCCCAAGTATGATCCTGTTTGAGTCATTCTTAAGCTTCCTTGGCTTAGGAACGCAAGAGCCACTCAGTAGCTGGGGAGCTTTACTCAGTGATGGCGCTAACTCTATGGAAGTCACGCCGTGGTTACTGTTGATCCCCGCTGGGTTCCTAGTTATCACGCTGTTCTGTTTTAACTTTATCGGCGATGGCTTACGTGATGCCCTCGACCCGAAAGATCGCTAAGGGGCTAATTTATGGAACATTCAATACACAAAAGCCCTTTATTATTGGTGCAAGATTTAAACGTCACATTTGCGACCCAAGATGGGGATGTGACGGCGGTGAATAAACTCAATTTTGAATTGAGTGCTGGGGAAACGCTGGGAATTGTGGGGGAATCCGGCTCGGGGAAATCCCAAACCGCTTTTGCCTTGATGGGACTGCTGGCAAAAAATGGCCGAGTAGGTGGCTCCGCCATGTTTAATGGCCGTGAGATTTTAAACCTCAAGGAGAAAGAGCTTAACCGCATGCGCGCGGAAGAGATCTCCATGATTTTCCAAGATCCTATGACTTCCCTCAACCCATACCTGAAAATTGGTACGCAGTTATCTGAAGTGTTGATGCTGCACAAAGGGATGAGTAAGAAAGAGGCCTTTGAAGAATCCGTACGTATGCTGGACGCGGTAAAAATGCCGGAAGCGCGTAAACGCATGAATATGTATCCGCATGAGTTTTCTGGTGGTATGCGCCAGCGTGTGATGATTGCGATGGCGCTACTGTGCCAACCAAAATTGCTGATCGCCGATGAACCAACAACCGCCTTGGACGTCACGGTACAAGCGCAGATCATGACCTTGCTGAATGAACTGAAGCAGGAATTTGATACCGCAATCATCTTAATTACCCACGACTTAGGGGTTGTCGCTGGTGTGTGTGACAAGGTACTCGTAATGTATGCGGGGCGCACGATGGAGTATGGCAGCGCACGAGATATTTTCTATCAGCCATCTCATCCATATTCGCTGGGTTTATTAGCGGCAGTGCCGCGCTTAGATGGTGATGACGATAACTTAGCCACTATTCCAGGCAACCCGCCAAACTTATTACGCTTACCAAAAGGGTGCCCATTCTCACCGCGTTGCCAATATGCAAACCAGCACTGTGTAGAGCAAGAACCTCAATTAGCCAGTTTTGCACAATCACGTTTACGTGCCTGCTTTAAGCCTGTGGAGGAATTAGTATGAGCCAAGAAAATAGGCAGGTGCTACTGGAAGTCAATGACTTAAAAGTGCATTTTTCCATCAGAGATAAACAACAATGGTTCTGGCAGCCGGATAAAAGTTTAAAAGCCGTCGATGGGGTGACACTACGTTTATACGAAGGGGAAACCTTGGGTGTGGTGGGGGAATCTGGCTGCGGTAAATCCACATTTGCGCGTGCATTAATTGGTTTGGTGAAATCTACCAGTGGCACGGTGACATGGTTAGGACAAAATTTACTTACCATGAATGATAAACAGTGGCGTAATGTGCGTAGCGATATCCAAATGATTTTCCAAGATCCACTGGCATCCTTAAACCCACGGATGACGATTGGAGATATTATCGCGGAGCCACTAAAAACTTATCATCCGAAGATGCCACAAAAAGAAATCACTGAAAAAGTGAAAAAAATGATGATGCGAGTCGGGCTACTACCCAATCTGATTAACCGCTATCCTCATGAATTCTCTGGTGGTCAATGTCAACGCATTGGGATTGCACGGGCGCTGATTTTAGAGCCGAAATTGGTGATTTGTGATGAGCCAGTGTCTGCGCTGGACGTCTCCATTCAAGCGCAAGTGGTGAACTTACTGCAAGAACTTCAGCGGGAAATGAAGCTTTCTTTAATCTTTATTGCCCACGATCTCGCGGTGGTCAAACACATTTCGGACCGTGTACTCGTCATGTATTTAGGACATGCGGTGGAGCTGGGAACTTACGACGAAGTGTATAACAACCCGCTGCACCCTTATACGCGTGCATTGATGTCTGCGGTGCCAGTACCGGATCCAGATAAGGAAAAAAATAAGCAAATTGAGCTGCTTGAGGGGGAATTGCCATCACCGATTAACCCGCCTTCAGGTTGTGTATTCAGAACCCGCTGCCCAAGTGCGGATGCTGAATGCGCGAAAACCCGTCCATTACTAGAAGGAAGTTTCAAGCATGCAGTGTCTTGTTTGAAAATTGATCCACTGTAATCGGTAAGATTTGCGTTTTATTGTTGTATTAAGGCTCCCTTTATTATTCATAAAGTGGGGCCTTTTTTATGGGGAACAATTTTCAGAAAATTCAAACCTAATTGCTACTTAAAATAATCAGTTAGCTATGATATTAAAGGCAGCGATATTAAAAGCGATGATATTAAAAATAAGTAATTAAAACTGGATAGGATACTAATTGTTAATGAGTGACCACTCGCAGCAGATTCATCAAACATGGATAGCCATCAACCAGCGCTATGCAGATGACCAAATCCAACGTATTCAACAAAAACTCCCCCTTGCTAAGCAAATGGACAGCGATGAAGCGTTGTTCGGAGCGGACAGCCACCATTATCAGCTCAATCCACCTTTGGATATGGCACAGATAGCACAGTGGCAGCGACGTACTGGTGTGCAGTTACCCCAAGAATATGTGCAGTTTATGACGCAATTGGGTAATGGCGGCGCAGGCCCTTACTACGGTATAGAGCGTTTTGAAGACAGTGAAAATCGTTATGATGCAGTGGTATTACCTTGCGTGCTTAGCCCAACCATGAGCAATGATGAGTGGCAAACACTCAGTCACTTAACGGAAAATTGCAGTGATGAAGAGTACGACTTACGGGAAAGTTTGCTTCACCAAGGGCTGTTTTACCTTGGTACTTGCGGCTGTACGTATGACATTCTGCTGGTGGTGACGGGCAAACATGCTGGGCGACTGGTTTATACCCACGAATGGTGTGACTCGCCAACACCGTATCAGTTTGCTTATGAAAGTCATTTATTGGATTGGTATGAACGCTGGCTAGATGAAATTATTCAGCAATATGATACTGGCTGGTTTGGGCATCGGATGGGCGGTGATGAAACGACGTTATTCAACCTATTTCATCATGAAGATAATGAAAAAACGAAGCTAGCGGCGCTAGAAGGACTGAAAAAGTTACCGTCATTATCGGAAAAGGGCATTGAGCAACTCACTCGTATATTAGATAACGAAATACTCAACATTTACCATGTGAAGGCACTGGAAGTATTAGCAAAATATTCCGTTGCTGCTTCATCGGACTATTTAGCCCAAACGCTTGAGAGCCAAGATCCTGCGCAAATCAATCGTGGGTTACAACTGATTTATTGGTATCAAAAAGCCGATTTAGCGAAGTTTCAATCGGCTATTTTAGCTAAATTAGCACAGAGCGAGCATGCAGATACGGTGAGTTTTGCGGGGTATATCCTCAAGGAATTACAAGCGGTCAAAGTGGAAGATTTTCAACACTTATTTAGTCATGTGGATGGTCAGATTGCTGTCAGTGCATTATATGCTGCTTCCCACGATGTCAATTTTAGTCAAAAGGTCGCTCACTACTTTGAGTATATGATTGCGGATAAGAGTGAAATTGCATTAACCGCGATCCAAGCTGTCGCGCGTTCACCTGAATTTGCTGATGGGGTGGAACCGTATATTGTGGCGGCGTGGGAAAAATACCCATTAGATAAGAGTGATTATATTCGCAATAATCTGCGTCTCTATATTAAGAAGCATCATTTGCAGTTGGATTTAGCAGAATAAAGTTTAATAAAAGATGAGGGAATATTTCCCCCATCTTTTATTTTTACTGTTTCCATTCGATATGTTGGAAAGGGTGCTTAGGGTTCCGGCTGATAAGAATTCGTGCAAAGATATCGTCAATCTCATCCTCTGGGCTTTTAGCAAGTCCGATCACCACTTCACTCATTTGCGCTAAAGGTAATCCTTGAGTGGCGAGAATATGCCAATCTTGACTGAATGGCACAATTTCAGCCGCGCCACACTCTTCGAACTGCAAAGCGAAAATCACTTGGTCGGCAGGCTCTAAGTTCTCCATCGCACCTTCAAGGAAAAGGTCATAGGCAATTTCAATGATTTCATCTTCATCGATTAGGTTAATACTTGGGTTCTGGCTCATGACGTTTTCCTAACAGTTAAGCAATGGTGATTATAGTTATTATAATTACAATAATGGGCTAAAGAAGTAGCACAGGCGCTCAATCACACGGTTCCAGAACGGGCGTTGTTCCCATTCTTCAATATCTAAGCGTGTGGAGCGAGCCATATAATCATACTGAACCAGCGTCAGATCGCTACCAAAACTTTTATCGTCAATCACGACTGTAATTTCAAAGTTCAGCCATAAACTGCGCATATCTAAGTTTACTGAACCGACTAAGCTTAATTCCCCATCAACACAGACACTCTTGGTATGCAGCAACCCATCTTCAAACTGGTAAATTTTCACGCCAGCTTCCAATAATTCGGTATAGAAAGAGCGGCTTGCCCAGCGAACTAAGAAAGAGTCATTATGGCGAGGCATGATGATACTGACATCAACACCGCGCATAGCAGCGGTACAGATTGCATGCAGCAAATCATCACTTGGTACAAAGTATGGGGTGGTCATGATCAGCTGCTTACGAGCTGAGAACATCGCTGTCATTAATGATTGCTGGATAAGTTCTTCAGGGAAACCCGGGCCTGAAGCAATCATTTGGGTAGTATGTCCGTTATCTTGCTCGAACGGCATGATATTGCTATCTGGTGGTGGCGGTAAAATGCGTTGTCCTGTTTCCATTTCCCAGTCAAAGGCGTAGACAATCCCTAATGTGGTACTCACTGGGCCTTCCATACGAACTAAAATATCCACCCATTCACCGACACCCGCATCTTGTTTAAAATAGCGCGGATCCACCATGTTCATGCTGCCGGTGTAAGAGATATAGTTATCAATGACAACGATTTTACGATGCTGGCGTAAATCCATACGGCGCAGGAAAAAACGCATAAGGTTGACTTTTAGAGATTCGACAAACTCAATCCCCGCGGCGCGCATTTTATCGGGATAATCACTGCGGAAAAAATGCCAGCTTCCTGCGGAGTCCACCATAATGCGGCACTTAACGCCACGTTTTGCTGCATTGAGAAGGGCGTCAGTGACTTCATCGACAAGCCCACCTGGCTGCCAAATATAGAACACCATTTCGATAGAGTTTTTGGCATTATTAATATCATTGGCAATGGCTTTTAGTGAGTCTTCGCTGGTGGTCAGTAATTGAATGCGGTTGCCTTTGACGCCTGCAATACCTTGGCGTTTCTCACACAGTTGGAATAATGGCTCAGCAACGGGGCTATTATCGTTAGCAAAAATGTGTTTGGAGAGGCGTAGATTTTCCAGCCAAGTGGCAACCGATGGCCACATTTGATGAGCTTTATCGATACGACGTCGACCTAAATGGAGTTCACCAAATGCGGCATACGCGATGATCCCCACCAGTGGCAGGATATAAATGATCAGTAACCATGTCATCGCCGAAGTGACGGGGCGACGAGTGACGAGGATACGGACAGTAACCCCAGCAACAATTAACCAATACAGGAAAAACAGTAACCAACTCATTAAGGTGTAGACGGTTGCCATAATGGATAACAAGCCTCACTGACAGAGAGAAAAAGAGTCGAAAAAAGAAAATATGTCTTATTAAATATAGACTAAGAATAAACATACCAGAATTTAGTAAAAGTTCTGAATAAAAACTGAGTTAAATAGATAAAAGTGCAATTAATGATAAATTAATTGGTTCAACTCCATTTTTTGCGTGATGATTTTGTTTTTTCATTGATAACTTCCTCTTGGTTCTCGTGAGTAAAGGCATATAATATTTCGCTGTTACGAACACACACCTGATAAGGATTAAAAAGATGAGACGCAGTAGGCAAGAAGTGGGTCGCTGGAGAATGCTAAGACAAGTCGTTCGCCGCCGTCGCCGTTGGTTAGAAAGACACTCTCGCCGCAATATGCACATTTATTCGCTCCGCAAAATGGACATCTATAAACGTCGTCATTCCCTGTTATTTACACAGTGGATTGAGTAAGGGTATTCACGTTTATACTCACATTTTTAACTTTGTTCGCTAAACCTTATTGAATATGATTGCTATTTGCATTTAAACTATTAGCCATATTCAATAAGTAAACGGTGTAGGGTAAAAATTGCATATGCGTGGTATCAGACTGTTAGTCATCATTGCTGTTTCATTATCAATTCATGCGGGCTTGGCTATGGCGTGGATTTTTAATCAACCGAAATTTCCTCAACCTGAGGAGCCAATCTCGATAGCAATGCTTTCCTTTGCTGAACCCGCCGCCACTCCACCAGCCGAAACACAGGCAGAGCCAGAGCCGGTCGTTGAACCTGAACCTATCATTGAACCTGAGCCTGTCGTTGAACCGGCGATAGTCTTACCGCAGAAAAAACCAGAAGTAAAAAAGAAACCTGAACCGAAGAAAGAACCTAAAAAAGAACCGAAAAAAGTTCAAGAGCCAGTTAAACCCGTTGAGAAACAACTGGCGATGAACAAAACGCCATCCACAAATACAGATACTACGCCAAAAGAAGTCACCAACACGCGCGGAACTGATACTAACGTCAAAAATAATGCAACAGCATCTAACCAATCCACGGGGCAACGTGGTCCAAAAGCATTAAGTAAACAAGCGCCTGAATACCCAGATCGCGCTCGTCGTCTAGGAAAAAATGGTTATGTGAAAGTACGCTATGACATCGATGAAGATGGGCGAGTGCAGAATATTGAGTTTGTTGAAGCTTCACCAAAAGGGATGTTTGAGCGAGACGTGAAGCGTGCAATGAACCGTTGGAAATACGAAAAATTGCCAGCGAAAGGTTATATCACTGAAATCTACTTCAAAGTGGATGGCACGGTAAGCCAAGCTTAGCAGTTAGAAAATGTGAAGATCAAAAAAGGGCACTTATCAAAGTGCCCTTTCAGTATATGAATGATTAAGCTTGAGGCTGCGAACTTTCTAATTCGAAGTGTTGCTTATCTTCAGGTAATGCTCGAGGCGTATTGTCATCATTGACCGCCACATAAGTAAATACCGCATCAGTAGCTTGATAGCGCTGACCTACAGGGTGGGTTGCCACTTTTTTCACCCACACTTCAATATTGATAGTGACGGAACTTTTCCCTGTTTTTAAGCAGCGAGCATAACAACAAACAACATCACCAACAGCAACTGGTTTTTGAAATTTAATGCCATTGACTGCCACTGTTACTACGCGACCCAGAGCAATTTCTTTTGCTAAAATCGCGCCGCCAATATCCATTTGAGACATTAGCCAGCCACCAAAAATATCGCCATTCGCATTGGTATCTGAAGGCATTGCCAAAGTACGTAAAACGAGTTCACCGTTAGGTAATTGCATATCAAACTCTTTATTAAAAGGAATTAAACACTATGATTTTGTTGCTCATTTATAGCAAACAAACATAAGTATAGTAAACCGCTAGAGTACATCCAGTCACAGATAATTGTAACAAATCACTGTGATAGGCATAAAAAAGCTGCGAAAGTGCGCAGCTTTTTTATCATCATAATAATTCGAAGAAATAAATTACTCTTCTGGCTTTTCTGCCTGAGGCTCTTTAGTCATGTGTTTGAAAATATACACCACACTAAGGATCGTAAAAATTAAGGTACCAGCCGTCAATCCAAATACTTTAAAGTTGACCCAGACACTCTCAGCCATCCAATAAGCCACGTAAATATTAATAACAGCGCAAGCAACAAAGAAAATACCCCAAGCGGTATTTAATTTTAACCAATAACTGTCTGCTAATTTAATTTCTTGGTTGCTACCCAGCATTCTTTGAATGAGTGGTTTTTCTGTAAACCATTGGCTTGCAAACAAAGCAATACCAAAAAGAGCATAAATAATGGTGACTTTCCATTTGATAAAGTCAGCGCTATGAAATAACACCGTTAACCCTGCAAATACCATCACAATCGCACAGGTGATTTTTGCTACTCTTTCCACTTTTTTATAAATAAAGTAAGTGACCAATAAGGAAATCGGGGTGGTTATCAGTAATGATTGGCTAGCAACATAAATATCGTATTGCTTATAAAAGAGAAAAAAGATAACCAAAGGAATAAAATCAATAAGTTGTTTCATAACGGTGGATTCAGATCCTTAACGTGAACATAATCAGCTTAAATAGAGTCAATTCAAACAGAGTCAACTTAAACGTAGTGGCGTAGTTTAACTGATTTTGCGCAGATTGTTAAAAGTTTGCTCTCTTTTACCAAGAATTAAGCCTGTAAACCAATCAAATTTGCACTATTTTACCCTTATTTGACTTAGTCCTAGATAAACTTTAATAGTTCGGATATAAATAGTCTACGTAAGAAATTAACTGAT
The DNA here is from genome assembly GCF_028479565.1 of Providencia sp. PROV202. Taxonomy (NCBI): domain Bacteria; kingdom Pseudomonadati; phylum Pseudomonadota; class Gammaproteobacteria; order Enterobacterales; family Morganellaceae; genus Providencia; species Providencia sp. PROV202. The sequence continues at coordinate 40,336 of NZ_JAMPNV010000011.1, read as the reverse complement.
TAATTTTTAGAGATTTTTCCATGATAAAGGCGCGATTATTTAATCTGATGCCCGGTTTACAAACCTTTAGTCAATATCAATTGGCGAACTTGGGGCCGGATGTGAAAGCGGGGCTGTCGGTCGCCGCCGTGGCGCTGCCTGTGGCAATTGCTTATGCTGAACTCATGGGGATCAATGCCATTGTCGGGCTATATGCCTGTATTTTACCGATGCTGATGTATGCATTGTTTGGCACCTCTAAACAATTAATCATTGGACCGGATGCGGCAACCTGTGCGGTGATTGCCGCTGCCGTTGCGCCTTTAGCGATGGGGGATGAAAATACCCGTTGGCAATTAATCATTGTAATGAGCTTAATGACGGGAATATGGTGCTTGATTGCGGCACGTTTTCGTCTGGGAATGTTTGCCGATTTTTTATCCGGACCGATTTTACAAGGGTTATTAAATGGGGTCGCACTGACCATTATTGTTAGTCAGCTAGGGAAAATTTTTGGTATTGATTCGCTTCCATCTGGGTTTATCGAGCGTTTAGTGGCATTACCGCTTGCGCTACCAGAAACCCATATTCCGACATTAACGGTGGCGGTATTAACGCTAACGGTGACGATGGCCATCAAACGGGTACGCAGTAAATGGCCTTCACTGTTAATTGCGATGGTCTTGGCAACGAGCGCCAGCATTATTTTCAATCTTGAGCAATATGGCATTAGTACCGTCGGTAATCTGGGTAATGGATTACCCTCGATAGCAGCACCGGATTTTAACCCCGGCTTATTGCGGGATTTGGTGACGCCATCTTTAAACTTAGCGGTGATCAGCTTTGTGAGCTTTATGATGACGGCGCGAAGCTTTGCCAGCAAAAATGGTTATACCGTGGATGCAGACCAAGAGCTGCGCGCCTTAGGCATGGCGAATATCGCGTCTGCATTATCTCAAGGATTTGCGGTAAGTGCGGCCAGTAGCCGAACTGCTGTAAACGATATGATGGGCGGCAAAACGCAGATGGTATCGGTCATTGCTGCGCTCACTATTTTGGTGGTGTTGCTGTTTTCAATGGATCTGCTGGGTTATATTCCGATGCCCGCATTAGGGATGGTGCTAGTGGTCTCGACGTTTTCACTGATTAGCTTTTGCAGCATTTATGCAATGCGTAAACGTAACCGACAAGCCTTTTTCTTATGCGTTTTCACACTTTGCGCGGTGCTTGTGGTCGGCTTGATCAGCGGCGTGGGCTTTGCCGTGTTATTAGGTTTGCTGCAATTTTTGCGGGTGATATTCCGCCCAACAGATCAATTATTAGGGGTTGATGAACAGGGCATGTTGCATTCTATGAACCCTGATAATGATATTCAGGCGGTTGAAGGGGTTCTGATTTATCGTTTTAACTCACCGTTGACTTATTTCAATGTGAACTATTTTAAAGATCGCTTAAACAAGCATATCGATAGCCAGCGTAAACGTCCGGCGTGGGTCATTGTGGATGCCGCCGTTAGCTTCACCCATAACGACGTGAGCGTCTTCTCTGCACTTAACGAGCTTGTGACGTCATTAAAAGCGAAAGGGGTAACGCTGGTGTTGGCTGGGCGAAGAACATCCCTAAACCGTTGGTTATCACAAAATAAAATTAGCCGTTCTGATGATGATTTATTGGTGGTGCCAGATATCTATTTCGCTATCCGCTTGATCCAGAGTAAGCAGCATATTCAGCAAAAAAGTGTTGAAGAACGCAAGGAGAGTGAGGAAGGAATCGTCGATAATAAATTGTCAGAGTAATGGTTTCGATAGAATGAAAAACAAAAGGGCGTCACTTTGAAGAGACGCCCTTTTTAGATCATTAAATCTGTCTATATTTATGCGTTTTTGCTGCTCAGCATATATAAACGGAAAAAGTAAATTAAGGCAAAAGCGGCAATCATGTTGTTGATCAGGAATGAAATACCATTGACCACAATATGATTCAGTTGCAGGCTGCTTAACAGCATACTCACTAACATTTGCGTTGCCATCCAAATTAAAATCATTGGGGCAGCTATACGCCAATTGGCAAACGCCAGCTTCCAGCTTCTGCCCATGGCATTAAATGGATTCACTTTTTCATTCATTAAAATGGCAGGGGCAAGAGAAAAGCCAATCGCCAAAATCAGACCAGGAAGTACCATCAGGGTGATACCCAGCTGAATTAATAATGAACAGATAATTAGCAGTAGGAACATCGCAGGGGCTTTAGGTAATGATGAAACCAGTGCTTGAGTCCCGTTCACAGCTTCACCGCGAGATAAATTGGCGATATAAGAAAGCACGCCGCACATCAGTACCAAACTTCCCAATGCTACGGATAAAATCAAGCCCATAGACACACGCAGAATGCTGTTTTTCTCGTCTTCAGGTAAGTTCAGTACCCAATTCTGTAACCCTGCATTACCCGCTTCAAGTAGCTGGTTCTGCGCTTCAAGTAACACGCCAATCATCCGTTCATTAGGAATTAACATTGCGTAGACAATCACGCTGATTGCGGTGGCGATTAACACAATGGTGAAGAGGCCATTCAACTGGTTTTTAAAAAAGTTGATGCTGTCACGAAAGAGTGAGTTGGCCGAAATGGACATGTAACTGCTCCTATCTACAAACGGAATAAAAATTTGACGGTGATTGTAACTGAGTATCGGACGTATAGGTAGAGAAAGATAAGAAAAGTCTGGGAGTTAGCCTAAATAGGTGCGCTACTCAATAAATGGGTGTGTCTCTATTAATAAAGAATAATCCTAAAGGTGTATTTTAAATATATATTTAAATCGCGATTTAATTAGCCATTAATATAAAATCATTTCTTATTTTAATAGTTATTTCATGAAAATTGATTCAAATCAAAATAGAAAAAACCAGTAATGGAATAATAAACTCAGCTTTATTACGAAATATATAAATTAGCAAAAGATGTGATCTTGATTTGAATATTAAATTTAAGAATAGGCTATATTTTGCTAAATAATAAACATAGGAATGGGATTGACAATGAAAAAACTCACTGCGCTTGTATTGGCTGCTGCAACTTTAGCTCCAGCAGCTTCATTTGCTCATGAAGCTGGCGACTTTTTATTCCGTGCAGGTACGGCAACTGTAAGACCAAATGTTGGCGGGGATGATGTTAAACTAGGCGATGCTAATTTAGGTCATTTTGATGCAAATAATAATACCCAATTAGGTTTAACTTTCGGTTATATGATCACCGATAATATTGGTGTGGAATTATTAGCAGCAACTCCGTTTGAGCATAAAGTTGGCACTGGTCCAACAGGAAATATCGCAACAGTTAAACACTTGCCACCAACTCTGATGGCTCAATATTACTTCGGTGGCAAAGAAGATAAACTGCGTCCTTATTTAGGTGCAGGTCTGAACTATACTTTCTTCTTTGATGAGAAATTCAATAGTACTGGTAAAGCTGCGGGTCTGTCTGACCTAGACCTGTCAAGCTCTTGGGGCTTTGCAGCGCAAGCCGGTATGGACTACATGCTTGATGAAAACTGGATGTTAAACGCCTCTGTTTGGTGGATGAATATTGACACTGACGTTAAATTCAAAGCTGGTGAAGACCGAGTTAAAGTTGATACTCGTTTAGACCCATTTGTATTTATGTTTGGTGTGGGTTACCGCTTCTAATTTCTCAAGGACTTCAGCAAGTTTATTCTTGCTAGCTAATGGATTAGAAAGCAGTAAAGAAATCCGGGAATATATTCCCGGATTTTTCGTTTTTAGAGAAGAAAGAATATAACGAATAGAGCGTGCAATGTTAAATTACTTATATTTTATTTAACATTAATTTCACAACGCCAAAAAAGACTAATAATCAGAGTGCAAATTTAATTCTATAATTAAATATCAAGATAGATATTTAAACTAAATTAATCTGAATGACTTTACCTAACATATTTTAAATATTATCTGTGAAGTGGAATTTTGACAGAAACAATTGAATGCGTTAACGGCTATTTGAAATAAAAAAAGCCATCAAAATATGGATGGCTTTCTGACGCAATGAAGAAAATAAATTAAGGTGACTATTTTTGTGTGGCGGCTTTCATATTTGCCACAAACTCCGTTAATTTACTGAGCATCTCTTGTGGACGTTGTAGGTTATTTTCAATGATTTTTACCACAGCGGAACCTGATATTGCCCCCGCAGCCCCATTACGAATTGCCTCAGCCACTTGAGCAGGCTCTGAAATACCAAATCCTTGAAGCGCGGGCGCTGCGCCATATTGAGTTAATTTGCTCACTAAATGGGTTAATGGCATTTGCGCTCGCTGCTCTGTGCCAGTGACGCCAGCTCGAGAGAGTAAATACGTATAACCTTGGCTATGTTCTCCTATCTCTTTTAGCAGTGCGTCATCCCCATTCGGTGGGCAAATAAAGATAGGGGCGATGCCGTGGGCGATGGCTGATTCACGGAACGGCTTTGATTCACGCATTGGCACATCGGCAACTAAAACGGAATCTACGCCAGCCTGTTGGCAACGTTGGTAAAAATGGTCGATACCATTGGTGAAAACCAAGTTAGCGTATACCAGTAAGCCTATCGGCATATCGGGGTGTTTGGCACGAATACGCGCTAATAATTCAAAGCATAACGTCGGTGTGATATCGCTTTTAAAGGCACGTAAATTGGCATTTTGAATTGTCGGGCCATCCGCTAACGGGTCAGAGAAGGGGATGCCTATCTCTAAAGCATCCGCACCACCTGCAATTAACGCATCGACAATTTTTAAAGAAATCTCAGCATCAGGATCGCCTAACGTGACAAAGGGAACAAAAGCGCCTTGATTTTGTTGGTTTAAACGCTGAAAAAGTTGAGTATAACGCGTCATTAGATTTCCCCTTTGCTGGTCAAAATATCATGTACCGTAAAAATGTCTTTATCACCACGACCGGATAAATTGACAATTAACAACTGCTCTTTATTTGGATTTTGTTCTGCCATTTTGAGGGCGTAAGCCAGCGCATGAGATGACTCTAATGCAGGAATAATCCCTTCTTTGCGTGACAGCAATTTAAAGGCGTTTAGCGCTTCATCATCGGTAATCGAAACATATTCCGCACGACCAATACTGTTTAAGTGCGCATGTTGAGGCCCCACAGATGGAAAATCTAATCCCGCTGAAATGGAATAAGATTCTTCAATCTGCCCCTCAGAGGTCTGCATCATTGGGGATTTCATGCCGAAATAAATCCCAACACGACCATGTTTTAATGGGGCGCCGTGTTGCCCTGATTCAATACCGTGACCGGCAGGCTCAACCCCAATTAACCCGACGCTTTCTTCAGGAATAAATGACGCGAACATACCGATAGCATTGGAACCGCCACCAATACAGGCGATCACCGCATCCGGTAGGCGACCTTCTTTATCTAAAATTTGCTGTTTTGCTTCATCACCGATCATGCGCTGAAATTCACGCACAATGGTCGGATATGGGTGAGGACCCGCCGCCGTGCCTAATAAATAGTGTGCGGTTTCATAACTGCCAGACCAGTCTCTTAGCGCTTCGTTACAGGCATCTTTTAGGGTAGCTGAGCCGCTATGCACTGGGATCACTTCGGCGCCCATGAGCTTCATGCGGAACACGTTTGGAGATTGGCGTTCAACGTCCTTTGCACCCATGTAGATACGGCACTTCATATTTAATAAGGCGCAAGCAAGGGCGGTAGCGACACCGTGCTGACCCGCACCCGTTTCAGCAATAATTTCATTTTTACCCATACGTTTGGCGAGTAATGCTTGACCCAACACCTGGTTGGTTTTGTGCGCGCCACCGTGAAGTAAATCTTCGCGCTTTAAATAAAGCTTAGTTTTAGTACCGGCTGTCAGGTTGCGGCACAGGGTTAATGCCGTTGGACGACCTGCATAGTTTTTAAGTAGGTCATGGAATTCAGTTAGGAACGCAGGGTCATTTTGTGCGTCAATAAAGGCATCTTCTAGCTGGTTCAATGCTGGGATCAAAATTTCTGGGACATATTGCCCACCAAACTCACCGAAATAGGGATCTAATTTGCTCATTCTTTATTATCCATTTTAAGTTTATATGTTCAGTATGATTAATATGGCTTTGTGCTAAATCGCCATACGGGCTGATTTCAATGCATCAAAGACTTGGTTTAATTTTTGTTCGGATTTAATACCCGGTTCGATTTCAATGCCAGAGTTAAAATCAAGCCCATTGCAGACGAGTTCGGCCGCTTGCTGGCAGTTTTCAGGGTTAAGTCCGCCAGCCACCATCAGTTTGTAGCCGCTATTTGCGGGTATTGATGACCAATCAAAGGTTTTTCCTGTGCCACCAGCGCCGTTGTCTAATACCAGTAAATCAATTAACTCAGGGTCATAATCGGCGATCTGGCTATCAGCCATATTCAGTGCTTTCCAAATGTGGCAGTGAGCGGGCAACATTTCACGTAATTGTGCCATGTAAGTATTATCTTCATCGCCATGGAGTTGAACTGCATGTAGCGCCAATTGTTGGGCAATATGCGCTACAAAATCCGCGGATTGATTACGGAAAACGCCCACAAATTTAAGTGGTGCAGCATGAATAATTTGCCTTGCTTGTGACAGTGTCACTTTACGGGGGGATTTTTCAGCGAAAATCAGTCCACCAAAATTGGCTCCTGCGGCAAATGCAGCTTTCGCATCTTGCTCTCGGGTTAAACCACATACTTTATGTTCACCAATCAGCAGGTTACGCAGTGCTTGTGGTAAATCCGCTTGCTCCATTAGGGCGCTACCGATTAAGAAACCGTTAGCGACATCCGAAAGGCTTTGAATATGTTGATGTTGAAGAATACCCGATTCGCTGATCACCACGGTTCCTGCGGGTAAACGCGGTGCGAGTTGACGAGTACGATTTAAATCGATGGACATATCGCGCAGGTCGCGGTTGTTGATCCCAACCACTTTGGCTTTCAATACTATCGCGCGCTCCAGCTCTTCGTCGTTGCTCACCTCAGTGAGTACGCCCATATTCAGTTGGTGTGCAACATCGGCAAGGGCAAGGTATTGTTCATCATTTAATACGGACAGCATTAATAAAATGGCATCCGCCTGGTAATAGCGAGCAAGGTAAATCTGATAAGGGTCAACGATGAAGTCTTTGCACAGAACGGGTTGTTTCACGGTATTGCTGACGATGGTCAAATAATCCATTTTGCCTTGAAAATATTTTTCGTCAGTTAAAACTGAAATCGCAGAAGCATAAGGGGCATACATGCCCGCAATCACGGCAGGATCGAAATCTTCACGGATAAGCCCCTTGGATGGAGAAGCTTTTTTGCACTCTAAAATAAACACAGGGCGCTTCGCTTGTAAGGCTGAGTAGAAATTTCGTTGAGCAGGTTGCACTTCAGATTGAAAACTTGCCAGCGGTTGACGCTGTTTGCGCTCTACTAAATAGGCAAATTTATCATCCACAATCTTTTGTAATACAGTGCCTTTCATCTTAGTGCTCCCTTGCAGCTAGTGCCAGAACGCGGTCAAATGCTTTACCGCTACGAATAATATTGAGTGCGTGCTCGCTGTTTTCTTTTAAATCTTCGTAGCCATTAATGCGTAACAACATGGCGACATTTGCGGCGACAGCAGCTTCATGAGCCGCTTGACCATGACCTTGTAATAATTGTGTCAGTAGAAAACGGTTTTCATCTGGGGTACCGCCTTCCAAATCTTTCAGCTGATAAGGCGCTAAGCCAAAATCTTCAGCTGTCAGAGTATATTGCTGAACCTCACCATTTTTTAACTCGGCGACATGGGTTGGTGCATGAAGTGAAACTTCATCCATCCCTCCACTATGTACCACAGCAGCGCGGGTAAACCCAAGCATTTGCATGGTTTTTGCTACCGGTTCAACCAATGAATCTTGATAGACGCCCACTAATGCTAACGGTGGGCGAGCTGGGTTAATTAATGGGCCCAGAACATTAAATAAAGTACGGGTTTTTAATTGGCTACGCACAGGTGCGGCATGGCGGAATCCACTGTGATATTGCGGCGCAAATAAGAAACATAAGTCTAATTCGTCTAACGCATCACGGGCACTTTGAGCGCTTAAATCTAAAGCAATGCCAAAGGCGGCGAGCAGATCCGATGAACCTGAACGACTGGAAACGCTGCGGTTGCCGTGTTTCGCGACTTTGATCCCGCATTCTGCTGCCACAAAGGCGCTGGCGGTGGAAATATTAATACTGTTGGCGCCGTCTCCCCCTGTGCCGACAATATCACTAAATTGATAGTCAGGGCGTGGGAAAGGTTGAGCATTTTCTAAGCATGCCAGTGCTGCACCGGCAATTTCTTGCGGTTGTTCTCCGCGCATTTTCATGCTGATCAAGACGGCAGCAAGTTGGGGCTCAGTGAGTTCACCTTGAATAATTGCGTTAAATAAATATTGGCTCTCTTGTTGAGTTAACGCTTGCGCCTTAAATAATTTATCGTAAATGTTTTGCATGATTGGCTCTCTGTGTCCCATTAGTGCGAATGTGATGTTGTTTTGTTGGGGGAAGAAAGCGCCCATGCCACCGTATTTTCTAACAACAATTTTCCTTGGGTGGTTAAGATGGATTCGGGGTGAAACTGGAATCCACACACTCGCTGTTCATCATTGCGTACCGCCATGACCATGCCATTGGATTGTGCGCAAATAGTTAATGATTCAGGGATTTGGCTACCCACTAAAGAGTGATAGCGAGCCACTGAAATAGGGTTTTCTAAGCCGGTAAACATGGCTTGTTCATCGTGGGTCGCCATTGATGCTTTGCCGTGTAAAATTTCACCCGCAGGGGAGACTGTTCCGCCATAAGCTTCAACAATGGCTTGATGCCCCAAGCAGATGCCAATCACAGGAATGGTGCCTATTACCGACTTAAGTACTTCCGGCATACAGCCCGCGTCACTGGGTTTTCCAGGGCCTGGTGAAAGGACTAAAATCGCATCATCGAGTTGATTCAATACGGATAAAACATGTGCCGCATTAACGGTGTTGCGGTAGATCACCACGTGGTGACCACCAGCGCGTAATTGGTCGACCAAGTTGTAGGTGAAGGAGTCGACATTATCGAGTAGTAAGATATTAGCCATTAAAATAACTCCTCAACTTGGTGGGCTTGGGCAATGGCGCGGATCACTGCGCGGGCTTTATTACGAGTTTCGTCGGCTTCACCTTGTGGAGAAGAGTCGAGGACAACACCTCCGCCAGCTTGAACGGTGGCAATGCCGTTTTCGACATACGCGGAACGAATAACGATGCAAGTATCAAAGTCGCCTTTACCATTAAAGTAACCCACAGCGCCGCCGTAAGAGCCTCTGCGCTCTTTTTCACATTCTGCGATCAGTTGCATCGCTTTAACTTTCGGCGCGCCGGTTAATGTCCCCATATTCATACAGGCTTGATAAGCATGGAAAACATCTAAATCGCTGCGTAAAGTGCCAACAACATGGGAAACTAAGTGCATTACAAAAGAGTAGCGGTCAACTTTGGTCAGGTTGGCAACATAGCGGCTGCCTGCTTCACAAATTCGTGCTAAATCATTACGGGCTAAGTCCACCAGCATGATGTGTTCGGCAAGCTCTTTTTCATCGGTACGCATAGCCAGTTCAATGCGGCTATCTAAATCTAAGTCGATATTTCCTTGCGCATTGCGACCACGAGGGCGGGTACCTGCAATTGGGTAGATTTCCACCACGCGAGTTTGTTTGCTGTATTTCAAGGCGCTCTCTGGTGAAGCACCGAACAGGGTGAAATCGTTGTCTTGCATATAGAACATGTACGGGCTTGGGTTTTGCGCTTTAAGTTTTTGATAGGCAATCAGCGGCTGCGCACATGGCATACTGAATTTGCGTGATGGGACGACTTGGAAAATATCACCGCGGTAGATGGCTTCTTTTAATGTATTGACTACACGCCCATATTCTTCATCGTTTTTATTGATAGTGACGCTGAAGTTGTCTTGTTCACCCAGAGGTAATGCGGGTAAGTAAGGGCGGCACGCAACGATAATGTCGCTGTGGCGTTGTTTTACTTGTTCGACGATGTGGGTATCGGCTGTAAATAACAGGCTTTTTAAGCGCGCGGCTTGGTTTTGATGGTCTATCACTAAATAGTGTTCAGCGACGAAAAAGCAGAAATCAGGGCATTGGTTTGTGGCTGCGACTTCTGGTAATGCTTCAAAATTTGCCACTAAGTCATAGGCAAATAATCCGCCCATAAACAGGATTTCTGGTCTCGGGAAGTGGGCTTGAGCCAGTGCAGGCAATGCGCGTAATACATCCAAACATGATGCGCTTTTTAAACGGCTATCTTCATCTAATTGGCTTTCGGGTTGAGCAAAGTTGACGGTCAGATGATTTGTGGTTAAATCGCGAGAAATCGCTTTTTCGGCTAATTGCGCATGAATTAAAGGTAATAGGGCTTGGCCATTTTCAGTTAAGGCTTCAATTTCAACCCGTTGACCAAATGCACGGATGCGTAATGCGCTATCGATGATTAATAGGCTTTGTAAATTGGCTTTGTTGTTGACTTCAGCCGACTCTAACAGCATGGTAGCGGCTTTATTCTGGCACAGGTGATTAAATAACAACGTAGGATCAGGTTGATAGTTAATTGGGCTATCCAGATGATTAAAATGTGCTAATGTGGTGTTTTGTTTGTTCATTTTGCTGCCTTAAGCTAATTTTAGACGTAAAAAAACCCGCTGGTTGAGGGCGGGTTCGGCACTGAGGCATTAACAATTTATGCGCGTGCGGCTTCCGCCCAATTTGGGAAGTCGCGCCACCAACGATTTGATAAATTGAAAACAGTCATACATGCCTCACTGGATAAACAAATTAAGTTTTAAATGCTTTTGAATACTAATTCTTTTGAATACTAATAGCTTTTGAATACAGTGCAATCTTGTGTACTAGTAAACTGGATCGCGCGATTGATGTCAATAGCTGTTTGTATTTATTTTTAATTTTCGTTAAGTCGAAAAGGGAGAAGGTAACAATATGTCGCAAGATTCGACGCCAATAATGACTCGCTATGACTTACATAGCCATACGAATGCATCAGATGGAGAGCTACCTCCCGCTGAGTTAGTCGAACGTGCGATAGCAATGGGTGTGAATATTTTATCAATCACGGATCATGATACTTGTGATGGTTTAATCGCCGCCAAAGCGTATCTTGCTGATAATTCAAGCCCATTAACATTAGTTAACGGGGTTGAAATTTCTACCCTGTGGGAAAATATTGAAATTCATATTGTTGGGTTGAATTTTTCACCGAGCCATCCTGCGATGGAAGCATTACTCTCGCAACAATCACAACGTCGCCTAGAACGCGGAATTGAGATAGGTCGTCGCTTGCAAAAGGCGGGAATTGACGATGCGTGGGAAAATGCCCAAGCGATTTCAGGTGGTGGACAGGTCACACGTGCGCATTTTGCGCAGTATATTGTCAAAATTGGCAAAGAGAAAACCATCAATAATGTGTTTAAGCGCTATCTGGCGAAAGGAAAAACCGGCTATGTGCCTGCTCAGTGGTGCAGCATTCAAGAAGCCGTGGATGCCATTCATCAATCTGGCGGTGTCGCGGTTCTGGCGCATCCATCAAAATATCAATTATCGAATAAATGGTTAAGACGCCTGATCGATCACTTTAAAGCCTGCCAAGGGGATGCGATGGAAATTTCTCATTGCCAGCAACCGGCGAATGAGAAGCGATTTTTAGGGGAATTGGCGCAAGAGGCTAACTTGAAAACCTCTGTTGGATCAGACTTCCATCGTCCTTGTTCGTGGATTGAGTTAGGGCGGAATTTATGGCTCCCTGATGATGAGCAAGCCGTTTGGACCCTCTGGGATAAAGTGAATGAGGGATAAAGTGAATTGACGGGCAGCTAAAATCCTCTAGTTTGTAAGAATATTACCTAATTCGTTGATGGATCACGGTTTGGGTGTAAAATAGTCTGTATATGAATTATTTTGTTGAGTCACAATATTATTTGATAAGGGTAATATTGTGACTGTTGTGTCTTATAAGAGTCGTTTTGTTTTGTAGGAAATAGATAGATAGTGCCATTTTTAGGTCGTTCACCGGATGATGCTGTCGATACTCAACTATAGAGGTCACTATGAGCCAGTTTTTTTATATCCATCCGGACAACCCTCAGGCAAGGCTGATAAGCCAAAGCGTTGAGATCCTGAATAAAGGCGGTGTTGTCGTCTACCCAACAGATTCAGGTTATGCCATTGGTTGTCGTTTAGAAGATAAAAATGCCCTAGAACGTATTTGCCGTATCCGAAAATTGGATGCGAACCATAACTTTACCTTGATGTGCCGTGATCTATCCGAAATCTCTAATTATGCCCATGTGGATAACACCGTATTTCGTTTAATCAAAAACAATACACCGGGTAATTACACCTTTATTTTAAAAGCTACCAAAGAAGTGCCTCGTCGTTTGATGAATGAAAAGCGTAAAACCATTGGGTTACGCGTACCATCAAACCCTATTGCCCGCGACCTGTTAGAAGCGGTGGGTGAGCCATTAATGTCCACTAGCTTGATTTTACCGGGAGATGATTTTACCCAATCTGATCCAGAAGAGATCCGTGACTTACTAGATAAACAAGTGGATTTAGTGATCCACGGTGGTTACATCGGGCAAAAACCAACCACAGTCATTGATTTTACCGACGACACACCAGTTGTCGCCCGTGTCGGAACTGGCGACCCAACCCCATTTGAATAAGCCAGTCTTCCTTGAAGGTGCATTCTTTCAGGAAAGACGATTAGTCATAGGGGATCACAATAAACCTGTGTATAATGCGCAGGTTTTCAAATTCATCACTTTTTGCCGGTGACGCAAGACTTGTTAATTGAGTGAGGCGTGTTTTAATCGTGCAAAAAGCTATTTGACGCCTGTGAAGGCGACAGTTGAGGATCTCATGAGTTCTAAACCGCAACAAACTGAAAAGTTACAAAAAATTCTTGCCCGTTCAGGGCATGGCTCCCGCCGAGAAATCGAAGGCCTATTGAAAGAAGGCCGCATTAGTGTTGATGGCAAAATGGCAACATTGGGTGACCGTGTTGAAGTCAAAGCCTCCACAAAAATTCGTCTTGATGGTCGTATCTTAGCGATAAAAGAGCCAGAAAAAGAAATTTGCCGCGTGATGGCATACTACAAACCGGAAGGGGAATTGTGCACGCGCCATGATCCTGAAGGTCGCCCAACGGTATTTAACCGTTTACCAAAACTGACTGGGGCTCGTTGGATTGCTGTAGGGCGTCTAGATGTGAACACCAGTGGTTTATTGTTATTTACAACCGATGGTGAATTAGCTAACCGCTTAATGCACCCAAGCCGTGAAGTGGAACGCGAATACGCAGTACGTGTATTTGGTGAAATCACGGATGCAAAAATTCGTCAGTTAACCACTGGCGTACAATTAGAAGATGGTCCGGCATCCTTTAAAACTGTGTCGTATCGCGGTGGTGAAGGGATGAACCAATGGTATAACGTCACCTTAACTGAAGGTCGTAACCGTGAAGTTCGTCGTCTATGGGAATCTGTTGGTGTGCAAGTGAGCCGCCTGATCCGTGTTCGGTACGGAGATATTGATTTACCGAAAGGTTTACCGCGTGGTGGTTGGACTGAATTAGGTTTAGAGCAAACTAACTATTTAAGAGAGTTAGTTGAACTGGATGTTGAAACAGAAAGTAAAGTGTCTGTTGAGCGTGATCAGCGCCGCATCAAAGCTAACCAAATTCGCCGTGCTGTGAAACGTCACACTCAAGTGGCATCTCGTCCAGCTGCGAAGCGCCAAACTTCACGCCCAACGGCTAAACGTCGTACTCGAATCTAATCGTATAACGTTATTCGAATGGTTAAAAATAAAGGTTATGGTATTTGCCATAGCCTTTTTTATTTTTGTTTCAGTTAAATAGAATAGCGAAATAATCTGCTACTCTTTTTGAACACTTCAATTATTAATTCATTCAATTTTCATTTATCTAGCAATTGGTTTGTTATCGAAAAATTGACTTAAAATCAAATAATCATTTCCAATAATATAAATAAACTATCCTAATCTTAAATTATTATTTATTGGTTATCTTTTTTTGACTAGAAAACGATAAAGTAAAAACAGGCTGGGTTATTCCACTTATTACTTTTACTTCTTTGTTATTTTGATATTTAAAACTTAAAATACGCCAATCAAGAGTTTATAAGGTATCTGTCACATTATGAGGCTTTTATATTGTACAACTCATCCATCTAATCTATTTTTATCATAATGAAACAATAAAAGGTTTTAATGTTTATGTTATGTGCAAAGTCGGCGAAATATGCAGCACTATTGAGTTTTGGCATAACAAGTTGTGATGTTTATCAACCACATACTTCAGAGAGTGGGCGCTTCTTTTTTAGTAATGACTCGTCGGAAAATTATTCTTTTTTTATTGATAATAAACTGATGGTGATCCCGAAAGTATCAGTGGGTAGCCTACATTTAAAACAAGGCTTGCATTCCATGACAACCGAAGAAGGTCAGCACATTTATTTTATGGTTTACCCTGGTAATAAAGGGGGGATATTAAATCCCCAAAAGCATCTTTATTATTCTTATAGCTTTGTATACGGTAATAATGGAATTCCTTCTATTCATAATAAAACCATACAGGAATTAACTGTTGGTGATTATCGAGTAAAAGGGAGAATTGAGAGTAGTGATGATTTCATTATTGATAATAACGTATTCAACTGTGATTACCCGATCGGAACACGGATCCCTGATGAATTAAATTCGCTAACGACAGTAAGTAAAATAAAAACAAAGTGTTTCTCTTATTCAGAATTAATTACGGCGATTTCTTCGGATGATAAGCAAATGACGCAACTGGTTGTGCGTCAAAATGAACCCGTACAAAACAATACGGTGAGTTTAACATTTGACTATTTTGTCACACTCCCTGTTTTTGAAGATCAGCAAATCCAGCAGTACGCGATGAAAGTGAACACACTGATTCAAGATTACCGAGCATCCTCTGATCCAGAAAAAAAACAGAACTTTTATAATCAGTACCATGTAGCCGTATTGAATATGGCGGAGCTCTATAGCCAATGGGAAACTGGGGATAATTGTCTTGAAGAGCGACAAAAATATTTGCAATTCTTGTCGCAAACTACCGCTATTTTTAGTGCTGGGGTTTTAAAACTGGATGTGGCACCGAAATAGCCTGTGGCAGCTAACGAGTATGTTGCCAAAGGCTACCAATCAATCCCTTTTTGCGCTTTGATCCCCGCATCAAAGGCATGTTTAACAGGGCGCATTTCTGTCACCGTATCGGCAAAATCCAATAGATCACGGTGGCACCCTCTACCCGTAATAATGACGGATTGATTTTCAGGGCGGCAACTTAATGCATTCATTACTTCAGCAAGAGGAAGATAATGGTAACTGACCATGTAGGTTAGCTCGTCTAGGATCACCAAGTCATATTGAGGGTCTTGCAATAATTCCACTGCATGCTGCCAAGTTTCAAGGCAAGCTTGTGTGTCAGTCTGCTTGTTTTGCGTTTCCCAAGTAAACCCTGTGGACATTACATAAAAGGGGACGCCGTGAGGCTCTAAAAGATTGCGTTCGCCATTGTCCCAACCACCTTTAATAAACTGGACAACCGCCACTTTTTTGCCATGACCGACAGCGCGACAAGCGGTGCCAAATGCTGCCGTCGTTTTTCCTTTTCCATTGCCAGTGAAGACAATCAGGATCCCGCGCTCCAGCTGGGCGGCTTCAATTCGCTCATCCACTTTTTGCTTTAAACGTTGTTGGCGTTCTTCGTGTCGGTCTTGGCTCATGGTTTGCTCCGTTACAGTCGATTTTAAGCTTTAATCGGTTTTAAATTGGGCTGAGCGTCCACGCTGGTTCCTGTTTGCTCGGCGCTATCATCACCCATTAAGTATAGATAAGTCGGCATAATATCGGCAGGTGTTTTTAAGGTCATTGGATCTTCACCGGGGGCAGCGCCTGCACGCATAGCGGTACGAGTGCGTCCTGGGTTAATACAGTTAATACGTAATCCAGTGCCTTGATACTCATCGGCTAAGACTTGCATTAAGCCTTCGGTGGCAAATTTAGAGACGGCATAAACGCCCCAATTAGCGCGCCCTTGTTTACCGACACTTGAACTGGTGAAAATCAACGATGCGCGAGGAGCCTTTTCTAGTAAAGGAAGTAATGTTTGTGTGAGCATAAAGCCCGCATTGACGTTAACTTGCATAACGTCATGCCAGAGTTGGGTGGGTTGCTTGCTGATAGGCGCGATATTTCCTAGCAAGCCAGCGCTATGTAATACACCATCTAAATAAGGGTGTTGTTTTGCAATATCGTCAGCGATAACTTGGCAGGTTTCCTCTGTCGCAGTCAGTAAATCAATTACATAGGTTTCTACGGATGCGTGGGTAGAGTCAATAATTTGCTGTTTCACCGCGTCTAATTTTTGCGGGTTACGGCCTAATAAAATGACAGCGGCGCCAAAGCGTGCATACGTTAACGCTGCTTCTTGACCAATCCCGTCGGTAGCGCCAGTAATTAAGATAGTTTTACCCTTTAAAAGATCTTGTCTAGGCTGATAATGAAGCATAATTTTTCCTATCGTCATGAGTCGCGTTGAAGGTTATCATCGCGTAGATTGCACGGGAGGGCAATTTACCACATTTGTTTCATGTCTGTGGTTATTGATAACAGTTTTTTTACTGGTTGTTTATGAACAATCATGCGATCATTTTTTTATTAGCGTTAAATATTAGAAGGATCAACTTGTGGAGTATTTCTCTTTGTACGGACTGTTTTTAGCAAAAGTGGTCACCATTGTAGTCGCCATTGCTGTGATTGCAGTATTTGTATTTGGCGTAGGTATGAGACGTCAAGGAAGTAAAGGCGCGTTAAAAATTACTGACCTAGGTGAAAGTTACCGTGAGCGCCAACGTCAAATGCAGCAGATCAAAATGAATGATTCTGAGCAAAAAGCGTGGTCAAAGGCATTTAAAAAGCAGGAAAAAGCCAAGTCTAAAAATGAAAAAACAGGGGCAAAAATGGGGCAAACTGCCGTTAAAAAGCCTTGCTTATATGTATTAGACTTTAAAGGTAGCATGGATGCTCGTGAAGTTAGCTCTTTACGCGAAGAAATCAGTGCAATTCTGGCAGTTGCTGATCAACAAGATGAAGTTTTACTACGTTTAGAAAGCCCAGGTGGTTTAGTCCATGGCTATGGCTTAGCAGCTTCTCAGTTAATGCGATTGAAAGAGAAAAACATTCCGCTAACGATTGCAGTTGATAAAGTTGCGGCAAGTGGCGGTTATATGATGGCGTGTATCGCGAATAAAATCGTTGCGGCACCGTTTTCTATTATAGGCTCTATTGGTGTTGTGGCTCAGGTTCCGAATATTCATCGCTTATTGAAAAAGCACGATGTGGATGTGGAATTGCACACCGCAGGGGAATATAAACGTACTCTGACGATGCTTGGCGAAAATACAGAGCAGGGGCGTAAGAAATTTGTTGAAGACTTGAATTCAACTCACGAACTGTTTAAAGATTTTGTTCATCAAAATCGCCCATCTCTTGATATTGCAGCGGTGGCAACAGGCGAATATTGGTATGGAACGCAAGCGCTAGAGAAAGGGCTAGTTGACCAAATTGGTGTTAGTGATGATTTGATCATCAACGCAATCGAAACCAAAGAAATTATCAGCATCCGTTTTGTGATGAGCAAGAAAATGGTAGAGCGCTTTACCAGTAGTGCGGCAGAGAGTGCGGATAAGCTATTATTACGCTGGTGGCAGCGTGGGCAAAAGCCGCTTTTATAAAAAAGCCAATAATGTTCATTGAATATTCATGACACAATATTTATGTTGAACTACCCTTAAAAATACCGGCTACGAAAGCCGGTATTTTTTTATAACTATTCTGATTCTTGCAGTCGGTACTTATCAGAAAATAGGTGTGCCAAATGCTTATACATATTAAAAGCAGCTGGACTTTTTAGGGATGGGATCCCGTTTTCATCAAGGAAGAATTCGCCTTTGAAAACTAAAACATCGCGATGTTGCTCGACATTATCCACGAACATGCCATCAAGGTACTCATCGTGGTTTTTGATGATTTCGTTGGCTTTTTCAAGCAGTTCTTGCTTTGAAATAGTTTGAATCTCATTGTTCATAGAATGCCTCTCTTGAAAAAATAATTGGTTGCTTCTAGCATTTTATCAGGTACAGTGTGTGTTTTTCAATGCGGCTAAACTGCATTATGTGGTTAAAATCAGTCAACTAGAGCAATTTGTATGCTTTACAAAATAATGTGGCTGGTGGATAAAATTCGTTTCGTTACAAATTATTGTGCGAAAAAATATTGATATATTGTGATTGTGTCGCAATATAAAAAAGAGATTCTCATTTTGCGCATTTGAATAGAAAAATGCGCCTTCGTTGATAGTAGGTAAAGGTAAATATGGGTAAAGCTCTTGTTATAGTGGAGTCCCCGGCAAAAGCCAAAACGATCAATAAGTATCTTGGCAGTGGCTACGTTGTAAAAAGCAGCGTTGGCCACATTCGTGATCTGCCGAAAAGCGGCTCTGGTTCACAATCCGGCTCACCAAAGAGTACAGGCTCATCTACCGATAAAGCAAAGACCGACAAAACAAAGAAAGTTAAAAAGGATCCGCAAGAAGCGTTAGTTAAACGCATGGGGATCGACCCTTATCATGGTTGGAAGGCGAATTATCAAATTCTGCCGGGTAAGGAAAAAGTGGTTTCTGAATTAAAAGCGTTAGCCGAAGATGCTGACCACGTCTACCTCGCGACGGACCTTGACCGCGAAGGGGAAGCGATTGCGTGGCATTTACGCGAAGTGATCGGTGGTGATGATTCTCGTTTTAGCCGAGTGGTGTTTAACGAAATCACTAAAAATGCAATTACTCAAGCATTTGAAAGCCCGGGCGAATTGAATATCGACCGTGTTAATGCTCAGCAAGCTCGTCGCTTTATGGACCGTGTTGTTGGGTATATGGTCTCTCCATTATTATGGAAAAAAGTGGCGCGCGGATTATCTGCTGGACGCGTACAGTCCGTAGCAGTAAGACTTATTGTTGAGCGTGAACGTGAAATTAAAGCGTTTGTTCCTGAAGAATATTGGGAGCTCCATGCGGATTTAGCGGATAAAAACGCCGTTAACTTACGTTTAGAAGTGACTTCCCAAGCGGGGAAAGCCTTTAAACCTGTTAATAAAGTCCAAACGGAAGCTGCGGTTAAATTACTGGAAAAAGCACGTTATCAAGTCATTGATCGTGAAGATAAACCAACGTCCAGTAAACCAAGCGCACCGTTTATCACGTCGACACTCCAACAAGCGGCGAGTACTCGCTTAAGCTTTGGTGTGAAGAAAACCATGATGATGGCTCAGCGCTTATATGAAGCAGGTTACATCACTTATATGCGTACGGACTCAACGAACTTGAGCCAAGATGCGGTGAACATGGTACGTGGTTATATTTCCGATAACTTTGGCGCACAGTATCTACCAAAAGACGCCAACGTTTATACCAGTAAAGATAACTCTCAAGAAGCGCACGAAGCTATTCGCCCATCCAGTGTTGATGTATTACCAGATTCACTGAAAGACATGGAAAACGACGCTAAGCGCCTCTACCAGTTAATTTGGAATCAATTTGTTGCGTGTCAAATGACCCCAGCAAAATACGACTCCACCACATTAACGGTGAAAGCGGGAGATTTCGAATTAAAAGCCAAAGGCCGTACGTTACGTTTTGATGGTTGGACAAGAGTCATGCCAGCACTGCGTAAAAATGATGAAGATAAAACATTACCTGCGATTCAAGTAGGTGCTGAATTATCACTGCTGGAATTACTGCCAAGCCAGCACTTTACTAAGCCACCAGCGCGCTTTAGTGAAGCTTCTTTGGTTAAAGAATTAGAAAAACGTGGCATTGGCCGCCCATCAACGTATGCGGCAATCATTTCAACGATCCAAGATCGTGGCTACGTAAAAGTGGAAAATCGCCGCTTCTATGCGGAAAAAATGGGTGAAATCGTTACAGACCGTTTAGAAGAAAACTTTAACGACCTGATGAACTACGACTTCACCGCTCGCATGGAAAACCAGCTGGACCACGTTGCGAATCATGAAGCAGAGTGGAAAGCGGTGTTGGATGAATTTTTCTCTGACTTCAGCAAGCAGCTTGATGTCGCAGAAAAAGATCCGGAAGAAGGCGGCATGCGTACCAACCCAATGGTGATCACCTCGATTATCTGTCCTGACTGTGAACGTCATATGGGAATTCGTACCGCATCCACAGGGGTATTCTTAGGCTGCTCTGGCTATGCATTACCACCAAAAGAGCGCTGCAAGAAAACCATCAATCTGATCCCTGAAGATGAAGTATTAAACATCCTCGAAGGTGACGATGCAGAAACTAACGCCTTAAGAGCAAAACGTCGTTGTCCAAAATGTGGCACTGCGATGGACAGCTACCTGATTGATAATGGTCGTAAATTGCATGTATGTGGTAACAACCCAGCATGTGAAGGCTATGAAATCGAAGAAGGCGAGTTCCGTATCAAAGGTTACGATGGTCCGGTGATTGAGTGTGATAAATGTGGTTCTGAAATGCACCTGAAAATGGGACGTTTTGGGAAATACATGGGGTGCACCAACGAAGAGTGTAAAAATACCCGCAAGATCTTAAAAAGTGGTGAAATTGCACCACCGAAAGAAGACCCAGTACCGTTACCAGAATTACCGTGTGAAAAGTCGGATGCCTATTTTGTTTTACGTGATGGTGCTGCTGGCGTATTCCTTGCCGCAAACACCTTCCCGAAATCAAGGGAAACACGTGCGCCATTAGTGGCAGAGCTGCAACGATTTAAAGACAGATTACCGGAAAAATTAGCGTACTTAGCGGAAGCACCAGCACAAGACGAAGAAGGTAACCCAACAGTAGTTCGCTTTAGCCGCAAGACAAAACAGCAATATGTTTCGTCCGAGAAAGATGGCAAGGCGACGGGATGGAGTGCTTTTTATGTTGATGGTGTTTGGAAAGCCAAAGAATAGTTTTTTGTTCTTCATACTTTGCACCGTAGCGGCGTTGGCAGCACTCGCTAACCCTAGTCACATACTTGTGTATGCTCCTAGGGATTAGTTCGATTGCCGCCTTGCTACAGCACAAATTATTTTGAATAAATTTATTGATTATATTCAGGATGACTCTGGTGCTAACCGCCGCCTTGTTCTAACGCGAATTATTTAGAATAACAGCTTTGGAGTTATTCAAAGCCAAAGCCGCAATCATTATAGAAGAGCCCTCAGGGCTCTTTTTTGTTCATAATTCGATAGCTCTCACATAACAAAAGCAGCAATCGCCCATTTTCATTCATTTATTATGCTAACGTTTAGCTTAAGGATAATAATCACAGTGAATGACTGGAGGCAGTATGAAGTTCAAATTATGTTTATTAGCGGCACTATTCACAACTAGCGCAGCGTATGCGGCACAAACCACGGTAGAGCTGAAAGAAGCAACCGCCAAAGGTGAGGGCAAAGCCATTGGCGAAGTGGTGATTTCTGAAACTGAATACGGATTACTCTTCACACCTAAACTCTCTGGGCTGCAAGCGGGTGGCGTGCATGGTTTCCATGTACATGAGAACCCAAGTTGCGAACCGGGTGAAAAAGACGGTAAAACCGTACCAGCATTAAAAGCGGGCGGACATTTAGATCCAGCCAAAACAGGGGTTCACAAAGGACCTTATGACAAAACAGGCCACCTCGGAGATTTACCGGGTTTAGTGGTTGATAGCCAAGGTAATGCCACCTACAGCGTGCTAGCGCCAAAATTAAAATCCTTGAAAGATGTCCAAAACCGCGCGCTGATGGTGCATGCGGGTGGGGATAATTATTCAGACCATCCAGAGGTTCTTGGCGGTGGGGGGGCTAGAATGGCCTGCGGCATCATTCCTTCGTCATAATTCGCACTGTAGCTGTGTTGGCTACACTCGCTAACCCTAGTCACATACTCGTGTATGCTCCTAGGGATTAGCTCATTTGCCGCCTTGCTACAGCACGAATTATTTAGAAGGAACGGCAATATGATAGGTCATAAAAAAGCCTCTTATCCAAGAGGCTTTTCAACGTTATCTTACCGATTCAACCATCACCAAATCTTAATGCGTTTCTCCGGTGCGAGGTATAGGGCATTATCCTTATCAACGCCGAAGGTGGTGTACCAATCATCGATATTACGGACGACGCCATTAGCGCGGAACTGATTTGGACTGTGTGGATCGGTGAGGATCTTGTTGCGTTCGGATTCCTTATTCGACAACTCCTGCCAGGTTCTGGCCCATGAAATAAAGAAACGCTGCAAACCGGTCATGCCATCAATAATAGGTGGCTCGCCATTTGGGTAGTTCTCTTTAGCAAATTGCTTATAGGCGCTTAGCGCGATATTTAAGCCACCTAAATCCCCAATATTCTCTCCTAGGGTTAACTCGCCATTCACTTTCTGGCCATCGACGGCAAAGCCATTATATTGATCCACCAACTTGGCCGTTTTCTCTTTAAAATGCTCTTTGGCGCTGTCGCTCCACCAATTGCGTAGTTGACCTGTACCATCATATAAGCTGCCTTGGTCATCAAAACCGTGGCCCATTTCATGACCGATTACTGCCCCGATGGCACCGTAGTTATAAGCAGGATCCACATTTGGGTCGAAGAATGGTGCTTGTAAAATAGCCGCAGGGAACACAATTTCATTTTGCACTGGATTGAAATACGCATTGATGGTTTGTGGCGTCATACCCCATTCCCATTTGCGGACAGGTTGACCAATTTTGCTCATGGCATCGTTGTATGACCACGCTTCCATTTGCTTATAGTTATCCATCAACGTATTTGGTTTCAAATTAACGCTACTAAAATCATTCCATTTATCAGGGTAGCCGACTTTAACCGTAAACTGCTCTAATTTTTTCAGCGCTTCTTGGCGGGTGGGTTCATCCATCCAATCATTATCTTTCAGGCGTGCATTAAAGGTACCGCGCACATAACTGACTAAATCTTGGATTTTTTCTTTAGATTGTGGATTGAAATATTTCTCTACATAAATCTGTCCGAGAGGCTCACCTTGCAGTGAATTGACTGTTTGAAGTGCACGTTCTTGACGAGTCCGCTGTTTTTCAACGCCATTGAGTTTTTTCGAATAAAAATCAAAGCGTGCATCAGATAAGGTTTTGGTCAGATAACTGGCATGGTCGTTCACGTACTGGAACGTTAGGTAATCTTTCAAGACTGAAACCGGGGTTTTGGCAAAAATCTGTGCCGTTTTTTCTACCGCGGTATCATTCTCAACCACCACTTTCGCCAGTTGCTGATCGGTTAACTTCCAGTGCTGAATAAAGCTATCCCACGCAAAACCATCGGTAAATTTCTTCATTTCAGCGAGGGTCATAGGGTGATAATTTTTGATGGTGTCACGGCGAGCTTCTGGGCTCCAATGTACTTCAGCAATGGATTTTTCAAGGTCGAAGATCTGTTGTGCTTTTTTCTTAACGTCTTTTTCGCCGGCTAATTTCAAGATAGTCGCAATATACGCAATGTAGTTTTTGTGGATCTCTTTCATTTGCGGGGTATCGTCAAGGTAGTAATTACGATTAGGTAACCCCAGCCCACCTTGACCAAGATACAGAATATACGTATCTGGCGCCTTGGCGTCTAAATCCACCCAATAAGAGAGCACGGAGGTATAACCAGGCAGCGTCATCAGACGGCTAATATCATTATGATCTTTGGCGTTTGCAATAGCCGCTAAGTCGGATTTGATTGGCGTTAAACCCGCTTTTTCAATGCTAGCCTCATCCAAATAGCTCAAATATAAGTTACGAATATTTTTCTGATTATGATCCAAGCTGCTCTCTGGGGCTTGCTTTAATTCATCGATAATAGATTGAGTTTGCTTTTCGGTACTTAAATACAAATCCACGAAAGAGTTAATTCGTGGCATACCCGTTGGGATTTTCGCTTTATTAATCCAATCATGGTTAACGTACTGGTAAAAATCATTACCCGGTACGATGGTGTCAGATAACACGATTTTTTGCTGACCGTAAGATAGCTCTTTCGCTAATAAGTGAGGCGCAAAGGATAGGGTTGATAAACCGACCATCATGGCTAAAACTTTTATACGCATCTAGATAACCTCTCTGTAGTCTAAATAGGATGCTCACCGCAAAAATGGAAATAAAATTCGTATGCTAATTATTCAAGCATAGTCGAAGAAAAAAATAATCTGACTTTGCAATACCTTACTTGGGCGCCATCTTTTTTTCACAGCAAGATGAAATAATATCATCATACTGTTTATTCTCATTAGTTTGATGTTATATTGGTTATATATAAATTAAACAATATTACTTTTTGTTATATGTAATGTTTTTTAGCTATAGCAGAAATGATTTCCTGTAAGAGGTGGAGTGAGTATGAAGTTACAGCAACTGCGATATATTGTTGAAGTGGTTAATCACGACCTGAATGTTTCATCGACAGCAGAAGGGTTATTTACTTCCCAACCGGGGATCAGTAAACAAGTCAGAATGTTGGAAGATGAGCTAGGCATTCAAATTTTTGCGCGTAGTGGTAAGCATCTGACTCACGTGACTCCAGCCGGTGAGGAAGTCGTACGCATTTCCCGTGAAGTGCTCTCCAAAATTGAGGCCATCCGCTCTGTCGCCGGTGAGCATACCATTCCTGATCGCGGTAGTTTAAAAATCGCCACGACGCATACCCAAGCCCGTTATGCCTTACCACCGGTGATTAAAACCTTTATTGAACGTTATCCTCATGTTTCCTTGCATATGCAGCAAGGCTCGCCAACCCAAATCGCGGAAGAAGTTTGCAAAGGGAATAGTGATTTTGCTATCGCGACAGAAGCGCTCCATCTGTACAGCGACCTTATTATGTTGCCATGCTACCACTGGAACCGTTGTGTGATTGTCCCTAAAGGGCACCCTCTGACCGAGAAAAAGAACGTTACGATTGAGGATATTGCAGAATACCAAATTGTGACGTACACCCACGGGTTTACTGGGCGTTCAGAGCTGGATGTCGCATTCCAAAAAGTGGGCTTAGAACCCAAAATTATTTTCACTGCCACAGATGCGGATGTGATCAAGACCTATGTGAAGCTCGGTTTAGGGATTGGTATTATCGCCAGTATGGCGGTAGATCCTGAGGTGGATAAAGATCTCGTGGTTATCGATATGCGCGATAAGTTTAGCTACAGCACCACAAAAATCGGTTTTAAACGCACCAGTTTCCTGCGCAGCTATATGTATGATTTTATTTGGCGTTTTGCCCCGCATCTCACGCGTGATGTGGTGGATAAAGCCATTGCCTTGCGTAACAACGAAGATATTGAAGAATATTTCAAAGAAATTGAGCTTCCTATTCTTTAATTGGCACAAAATCTATAGAGGAAATGATTATGAGGACTATGATTAATAATACTGCGTAAAAAAATAAGGTGATAAAAACGCCAAGGAGGAGTTATGTCGTTGAGTTTAAAAACAAACAGTGCAGCAACACTGAATGTCGGTAACAAACAGTATAATTACTTCAGTCTTGCCCTTGCAGAGAAACAATTAGGCAGCGGGGCGAGACTTCCTAAATCCCTCAAAGTTCTACTCGAAAACCTACTGCGTCATATCGACGGTAAATCCGTCGTAGACGCCGATCTCCAAGCCATCATCGATTGGCAAAAAAACGCCCATGCAGATAGAGAAATTGCTTATCGTCCTACTCGGGTGCTGATGCAAGACTTTACCGGTGTTCCCGCGGTTGTCGACCTTGCGGCCATGCGTGAAGCCGTCAAATCCCTTGGTGGTAACGTTAACCAAGTTAACCCGTTATCTCCCGTCGATTTAGTTATTGATCACTCAGTAATGGTCGATGAGTTTGGTAATTCCCAAGCGTTTGATGACAACGTCGAAATCGAAATGAGGCGTAACCACGAACGCTACCTATTTTTACGTTGGGGGCAAAAAGCGTTTAACCGCTTTAGGGTGGTACCGCCGGGAACGGGCATCTGTCACCAGGTTAACCTTGAATACCTCGGTAAAGCGATTTGGCATGAAGAGGTCGACGGTAAATTAGTGGCCTATCCTGATACTTTGGTTGGAACCGACTCCCACACTACGATGATCAACGGCCTGGGAGTATTAGGCTGGGGTGTTGGCGGAATTGAAGCGGAAGCGGCGATGTTGGGGCAACCAGTTTCTATGCTGATCCCCGATGTAGTGGGCTTTAAGTTAACAGGTAAATTAGCAGAAGGGATCACCGCAACAGACTTGGTGTTAACCGTCACTCAGATGCTACGTAAGCATGGTGTCGTGGGTAAATTTGTTGAATTCTATGGGGATGGATTAGCCGACCTGCCACTTGCCGATCGTGCGACCATTGCCAATATGTCACCGGAATACGGTGCAACTTGCGGCTTCTTCCCGATAGACGAAATTACCCTTGCGTATATGAAACTGACAGGGCGTGAAGACGATGAAATCGCGCTGGTGGAAGCGTACAGCAAGCAACAAGGTTTATGGCGCCATCCAGGGGATGAACCGATTTTCACCAGTACCTTAGCGCTGGATATGGGGACGGTAGAATCGAGCCTTGCGGGACCTAAACGTCCACAAGACCGCGTTGAACTGAGCCAAGTTCCGAAAGCATTCCAAGGTGCTGTGGATTTAGAGCTGAATAAGCAAGACCAACATGCGCATCCTCGCGTGAATTTTCAAGGGCAGGAATTCGACCTTACCGATGGTGCGGTAGTGATCGCCGCTATCACATCCTGTACCAACACCTCTAACCCTAGCGTATTAATGGCGGCAGGCTTACTGGCGAAAAAAGCGATAGAAAAAGGGCTTTCTCGTCAGCCATGGGTTAAGTCTTCTCTCGCGCCGGGTTCGAAGGTCGTGACTGATTACCTCGCGCTAGCGGGATTAACCCCTTATCTTGATCAACTGGGCTTTAACCTTGTGGGATATGGTTGTACTACCTGTATTGGTAACTCCGGTCCGTTACCTGCACCAATTGAAGAGGCGATTAAGCAATCTGATCTGACGGTTGGAGCTGTGCTTTCAGGTAACCGTAACTTCGAAGGGCGCATTCATCCGTTAGTAAAAACCAACTGGCTGGCATCACCACCACTCGTCGTTGCCTATGCACTAGCGGGCAATATGCACGTTAATTTAAAAAACGACCCTCTAGGTGTGGATAAACAGGGGCGGCCTATCTACTTGAAAGATATCTGGCCATCCAGCGCGGAAATTGCCAGCGCGGTTGAAAAAGTCAAAACCGATATGTTCCATAAGGAATATAACGCGGTTTTTGAAGGGGATGAAGCTTGGCGTGCGTTGGATGTTGAAAGCTCGTCAACCTACCATTGGCAAGGGGATTCAACCTATATTCGCCATCCACCATTCTTTGAAAACATGCCTGCGCAACCTAAGCCTGTCGCTGATATTCACGGGGCAAACATTCTCGCTATTCTTGGGGATTCGGTGACGACCGACCATATTTCTCCGGCGGGGAATATTAAGAAGGAAAGTCCAGCGGGGCGTTATCTCCAAGAACACGGTGTGGCGGTTGCGGATTTTAACTCTTACGGTTCTCGTCGTGGTAACCATGAAGTCATGATGCGTGGTACGTTTGCCAATATTCGTATTCGTAATGAAATGGTACCGGGTGTAGAAGGTGGCTATACCTTACATATTCCAACAGGCAAACAGATGGCTATCTTTGATGCGGCGATGCTGTATCAGCAACAAAAACGTCCGTTAGCTATTATTGCAGGTAAAGAATATGGTTCAGGCTCTAGCCGTGACTGGGCAGCAAAAGGCACTAATTTATTGGGTGTTC
Source organism: Providencia sp. PROV202 (assembly GCF_028479565.1). Lineage (NCBI taxonomy): Bacteria > Pseudomonadati > Pseudomonadota > Gammaproteobacteria > Enterobacterales > Morganellaceae > Providencia > Providencia sp. PROV202. The sequence goes on along the minus strand of NZ_JAMPNV010000011.1, from coordinate 12,325 downwards.
GTGTGGTGATCGCCGAATCCTATGAACGTATTCACCGTTCTAACTTAATTGGGATGGGGGTGATTCCATTAGAATTTACAGGTGGCGAAACCCGCAAAACCCTTGGTTTAAAAGGTGATGAGCGTATTGATGTTGCCAGTTTACAGTCTCTGACACCAAGTCAAAATATCACCGTCAAAATTACATATGGTGATGGCAAAGTGAAAGAGGTGAATACTCGTTGCCGCATCGATACGGCAACTGAAATGGAATATTACCGACACGGTGGGATCTTGCATTATGTGATCCGCCAAATGCTCAATTAATCTCCGTTTGTGGCGCCTGCAAGATTTCTTGTGGGCGTTTTTTCTTTATTAACGCTTAATATTGTTATTTCTCAAGTTTTTTAGCCAGTTTCTCAGTTATTGTGATAGTCAGTATTCAGAAAAAGCTCAGTAGTTTGATGGAATGAAGTGACCGCATTTATCGAAAATAGCGTAAAGGAAATCAATATGGCAAATATCAATGAAACTGATTTTTTCAAGGGTGCATTATGGGCAGCAGACATTCTATTAAGCACTTCACATTGTGCGGGTGCGAATGACGAAGTTCGTGACATTCTAGAACATATTCCAAATCTCTATTCGGTTGTCATGAGAACCCCAGAAACCGAAGTCCATGATTTAAGATTATATGCAGATAAAGAGTTCCCATTAGGCTTGAATGCCGAGTACACCGCAATCTCTATTGCACCTCTAAAAGATTTCTTTGATATTTTGCCTGTCACTGATCACGAACTTGATTGTGAAGCCATGGATATTGAAACATGGGGCGTCGTTGCTAACCTTGCAAATGGTAAAAAAGATCTTCTGATTGCAGGGCTACTGACCCCAGAAACAGCTCAAATGTATGCAGACCGTCTATCCGAGCAGCTAGAATTTCAACAAAAAAAGGCGAGTTAACACTCGTATCGTTGAATAAATAAGCGGAAATGAACAAAAACGCCGATACTGTATTTATATCCAGTATCGGCGTTTTGTTATCTTAAAGAGAGATTACAGGATCTTATTTTCAGCTAATTGCAGTGCGAAATAAGTAAAGATTAAATCGGCTCCAGAGCGTTTAATGGCCCCTAAGCTTTCTAATGTGACGCGAGTTTCATCAATGGCACCTGCTTGTGCAGCAAATTTGATCATGGCGTATTCACCACTGACTTGATAAGCCCCAATCGGTAATTGGGTGCATTCACGTAGGTCACGGATAATATCTAAATATGCACCCGCCGGTTTGACCATCAGCGCATCTGCGCCTTCTTGCATATCAATGAGTGATTCGTGCAACGCTTCACGGCGGTTCATTGGGTTCATTTGGTAGGTTTTACGGTCACCTTTTAAACATGAACCTGCAGCATCACGGAATGGGCCATACAGCGCGGAAGCGAACTTCGTGGAGTAAGACATAATCGCCGTATCGGTAAATCCGGCTTCATCAAGTGCATGGCGAATTGCGGCAACTTGCCCATCCATTGCAGCTGAAGGCGCGATAAAGTCAGCACCCGCACGTGCAGCAGCAACGGCCTGCAAACCTAAATTATGGATAGTTTGGTCGTTATCAACCACGTCACCGTGCATCACACCGCAGTGACCGTGAGATGTGTATTCGCAGAAACAGGTATCTGACATCACAATCATTTCTGGGACGGTCTCTTTACAGATACGAGACATACGCGCCACCAGACCGTTGTCTTGCCATGCATCGCTACCATTTTCATCTAAGTGATGAGAGACTCCGAAGGTCATGACCGACTTAATGCCCGCTTTTGCAATACGTTCAATTTCATAAGCTAAGCGTTTTTCTGGAATACGCACAACACCTGGCATACTCGCAATCGGTGCGTAATCGTCTAAGCCTTCTTCAACGAAAATAGGCAAGCACAAATCATTGATGGAGAGGTGGGTTTCTTGGAATAGGTCGCGGAATTGTTCACTTTTACGCAGTCTTCTCATGCGCTGGATGGAATGCAGGTTATTCACACTATCTCCTTGGTAGACGAAAAATAGACATTTCCCATTCGGATTATTATGTGGGAATGTTCAACTCTTATTTTTCGATGTATTTAATAATGAATGGGATTAAGTTGCGAACAGTATAAACCTTATAAAAAGAATGTGAATATATCACTCGTCAATTGTTATCGATTCGATTGTTATGAATGAAAATGGGAATTAAGACAAGAATAATAGGAAGAGCAAGGGATACTCTTCCTGATTGAGAAGGGTAATTATTGGTGCTTAAATAACATATGACCCATTTTTTGTGCTTTCACATCTAAATAATGTTCATTGCTAGGATTTCGCCCAACAATTAAGGGCACACGCTCAACAACGTTGATACCTGCTTCACGCATAATATCAATTTTTTTCGGGTTATTAGTCAGTAAGCGAACTTCATTAATGCCTAATAATTTATACATATCAGAACACAGGGTAAAATCACGTTCGTCGGCTTTAAACCCTAATTTTAGGTTAGCTTCAACGGTATCTAATCCTTGGTCTTGCAATGCATAAGCACGGATTTTGTTCAGTAATCCAATATTACGACCTTCTTGACGGTGATACAGCAGTACCCCTCGGCCTTCTTCACTAATTTGCTTGAGCGCAGCTTCTAATTGAAAACCACAGTCACAACGTAAACTAAATAATGCATCGCCAGTTAAGCATTCGGAATGAATACGACTGAGTACTGGCGTTGCGCCTGTAATATCACCAAAAATCAGTGCAACATGGTCACGACCTGTTGCAATTTCTTCAAAGCCTACCATTAGGAATTCACCGAAAGGGGTAGGAAGTTTGGCTTCGGCAATACGTTTTAGCTGCATATTTTCTTTCATTAGTTAAAGTAACTCTTGCTGAATTAAACACGTAAATCGATATGGTACTAAAGCTATATAGTCACTAAAGTTAAATATATCGATGCTATATGACGTTTGCATATAGAGTCCGGCATTCTTTGCACACAGCCGACGCTATACTACTATAACAGAGATATTTGCAGGCCATGTAAAAATTGTTAATTAGGAAATAATTAAAACGTAAGGAATATTCTAGATGAGAAAAAGTGCCTACCTTATCGCAATAAGTGTCATTTTTTTGCTATTACCGCCGATAGTTATGATAGCCACAGGCTGGCAGTGGTCTCCTGAGCATCAGCCCTCGATGAAATGGTTACTTTGGCTGACGGATAGTGCAGGGTTACCTTATAGCTATGTGACGTTTGTATTTTTAACTCTCTTAACGTTAATCGTCTTTCGTCATAAACGGAATCAATGGCAGAAGCTGCTGGTGGTTATCGCGTTATGTATTCTTGGTGCGCAAGGGGTGAAAACATTAATGAAAAGCGCCTTCCAAGAACCACGTCCTTATGTGGTGTGGCTGGAGAAAACGTATCAAATTCCCCATCAGGAGTTTTATGATTTGAAACGTGGAGAGCGGGCGGATTTAATTAAGAATACTGTGAAGTCGAATTCGCTTATTCCTAAATGGCAGCGCAAGCATTGGCAAGCAGAGACGGGTTATTCATTTCCTTCTGGTCATATGTTCTTTGCGGCGGGATGGGCACTGTTGTTGATGGTGCTGTTTTGGCAACAGCGTCAATATGCCTTGGGTCTCATTATATTATGCTGGGCACAGGGGATCGGCTTAAGTCGGATGCTACTCGGGATGCATTGGCCAATTGATATTATTGCCTCCACGCTGATTAGTGGGCTTTTCGCACTGTTAGGTTACTGGATATATCAATCTCGATTCTTAGAGAAATGAATTTGACACTAATCGGATTATCATGATGAAAAAGGGCGGTTTTTAGTGCGAATACACTTGGCAGGCGAATAATTTACTTTGTCTGAATGCGCTGAAAATGCTACCTTATCAGCGATATGTTTTGGAACGATAAGAACTGATAACGGGAAAAAATGTGAAATACTTTCTGATTTTATTACTAGCGGTCGCCGTTTTTATTGTGTCGATTACGCTAGGTTCAAGCAATGATCAGGTTATTACATTTAACTACCTGATTGCAAAAGGGGATTTTTCTTTATCTTCCTTACTTGCAACCTTGTTTGGTGTCGGTTTTGTGCTGGGGTGGCTGGTGTGTGCGGTGTTCTATTTGCGTACCATTGTTAGCCTTAAAAATGCACGTCGTAAAATTAGACGTTTAGAATCACAATTGGGTGCTGGAGAGAAAACTATTTCTGACTCAACCGAATTAGTGACAGCTCAGAACAAGGAATAATCCTCAATGTTCGAGTTGCTTTTTCTGTTGCTACCTGTTGCCGCTGCCTACGGCTGGTACATGGGGCGCAGAAGTGCTCAGCAAGATAAGCAGCAGCATGCAAATCGCTTGTCCCGTGATTACGTGACAGGCGTGAACTTCCTATTATCTAATCAACAAGATAAAGCCGTTGATTTATTTCTCGAAATGCTCAAAACGGAAGATAGCTCCGCCTTTGAAGCTCACCTAACGCTAGGTAACTTATTCCGTTCTCGTGGCGAGGTTGAACGCGCGATTCGAATTCACCAGTCGCTGGTGGAAAGTGCGTCGCTCTCTTTTGAACAACGTTTATTAGCCACTCAACAACTTGGTCGTGATTATATGACCGCGGGTGTGTATGACCGCGCCGAAAACATGTTCCAGCAATTAACCGATGAAGTGGATTTTAAACAGAGTGCACTGCAATCTTTGTTATCGATTTATCAGTTAACCAGTGATTGGGGTAAAGCGATTGAAACAGCAACCAAGCTGGTGAAATTAGGCTCTGAAGAGTTACGGGAACAAATCGCTCATTTCTACTGTGAGTTAGCGACTCAAGAATTGGCGAGTGATGATATTGATGAAGCCTTAAGCCTATTAAACAAAGGCGAACAAGCGGATAAAAACTGCGCACGCGTTTCGATTATGAAAGGGCGTATTTTTATCGAGCAAGGCAATTATGATAAAGCGATTTCTGCCTTAGTGCAGGTTTATCATCAAGATAGAGAACTGGTGTCTGAAACGCTGCCAATGCTGTATGAATGTTATCGACACACTGGGCTGGCGGACGGTTGGGAAACCTATTTACGTCAATGTGTTGATGGAAATACAGGCGCCATTGCTGAGCTTTATCTCGCCGATATTATCGTTGAAAAGCAGAATCACGAAGCGGCTGCTAGCTATATCAATGACCAAATTCAGCGTCATCCAACCATGCGTTTATTCTACCGTTTGATGGACTACCATCTGGCGGAGGCAGAAGAAGGCCGAGCCAAAGAGAGCTTGATTTTGCTACGTAAAATGGTGGGTGAGCAAATTCGTACTAAGCCGGATTACCGTTGCCACAAATGTGGTTTTACCTCCCGTTCGCTCTATTGGCACTGTCCATCTTGTCGCTCTTGGGACACCATCAAGCCAATTCGCGGGCTGGATGGTCAGTGACAGCGTCACTTTTAATTTCTGACAATACTCAATAAAGGCTATGAAATGATCTCCTCAACTGAGAACCTCGTTCGCGTAAACACTGACTCGCCTATCATTGTGGCTTTAGACTATGAAACTGCAGATGCCGCACTTGCATTTGTTGATAGGATTGACCCGCGCGACTGTCGCTTGAAAGTGGGCAAAGAGATGTTCACATTTAATGGTCCTCAATTTGTTAAGTCACTCCATGACCGTGGTTTTGATGTTTTTCTGGATCTTAAATTCCATGATATTCCAAATACGGTTGCACGCGCTGTTTCCGCAGCGGCAGAAATGGGCGTTTGGATGGTCAACGTTCATGCTAGCGGTGGCGCACGAATGATGGAAGCGGCACGCCAAGCTCTTGAAAGCTACGGTAAAGACGCTCCTTTATTAACAGCTGTCACCGTACTAACCAGTATGGATGCATCAGATTTAGCGGGTGTTGGTATTAACTTAACGCCAGCAGAGCATGCTGAGCGTTTAGCACTGTTAACTAAGCAGTGTGGTCTTGATGGTGTCGTGTGCTCAGCACACGAAGCAAAAGCGCTAAAAGCAGTATGCGGGCAAGAGTTCAAGTTAGTCACGCCAGGTATTCGCCCTGTAGGCAGTGAAGTGGGTGATCAGCGTCGTATTATGACTCCACAACAAGCAATTGAAGCGGGTGTCGATTATATGGTAATTGGGCGTCCGATCACCCGTAGTGAAGACCCAGCGCTGACCTTACAACAAATTAATCAGTCCATTAAGGATATCGCATGAGTGACGCTAACAGCCGTCTCGTCTATAGCACAGATATAGGACGCATTGAGGAAGAAAAACCGAAAGCCGAACGCCCGAAAGGCGATGGTATCGTGCGTATTCGTCGTGAAACATCTGGTCGTAAAGGCAAGGGCGTTTGCGTTGTGACAGGCTTAGATCTGGATGATGCGGAACTGGCTAAGCTGGCTGCTGAATTGAAGAAAAAATGCGGATGCGGCGGGGCTGTGAAAGACGGCGATATCGAAATTCAAGGCGATAAGCGTGACTTGCTGAAACAATTACTGGAAGCCAAAGGTTTTCAAGTTAAATTGGCAGGTGGTTGATTAGCCGTATTTAAGAAATAACCATCCGAATAAAAATGGGGGAAATTATTCCCCCATTTGTCATTAAAGTGTGTGTTAAATTTACTTCTTCACTTGATGTCCAATGATCCCGCCGATAGCCGCGCCGCCTACTGTGCCCAGTGCGCTTCCATCCGTTAATATTGCGCCTCCAACAGCACCGACAGTCGCTCCAATCGCTGTGTTTTTATTCTGTTTTGACATATTTGAACAAGCACTGAGACCCAGTGCCACCGTTGCGATAATGACAAAAGAGAGGATGCGTTTCATGATGTTTACTCCAACTTATTTTTTATAATGATAATTACGTATCAGCATATAGCCAAAATAAAATATCATGAAAAAAGAATAGGCGGATCGGAATAATCAGAAAGAAATGTCAAGAAATGTTAGATGTTTAACATTAAATGCTAACCTATTAATTTCGAATGTATTTTGGCCATAAAAAAAGACCATTACTAGAGAGTAGTGGTCTTTTGGATACGAAATTGTGAATGACTATGCTGCCGGGCGAGCCACGATATTACGGGTTTCCATACGCACTTCGGCTATATTGACATCAATAATATCGTTTAATTGATAGGCTTTTTCGCCTTTGATCAGCACACTGCCAGTCTCTTGGCTGCACTGAATTTCATCACGAACACTGTGCAGGAATGGGGCAGGAATAAAGGCAACGGCGCCGTTATCCACTAAACGTACACGCACACCGCCACGAGTAATATCGATAATTTCCGCAGGGAACTTAGTATCAGTGCCTTCAAACGGTTTCAGATAACGGGAATATAACCAGTCACCCACATCACGTTCAGCCATACGGTTAGCACGGCGGCGCTCTGCCAGCTTAAGGGATAATTCTTCGCTTGGTTTTTCTGGCGTTGGAGTACCCGCAATAATCGATTTCAGTAAACGGTGGTTGACGATATCGGTGTATTTACGAATTGGCGATGTCCATGTGGCATACGCATCAAAACCTAAACCAAAGTGAGGGCCTGGATCCGCTTTGACTTCCGCAAAGGTTTGGAAGCGGCGAATACGGCTGTCTAAGAATTGAGTTGGCTGTGAATCCAAGAGGCGGCGTAATTGACGGAAGCCTTCAAGGGTTAATAGCTCTTCGCCTTTTGCTTCGATGCCATTATCTTTCAAGGTCTGAACCACTTGCTCGATTTGCAGTGGTTCAAAGCCCATATGGACGTTAAACACACCGAAACCTAATTTATTTTTTAGTACGTTAGCCGCACATAAGTTAGCAGTGATCATCGCTTCTTCAACAATGCGGTTTGCGGTACGACGGCTTTCTGAGACGATATCCACCACGTTGCCATTTTCGTCTAAAACAAAGCGGTAATCCGGTCTGTCTTTGAAGACTAAGGCATTATTATGGCGCCATTGTAAGCGCTTATCTGCCATCTCTTTTAATAGCAGGATTTGCTGAGTGTCGGCGTCAGACTGTGGTTTCCAAGAACCGGTTTCTTCTAACCAATCAGAAACTTCGTCATAAACCAGCTTAGTTTTGGACTCGACCCACGCACTAAAGAATTCAATATTGCTATCAATTGAGCCGTCTCGCAGGATTTGCGTAACGCAAACCAGAGCAGGGCGACGAGCATTTGGACGCAGTGAACATAAATCATCAGACAACTGGCGTGGCAACATTGGAATGTTGAAGCCTGGCAGGTAGTTAGTGAATGAACGGGCTAATGCTAGTTTATCTAACTCACTGCCTTCTTTGATATAACTGGTTGGGTCGGCAATCGCGATATACAGTTTCAGGTTGTCTTCAGCCGTTTTCTCGATATACAGCGCATCATCCATATCTTCAGTGCTTGCACTGTCGATGGTGACAAAGTGAAGGTCAGTTAAATCAATACGTTCTAAGCCTTCATCATCACGCTCACTTTCCACCATTGCAGGCTCAGCGCGATCTAATTGGTGACGGCGTAACGTTACCCACCACGGTGCGAAATGGTCATCACCGAAGGTAATATATTCTGTAATTTCTGCGTAGAAACCTTTGTCGCCTTTTAATGGATGGCGACGCATTTCTGCGACAACCCAGTCACCTTGCTTAAATTCATGAGTGATACCATTGATTGGGCGACAAGAAATGGCATCTTTTAGCAGTGGATGATCGGGAATAACGAACAGGCGATTGTCGTTATCTTTCTTCTGAATTTTACCAACAAAACGGTTAAGGAATGGCTCGATAAGCTCTTCAGGCTCAGCAAATTCACGGTCTTTATCCGTATGAACAGCAGCAGAAATTCTATCCCCGTGCATCACTTTTTTCATTTGCGGAGGTGGAATGAAATAGCTTTTTTGTCCATCGACTTCTAAAAAGCCAAAGCCTTTTTCAGTGCTTTTCACCAGACCTTCGACGCGAGGTGTTTTGGCGTGCAACGTTTGTTTGAGTTGCGCTAATAATGGGTTGTCTTGAAACATACTTACCGTTTATTTGATGTTGAGTTTGGCTCTATTGTTGCGTAAGACAAAGTCTTAGAGCAAGAAAAAAATGCGAATGACTTTATAACTGTGTGGAAATTCGCATCTTGGGCTAAGTTGATTAATTTTCAGGGTAAATTTTATCTTTAAATTCGCAAAGATCTTCAATGATGCAAGATCCACAGCGTGGTTTGCGGGCGATACATGTATAACGACCATGGAGAATAAACCAGTGGTGGCAGTCGACTTTAAATTCAGCAGGAACCACTTTTAATAGTTTTTCCTCGACTTCCACAACATCTTTGCCGGGAGCAAACTTGGTGCGATTACACACGCGGAAGATATGGGTATCGACGGCAATGGTCGGCCAGCCAAATGCGGTATTGAGTACAACGTTTGCCGTTTTACGCCCAACACCCGGCAAGGCTTCTAATGCCTCGCGGTTTTCAGGGACTTGGCTATGATGCTTTTCAATCAGAATCTGACAGGTTTTATAGACGCTTTCGGCTTTAGTATTAAATAACCCAATGGTTTTAATATACTCTTTGATGCCATCAACACCGAGGGCGACCATCTGCTCTGGCGTATTGGCGACCGGATAAAGTTTTGCCGTCGCTTTGTTGACGCTGACATCGGTGGCTTGTGCAGACAGCAGCACCGAAATGAGTAATTCAAAAGGGGAGCTAAATTCTAGCTCCGTTGTAGGATGAGGATTGTTATCGCGCAGGCGAGTGAGAATTTCGATTCGTTTAGTTTTATTCATTGCTCACAAAGCTTCAAATTTAAGAAATATGAGTGCCACAACCTTGTTCTTTTTGGTATTCACGAGCTGGTTGCTGACCTGATTTTAGCGCTGCGCGCTTTTTCATTTTTTCATCGATAAGGTATTTACCGGCTAGCATTAAGGCTAAGCCAATAAACGCGCCCGGTGGCAGCATAGCGAGTAAAAAAGGTGAGTCAAGGTGTAAGACTTCCACACGTAACGATTTTGCCCATGAACCTAACAGTAGGTCCGCGCCATTGAACAAAGTGCCATTACCGAGAATTTCACGCATTGCACCCAGTACAAACAGTGCAGCTGTTGCTCCCAATCCCATCGCCAAACCATCGACGGCAGATAAAGGAACGGGGTTGCGAGAGGCATAAGCTTCAGCGCGGCCAATCACGATACAGTTTGTGACAATCAGCGGAATAAAGATCCCCAGCGATTCATACAAACCAAACGCATAGGCGTTGATCAGCATTTGTACGGCACTTACAACAGAGGCAATAATCATCACGTAAATAGGAATACGGATTTCAGCAGGAACCCAGCGACGAAATGCGGATACCGCGACGTTAGTGCAGACGAGAACGAGGGTCGTTGCTAGCCCCAGACCTAATGCGTTAGTCGCTGTAGATGATACTGCTAATAATGGGCATAAACCCAGTAGTTGTACCAATGCAGAGTTATTTTTCCATAACCCTTGTGAAAATAATTCTTTAGTTTCGCTACTCATTATTCATCCCCACAAATTGGGTAATTTGCTAATTCTTCAGGCACCGTTTGAATAAACGCAGCGGTACGTTTTGTGGCATTGACGACCGCACGAGGCGTAATCGTGGCGCCTGTAAATTGGTCAAAATCACCACCATCTTTTTTCACAGCCCAATGAGGGTCTTGCGCAGACTCTAACTTTTTGCCTGTAAAATGGGTGATCCAATCGGAAATACGGGTTTCGATTTTATCCCCAAGCCCCGGTGTTTCATGGTGTTCAGTGACTCGTACACCCAAAACATTGCCTTTAAAATCCGCACCGACTAACAAGTGGATCGCGCCGGAATAACCATCGGGAGCCGTGCTTTCTAAAGCGGCAGCAACAGGTTGACCATCCTTACGGGCAATATACAGGTGTCTAGGGAGTTTATTTCCCAGTATAGCTTCATTGGTGACCAAATAGCACTCTTTGGCGAGTTCATTGTCATATAAGGATTCAGGTACCACTTGGTCGAGCAATTTTTTCTGCACAATGGCGGCTTGTTCCGCAATGATATCTTTCGTTAGCGTATATACAGCGGCGCTCAGTGCAGTTGTTCCCGCAGCAAACAGAGCCAAGATTGTGCCATGACGGCGCATTGTATTTAACATGCTGGCTCCTTACTTATGCCCATACGCACGAGGCTGCGTATAGTGGTCGATTAACGGTACAGTGATATTGGCAAGCAAGACAGCAAAGGCCACGGCATCAGGATACCCGCCATAAACGCGGATCACCCACACTAAGAAGCCGATTAACACACCAAAAATAATTCGTCCTTTTGGCGTTGTTGATGCAGTGACTGGGTCGGTTGCAATAAAGAATGCACCCAACATTGTCGCACCTGACAATAGTTGGATTAATGGCGGAGAATAGCGGCTATCGTCAATTAACCAGCTAACCACAGCGAGCAGGGCTAAGGTACCAATAAATGCTACGGGAATATGCCAGCTAATAATGCGACGACTTAACATAATTAATCCGCCTGCTAGATAGGCAAGGTTCACCCACTGCCAACCGATACCGGCTAAAGAGCCTTGCAGGATTGGTTGCTGTAGTACATCGGAAATAGAATGTGTGAGTAAACCCGTTTTAAAGCTATCTAACGGAGTCGCTTGGCTCATACCATCAATACCGGTACGTAATTGATCCAGAGTTATCCCTGTCGAGGTATGTCCGCTAAAGATCACCATCAAGCTATCAAAGCCAGAAATATGCAGCTGTTGCAATTCTTGAGGTGGCAACCAGTTAGTCATTTGCACTGGGAATGAAATCAGCAACACTACATAACCGACCATGGCAGGGTTAAATGGATTCTGCCCCAAGCCGCCGTAGCATTGCTTAGCAATAATAATGGCAAATACAGTGCCCAACACAATCAGCCACCAAGGTGATAGTGGCGGTAAGCTCACACCCAGTAATAACGCCGTCACAATTGCGGAATTATCTTTCAAAACAGGCAGCACAGGCTGCTGGCGTAAGCGGATGGAGATGGCTTCCGTTACTGCAGCCGTGACCATCGCAATGGCGATTTGGTATAAGGTTCCGACGCCAAAAAAATAGGTTTGTACTGCAATACCGGGGATTGCGGCAAGCAGAACCCAAAACATGACCTGACTGGTGCTTTGGTTATCATGAGTAAATGGGGCGCTAGCAATTTTTAAACGGCGTGCTTTGCTATCAAGCGGTCTAAATTTCATCTGTTTATCACTTACTCTGTGGTGGTTTGTTCATTTGATTGCGGTTCTGTAGATCGCTGAGCAGCGGCTTTCTTTGCCTTAACTCGGGCAATTG